>CAZFVH010000007.1:0-70681 GCA_964522465.1 uncultured Rubrivivax sp. | reverse complement strand
TCCGTCGGCGGCGGCTCCGTTCGCGCGCCGGCGTGGCCGTGGCGCATGGTGCTCCACTCGTCCATGCGCAGCTGCTCCTGCCTCGACCGGCTGTCGCGTCGGGCGCGGTCGGCCTGGTCCAGCAGGTGCCGTGCCTTGTGTGCGTCCACCTGGGCCTGCGCGAGGCGCGCGCGCGCGCCGTCGCGTTCGGCATGAGCGGCCTGCAGGGTCTGCTGGATGCCGTCGTCCATGGCCTGGAGCTGCGCGATGAAGAGCTGGGCGTTGCGGCGGTCACCCAGGGGCCGTGCGAGCGGCCGGCTGGCGGTCTGCTCCTGCAGGCAGTCCTGCAAGAGCCGGTGCAGCTTCTGGCGGGTGAGTTCGATGCGGTCCACGGCCTCCTGGGAGCGCGCGAACGCGCGCGCGGCCGCCTCGACCTGGCCGTCGGCCCGTGCGGACAGCACACTCCAGGTGTCGTGCCGATCCATCTGCCTTCGCACCTTCAGCCCAGCACCCGCTTGAGCCCCTGCCGGGACTCGGCGAAGGACGCCGCGCTGTGCGCGTCCTGGCGCAGGAAGTTCTCCATCGCCGGCCGCAGCTTGATGGCCAGATCGAGCTCCTTGTTCGTGCCCGCTTCGTAGGCGCCGACCTGGATCAGGTCCTGGTTCTGCTGGTACAGCGTCCACAGACGGCGGAACCGGTTGGAACGCTCCAGTTCCTCGGCGCTCAGCAGGCGTGGCATCGCCCGCGAGATCGAGCCGGACAGGTCGATGGCCGGGTAGTGCGCCGCGTCGGCCAGACGCCGCGACAGCATCACCTGACCGTCGAGCGAGGCGCGGGCGATGTCCACGATCGGATCGTTGCCATCGTCGCCCTCGGCCAGCACGGTGTAGACCGAGGTGATCGAGCCGTGGCCGTGCCGTCCCGGGCCGCCGCGCTCGATCAGGGTGGGCAGCAACGCGAACACCGAGGGCGGGTAGCCTTTGGAGGTGGGCGGCTCGCCGATGGCCAGACCGATCTCGCGCTGCGCGTGGGCCACCCGCGTGAGGCTGTCGACCAGCATCAGCACGTCGCACCCCTGGTCGCGGAAATGCTCGGCCACCCGGTGAGTCATCAGCGCGGCCTTGAGCCTGAGCACCGGCGACACGTTGGCCGGCGCGGCGATCACGACCGACTTCTGCAGGCCTTGCGGGCCCAGGGTCTCGGTGATGAAGCCTTGCACCTCACGTCCGCGCTCGCCGATCAGTCCGATGACCACGACGTCGGCCGCGGTGAAGCGCGTCATCATCCCCAGCAACATGCTCTTGCCCACGCCGGAGCCGGCCATCAGGCCCACGCGCTGTCCCTTTCCCAAGGTGAGCATGGCGTTGATCGCCCGGACCCCGACGTCCAGCACGTCCCGGATGGGGCCTCGGTCCATGGGGTTCATGGGGTCGCCCGACAGCGAGCCCGACTCGGCGCAGGCTGGCACGGGCCCGCCGTCCAGCGGCATGCCCAGGGCATCGACGACGCGACCGAGGAGCTGAGGGCCCAGACGCACTTGCGCCGAACGACCCACCACGCGCACCGTGGCGCCCGGTCCGATGCCTGCGGGCTCGGTGAAGGGCATCAGCAGCAGACGGTCGGCCTGGAAGCCCACGACCTCGGCCTCCACACGGCGCCCGTGGGGGCCGGCGATCTCGCAGCAGGCCCCCACCGGGGCCTTGATGCCCCGTGTCTCCATGTGCAGGCCCACCAGCCTGACCACGGTGCCCACCCGCTGCGGGCCGGGTGCCTGCAGCCGCTCGAGCATGCGCTCGAGGGCGTCGTCCGTGGTGCTCACCGGTGGGGCTCCCGTGCCTCAGGCACCCGTGGCCGAGCCGCTGGAGACGCCGGCGTCGTCCTGGAAGAGCTGATCGGCCAGGGTGCGCAATCGGTTCTCGATCAGATCCTGCATCAGCGTGTCGTCGGCTGCGACTTCCACGCTTCCGCGGCTCATGCCCGGCACCGCCTCGAAGCGGCACCGCTCGGCAAAGCGTGGCAGCAGCGGCGAGAGCACGGTGAGGTCGTCGGGGTGCAGACGCACGACAGGACGTTGCGACGATTCGCCCAGTGCGGACAGCCCTTGTTCGACCAGCCGTTCCACCGTCCGTGGCTGCTGGAGTTCGCCGCGCACGATCTCCTCGGCCAGTCGCAGGCACAGCCGTTTCATCGGCGTGGACCAGTCTGCGGTGCGGACGGCGCTGCGGTCGATCTGGTCGAGCAGGAGCTTCAGCAGGGCTTCCTGCCGCTGGCGCGCGGCCTCGTCGCGTGCCCGTGCCCGAGCCTGCCCGTCCTCGACACCGCGGGCGTACGCGTCCTGCAGCGCCTGCGCCGTGGGCATTTCGACCGTCGCGCCGCCGCCCGGCCGGGACGCAGCGCTGAGGCTCGGGCTGGCGGGCGCGGGGGGCGGCGTGGCCGGTTGGGCGGCCACGGCTGGATCGCGCTGCGGACGGGAGGCGACGAGCGGGGCGGAAGGGACTTGCGCCGGCGCAGACGTCGATGGGGCTCCGTGCGCCGGGTCGCGCCCGCCGTCCATCGGGCCGATGTCGGTGGCGGACGCTGCCACGCGAGCCGTCTCGATTGCCGTCCGTGCGGTCGGCGGCCGCTCGCGGCGCACCGGCAGTGCATGGAAGGCGGGCTCCTGGCGCCCTGACCACACGCTGGGGCGGAAGGGTGGGGGGTCGGTGGCACGCGGGCGGGCCAGCAGGACGTCGGGCCACCACTGCGGGCGCACGGGCTCTGCCGCCTCGTCCGGCGTATGGGCCAGGGGTTCAGACGAAGTCATCGCCTCGGCCCGACAGCACCAGCTCGCCCTTGTCGGAGAGCTTGCGCGCAATGCGCATGATCGACTTCTGGGCCTCTTCGACGTCGGTGATGCGCAGCGGGCCCTTGGACTCCATCTCGTCGATGAACATCACCCGCGCACGGGCCGACATGTTGTCGAAGAACTTCTCCTTGACGTATTCCTGCGCCCCCTTCAGTGCCGTCATCAGCATGTCGGGCTCGACATTGCGCATCAGGGTCTGGATGGCGCGGTTGTCCACTGCCGAGAGGTTCTCGAAGGTGAACATGTTGTCCTGGATCTTCTGCGTCAGCTCCGGGTCGAGTTGGGTGAGCTGCGTCATGATCTGCGACTCGAGGTCGACCTTGACGAAGTTCATGATCTTGGCAGCGGCCTTGATGCCGCCGAAGCTCGAAGACTTCGCCGACGAACTGCTCGAGAACTGCTTCTTCATGATCGACTCGAGCTCTTCCATCGCCGAGGGCTGCACCGTCTCGAGGCTGGCCACGCGCTGCATGATCTCGGGGCGGGACTCGGGCGACAGGAAGTTCAGCACATCGGCCGCCACGTCGTACTCGAGCACCGACAGGATGATCGCGACGACCTGCGGGTGCTCGTGGCGGATCATCTCGGCGATGGATCGAGCGTCCATCCACTTCAGGATCTCCAGGCCCTTGTTGCCCTGGCCGGGCATGATGCGGCTGAGCACCGAGGCGGCCTTGTCCTCGCCCAGGGCGCGACGCAGCACCTTCTCCACGTAGTCGCCGGTGCCCAGGCCCAGATTGGTCTGCTTCTTCAGCATCGCCACGAAGTCGTCGAGCACCACGTTGACGGCGGCCTGCGACAAGTCGGCCACCGATACCATCGCGCCGCCCAGGGCCTGCACCTCCTTGGGCGTGAGGTAGCGGATGATCTCGGCGGCCTGCTGCTCGCCCAGCAGCAGCATCAGCACCGCTGCACGCTGGGTGCCGGTGAGCGCCTCGAGCTCCTCGCGCAGTTCGGGCGTCATCACGATGTCCGGCGACGACGACCCTTCCTCGACCTCCTTGACCTCCTTCGGGTCGCGGCCGTCCTTGCCCTTGGCGTCCTTGGCCTTGGCGTCCTTGGCTTTCGGATCCTTGGCCTTGGGGTCCTTGGCGTCCTTCTTTTCCGGCATGGTGCGGTCCAGTTCTCGTCCGGGTGCCGCTCAGCTCACGCGGATCATGCCCTTGAGCACGTTGGCCACGCGGCCGGAATCCTCGGCCACGAGCATCCGGATGAGCGCGACCTTGTCGTCGTAGGTGTTGGCCGTGTCGAGCAGGTCGGCCGAGATGCTCGATTTCTTGGGCTTGAGCTTGGCCTTGATCTGCTCGAGCGTTTCGCCTTCGCCGAGCTGGATCATCTTCAGGTCCTCTTCGGTCAGCTCGCCCGACTCCGCGCGCGCCCGCGCCTCGGCCGCCACGCGCTCGGCCTCGGCGCGTTTGGCGGCGTAGAACTGGCTCAGGATCGGCCGCACCACCACGAGCAGGAACGCAATGAAGGCCAGGGCCAGCAGACCGCTCTTCAGGCCTTCGTGGACCCGCGACTCCAGGTACCAGGGGTAGGTCTCCAGCGGCAGCGGTGCCTCGAACCGCGCCGGCACGACGGTGACCTGATCGCCGCGGCTGGCGTCGAAGCCCACCACGCTGCGCACGAGGTCCTGCATCCGTTGCAGTTCCTGCTCGGTGTAGGCCACAGAGGCGGGCGCGTTTGCCGCTGCCGCGCCGTCGGCGGGCGTGGGCGCGGCACGTTCGTTGACCACGACGGCCACGCTCAGGCGCTGCACCGCGCCCATGGCGCCCCGGACATGTCGGACGTTGCGGTCCAGCTCGTAGTTGCGCGTGGTGCGGCTGCTCAGCGTCTGGTCCGACTCGGTCTGGCCCTCGGCCTGATTCGCGGCGGTGTCGGTCGTCGTGGTCGGCGTGGGGGGCGCGGTGTTGGACAGCGACCCCGGGATGCCTGTGGCCTCGCGTCGCACCGCGCGGTCTTCCGACAAGGTCTCGGAGCGGGTACGCGGACCCTGGTTGCGGGTATCGAAGTCCTCGGTCGTGCTCTCGACCTGGGTGAAATCCAGCGTCAGGTTGACCTGGCTGCGCACGTTGGTCTCGCCGACCATCGGTGCCAGGATCTGCATCACGCGCTGGCGGTAGACCTCCTCGAGCTGTTGCTTGTGCTGCGCCTGCGCCGCTGTCAGCCCGAGCTTGAGTTCGGCGGCCGATTCGGTGAGCAACTGTCCGATGTTGTCCACGACCGTCACGTGCTCGGGCGCCAGATAGGGCACGCTCGAGGACACGAGGTGGACGATGGCCTGTACCTGCGAGGGCGAGACCACCCGCCCCGGGTGGGGCGCGACGACGACCGACGCCTTGGGTGGCGTGCGGTCGCGCACGAAGACACTCTGCTTGGGCTGGGCCAGATGGACGCGCGCGCTCTGCACGGTGGCGATCTGCATGATGCTGCGCGCCAGCTCCTGCTCCATCGCCGCATTGACCCGCACTTGCTCCATGAACTGACTGGTCGTCATCGACGACTGGTCCTTCAGGGCGTCCAGGCCGGCGTTGCCCGATCGGGGCAGCCCCTGTGAAGCCAACAGCATCCGGGCTTCGTGGTAGCGCTCGCTGGGGATCTGCAGTTCGCCGCTCTGGGTGTCGATGCGGGGACTGAACGCGCTGTTGCGCAGCAAGTCGTACGCGGCCTGCCGGTCGCTGTCGTTCATGCCCGGCATCACGGTGCGGTAGGGCACCGCCTGCATGGCGGCCCAGGTGATCGCGAAGATCACCAGCACCGCCAGGATGATCATCGCGGGCAGGGCCTGACGGACGGCGGGCTGGGCCAGCACGGTGCGCGCCGCGCCCGGCAATTGCTTGAACAGCGCCGCCGGGTTCACCAGCGCGGAGGAGGACGACGGGCTCGTGGCCACGGCCGTTCCCGCGGCCGGGACCACCGCGCCGGTGGTGGACGGCGCGTCGCGTGAGGCGGAGGAGGTCGGGATAGGGCTCGTGGCCATGTCTTGCGGGGTCGATGCTCGGGCGTGCGCGCCGGGTCCGGGCCTGCGATCGGGTCAGACCCGCGCGTGCGCTCAGGCTCACACCGGCATGTTCAGGATGTCCTCGTAGGCCTTGAGCACCTTGTTGCGCATCTGCAGGGTGGCCTCGAAGGCGAGGGACGACTTCTGCATCGCCACCACCACATCGGTCAGGGGCACCTCGCCGCGTTCGAAGGCCGCCTGCATCGAACGCGAATGCTGCTGGGTCTCGTTGACCTCCGCCATCGCCTGGCGGACCATGTCCCCGAAGTCGACCGCAGGGCCGCCCTCGGGCTGGCCCGCGATGCGCGCCTGCCCGGGGTCGACACCCGCGGCGGCCTGCGCCTGCAGCTTGCTCATCGTCTGCAGCATCGAGAGGATGTTGGCAGGTGAGGTCACGCGGTCCGTCATGTCGGGGCTCCGGGAAGCAGGTTCGTGTGGGTTGACGGGGGTTCGACAGCGGGGCGGCCGGACTTTCGGCCGCTCATGCGGCGATCAGCCCCTGTTGGCGCCATTGCGCCAGCTTGTGACGCAGCGTGCGCGGGCTGATGCCCAGACGGCGCGCGGCCTCGTCGCGGCTGGCGCAGGCGGCCAGCGTGGCGCTGACGATCCTGACTTCGTTGTCCCGCACGGCGTCGGGCAGCGAGGCGAGCACACCCGACGCGGCGGCCGCCGCTGGCTGGGCTCGCCCACCCGGCTCGGCGCCCTGGCCGGGCCGGGTGGCTGGGCCGGGCGCCTGCGCCCCCTCGTCCTCGGCGCCGAAGGCATGCATCGGGGCGTCGTCCAGGAGGATCTGGGCTGCGGAGATCACCGGGCCGTCTGCGAGCACGACCGCGCGTCGCATGACGTTGTCGAGTTCCCGGACGTTGCCGGGCCAGCCATGCGCCAGCAGCGCCTGCGCGGCACTCTCGCCGAGTTGCCAGGCGGGCGCGCCCGCAGGCCGATGGCGCTCGAGCATGGCGCGCGCCAGGGGCAGGACGTCCCCCGGGCGTTCGGCCAGCGGCGCCAGGCGCAACTGGAACGTGGAAATGCGGTAGAACAAGTCCTCACGGAACTGCCGCTGCGCGATCGCCGTCTTCAGGTCCTGGGCCGTGGCGGCGATCACGCGCACGTCGAGGTGGACCGTCGTCGTGCTGCCCAGTCGGGTGACCTGTCTTTCCTGGAGCACGCGCAGCAGGCGGGCCTGCAGGTGCAGCGGCATGTCCCCGATCTCGTCGAGGAAGAGCGTGCCGCCCTGCGCCTGCTCGAACAGACCGCGGTGGTCGCGGTGGGCGCCCGTGAAGGCCCCCTTCTCATGCCCGAACAGCAGGCTCTCGATCAGGTGTTCCGGCAGGGCCGCGCAGTTGAAGGCGACGAAGGGCGCATGCGCCCGGGGCGAGGCGTCGTGCAGCACGCGGGCCAGCACTTCCTTGCCGGCCCCGGTCGGGCCCACCACGAGCGTGGTCACCTCGGCCTGCGCAACCCGGCGCGCCAGTGCCAGCAGGTGCCGGCTCGCCGGATCGACGAAGACCGCGGTCAACCGCCCGGGTCCTGCGGGCTCGCGGGGCATGCCGGGCACCGTCTCATGCTCGGCGACGGTCGGCCACCCGAGCGTGCAGACGTCGCGCCATGCGTCCAACGAGAAATCGTTGCTCGCCACGACGTGCGACGCACCCAGCCGTGCGGCGCTCGCGGCGGCCAGCAGGTCGCCGCTGTCGACCCGACACACCACCGGTCGCCGCAGGCCGGCGCTGGCCAGCGCCGCCAGGGTTCGCGCGAGCAGGCCGTCCTGTCGGCCGATGCGCACCGCCACCGCATCGCTCGAGGCCAGCGCCGACGGCGACAGACCCTCCAAGGTGTCGATCTCTTCCAGGTGCCAGCCGGCCAGCGCCAACGCCGCGACCACGGACTCTTCCGCCCGTGATCCCCCGTCCAGCCAGAGCATGCGCTTGATCAAGCCTTGAAACACCGACATGGCCGTTGAACCGCAAACGCCATGCCAGCCCGCCCGCCGCCCGACGGGCTGTTGTCAACAAGTGATCAAATAGGTAAAAGAGATAAATGACGGAAAACGTTACACATTCGATGACGGCGGGTCGACACCTCTGCCGGAAAGGATGGCAGGCGGACGAGGCCGCCGGACGGTGCACTGCCGGCTCGCCGCTGCGCTGTCATCCCGTCGCTTGGCCTTTCGCGGGCCTTTCGTGGGCGTGACGAGGAATTGCCCGCGCGTCGCCAGGGCGATCAGGGTGCGGGGCAGTCCTTGAACCCGCTCTGCCGGCAGGTCTGCGATGCAGCCCGTGCCCGCTCGACTTCGCGGGCGGTCAGGCGGTAGGACGCGTAGTCGCGCACCAGCGAGGCGTCTGCCAGCCCGGCGTCGGCGGCGGCGTCGGCCCAGACATAGGCTTTGGCGGGTTCGGCCTTGCCGGCGTCACCCGACAGGAAGACCTGCGCGGCCATCATCTGCGCGGCCGGGTAGCCCTGGCGCGCCGCCTTGAGGAACCAGTCCAGTGCCAAGGACGCCTGCGGGGAGGTGCCGTGTCCCTCCAGGTAGGCCAGGCCGACCATGTACTGGGCCTCGGCCAGATTCTGCAGCGCTGCACGCCTGAACCAGGCGAAGGACTCGCGCGTGTTGCGCTCGACACCCCAGCCCTGGAAATACAGGGTCCCGATGTTGAACTGCGCTTGCGCCAGATTCTGTGCGGCTGCCTTGCGATACCAGGCCATGGCCTCGGCGTAGTTCTGGGGCACCCCCAGCCCGCGCTCGTACAGGTAGCCGATATTGCTCGCGGCCAGGGCGTTGCCCTTGGCGGCATCGGCGCGGAAGGCGCGCATCGCGATCGCGTAGTGCCCGCGTTCGAGGGCTGCCACGCCGGCTTCGATCTGGTCGTCGGGCGCCGCAGAGGCGGTCTGCGCCCAGACCGGAGGTGGCAGGGGCCCCAGCACGACGGCCAGCAGCATGCCTGCGGCCAGCCGCCAGCCTGGCAGGCGCGCCGGCGTCATCCGCCCACCGCCCGCCTGGGCTCGAAACCCTGGCAATCGCGGCCGTCGGCGCGCCAGACCTCGACGCCGGGCAGGGTGCGCGTCTTGATGCGGATCTGGCGACACCAGTAGGGCATCGCCGGGTCGTGGCTGATCGCCAGATGCGTGCATTGCCGGCAAGGGGGCGCCGGCGCGCGCGTCACCCCGAGGCCCTGGCGGGTCGGATCGGCCGCACGCATGGTCAATGCGGGGCCCGGTCGCGCCGCGGTGGACGCCTGGACTGTCCGAGCCAGGTCAGCTCGTCAGGGTTGCGTCGCGAGCGCGACTCGCGCGCCCAGGCCCACCACTTCAGGGCCAGGACGACGACGAAAGACCCGAGGAACAGATCGCCTGCCAACACCGAATAGTCCCAGCCAGCCGGCAACTCGAAACTTGCACCACCCCACAGACCCATCACCAGCACGGCGGCGAAGAGCAGGAAATACCGCGTCCACCGGCACGTCCGGCAAGGGGTCTTGGACGGGCGCTGGGTGGGCGATGACATCACGAACAGGCGCTCTCGCGTGTGTGCGTGCGGGCGACTCAGCTGTGCAGAGCGGCCGTGGGCGCCCTGGGACGACCTACCTGGCCGGGCAGGCTGCGCCACGCATCGCGGATGTCGCGCATCATGCCGGTGATCTCCTCGAGCGCTTCCAGGTCGTTGTGCGCATGGACGTGGACGAGGCGTCGGATGACGTACAGGTACAGGTCGTTCAGGTTGCGTGCGACCTCACCCCCGCGTTCGAAGTCCAGGGTGGACTGCAGCCCCATGACGATGCGGTGCGCCTTGGCGACCTGCGCAGCCTTCGCGGCGATCGAACGGTGCAGCAGGTGGCCGCGCAGGGCGACCAGTGCATCCACCAGCCCGTCAAACAGCATCTGCGTCAATTGCAGCCCCTGTGCGCCCGCGAGACTGCTCGAGGCCTGCACCGAGCCGTAGCTCTGGATCGCGCGATTGTGGAAGGACATCGAAAGCTCCCGGAAGCTGAGGTTCACGTCACTTCAGGGGATTCGACCCGAGATCATCCAACTTGAGCTCCGAATGCCGTCGTTCGGGCCTCGCGGGTCAGGCGCTCGTGGGCGCTGTCACCGGCGCCTGCGACCCCACCCCAGCGTCCGGGTCCGGTCCCATCAGATTGTCCGACAGGCGTCCGCGGGGCTCGATCTGGGCGCGTGCGTAGAGTTCGTTCACCGCATCGTCCAGCAGGATCCGCACCGCAGACCACTGCCCGGGTCCCTTGGTGGCGAAATCATGGCCGCACTGGTAGAGGGTCTGGACCTGGCCGCCGGGCAGCCAGGATTCCACGCTGCCGCGCACCGTGTTGATCCGCCGCGTGTTCTGCGGTCGGTTGCTCGTCCCGGCCTGGCCGTCCTTGCGACCTTCCTCGAACAGCGCCTCGATGTGGCGGGAGAGCACGGATTCATAGCGCTGCCGCAACATGGACGCTTCCATCGGGTCGATGCCTGCACCGTCGCCGGTCATCGCGTCCCACAAGGCCTTGCCGCTGAGCGCGCCGAACGGCCCGGCAGGTGCGGGGCCCTGCTGCTGCCCCAGACTGCGCACGGCCTCCTGGGTGGCGCGCTCGATCACGTTGATCCTGTCGACCAGGTAGATGATCATCAGGATCACCAGCAGCAGCGCCAGTGCGATCACCCCCAGGAGCAGCAGGTCCATGGCCATGTCAGCCCGTCGGTCCCGTACCTGGCGCTGCGGCGCCCGATGCCCCGGAAGACTGCGTCAGTTCTTCACGCAGGAACTGCAGCACCTCGAAGGACTGCTCCAACTTCAGCTCCATCAGGAAGATCTGGTCGGCCACGCTCTGCATTTCGAGGATGGCCTGCTCGGCGGAGAGCTCGGTCTTCTGATAGCGCCCCCCGAGCGCGAATGCCTGGTCGGCATACTCCTGCGGGACGTAGACCCACAGGTCGCGCCCCCCGGACTTGATGCGTTGGAACTCCGGCGCCTGCGGCTCGGCCGGCTTGTCCTTGCCCTGGATCAGCGCACGGGCCAGGGCGGCCTGGTGCACGGCGGTCTGCTCCGCGCCGTCGATGAAGGTCTTGTCCAGGTGCGCCCTGCACAGCAGACCCATGCGCGCGCGGGCACTGCGCGCCTCGCGGGAGTCGACCAGACGCGACGCGACCACCTTGTCGTAGGCTGCGCGTGCAAGTTCCTGATCCTCTTCGGGGCCGGCGGCGAACAGCTTGCGGAACATGGGTGTGGGGATGTGGCTGTGGGGCGTCAGGCTCTCAGAGTTCGGCACGCAGCTTGCGCACGAGCGCCGACAGAATCTGGCTGATTCGAGATTCTGTCACTTCGAGCACTGCACCTATTTCCTTGAGGTTTAACTCCTCGACATAGTACAGCTTCAGTACGAGTTTTTCGCGATCCGACAGGGCCTCGATGCTGCGGCCCAGCTGCTCGAGGAGCTGGGTCCGTTCCACGAGCGCCTCGGGCTGTTGCTGACGGTCGGCGGCCACGCTCAAGGCTTCCGTTTCCACGAGGTCGAGCGATTCCGTCTCGAAGCGGTGGGCGGCGTCGCGTTCCTTGTGGAACTGTGCGATGTCCATGCCCAGCCGGGCGGCGACTTCGCTGGATCTCGCGGGGCGCCCGAGTTCGCCCGCAAGTGCCCGAGCCGCATCGTCTTCCTCGCGCTGAAAGGCCACCGCCGAGCGAGGCATGCCCGACATGCGCCGGACCTCGTCGACCATGGCGCCGCGGATACGGCTCAGGGCGAAGCGTTCGAACTGCTCGCCCTTGGCGGGGTCGAAGGCCTGGGCGGCCTCGATCAAGCCGACCATCCCGACCTGCACCAGCTCGGCGAGGTCCATGAACGGCGGCAGCCGCACCTTCAGGTGGACAGCCACGCGCTTGACCATGGGCATGTGCTCGCGCACGAGCTGCTCGGTGGTGCTGCGCGCAGGCTCGTACAGCTTCAGGGCAGGATTCATCGGCTTGACTTCCGGACGATGCCCACACGCCGCGCCGGCCCCGGCCTTTCAGGGACCGGGCGCATGCCGCTGGAGCAGTCGCTGGACGAGGAACTGGATCCGCCCCGAGGGCTTGGGCACCGGCCCGAGCCGGGCGACCTGCGAGGCCAGCTGGCGGAAGCTCCTGCAGACCGCGCTGCTCGGGGCGTGACGGCACACCGGGGTGTAGCGCTCCTGGGCGGCCTGCACGGCGTCGTCGCGCTCGATCGAGCCGATGTAGCGCAGCGAGGTGCCGAGGAAGCGTTGCGCCACGTCATTCATGTGGGCGTGCAGCCGCCGACCCTGGGCCTGGCTCTGGACCATGTTGGGCACCAGGAAGATCTCGTCCAGACCTTCCTCGACGGTCATGATCTTGAGCAGGCCGTAGGCATCGGCGATCGATGCCGGTTGGTCGCAGGCGACCACGAAACGGCGCTGGCAGGCCGCCATGAAGGCCACGACTGCCGGGGTGATGCCGGCGGCGATGTCCACGAGCAGGCAGTCCACCGGTTCCTCGAGGTCGTCGAGCAGGTGGATCACCGAGGCGACCTGCGACTCGTCGAGCGAGGCGAGGTCCCGCATGCCGGAGGCCCCGGGGATCAGCCGCACGCCGGGCGCGGCGTCGACGATCACCTCCGCCAGCGGGCGCTCGTTGCGCAGTACGTGCCCGATGTTGGCGGTCGAGCGCACGCCCAGGGCGAGTTGCGCGTTGGCCAGGCCGAGGTCGGCGTCCAGCAGGAGGACCTTCTTGCCCATCTCTGCCAGGGCCATCGCCAGGTTCACGGACACCGTCGTCTTGCCGACGCCGCCCTTGCCGCTGGCGATGCCGATGACCATGGGGACTGTCGACTCAAGCATGGAGGGCTTCCGTTTGATCGGGACGCGTGACGACGGATCCCCCGTCGGGGCGGTGTTCCAGCAGTGGCAACAGCGTCGATTCGACGAGCCGGCGCGGCACCTGCGCCTGTGACCTGTCGCCCGTGCCCGAGGCGCCCGAGACGGCGCACACCCGCCAGGTGCCTTCGCACACCAGGTGGTCGATCAGCGGCCAGGGCTGGCTCGCCACGTCCAGCCGGGTGACCATCATGGTCTGTCCGACCGCGCTGGCGGCCAGCCGGCGCAGGGTCTGCACCGAGGCATCGGCGCCGACCACGGCGTGCAGGTGCACCGGCCGGCCCCGGTCGGCGATCGAGTGCAGCTCGTCGGCCAGACGCTGTCCGTCGCTGTGCGCGGTATCGACGATCACCGCGCCCCGGTCGTCGAGCTCGTCGAGCAGCACGGCCAGGGCTTCCGCATCCCGCGCCCGGAAGGCGTCCACGCCGATCTGCGCGGCCAGCGCCTGCGTCTGGCTCCAGGCCCCCAGGCGCGGGTCCTGGTAGCTGATCCAGGCCACGCCCTGCGATCCCAGCCGCGTCACCGCCGCCCCGGCCAGTCTGGCGCACATCATGGTCTTGCCCGCCCCCGGCGGGCCGTACAGGACATGGACGCCCGACCATTCATCGTCCTCCAGCGGCGCGAACACCGGCTCCAGCAGATCGCCCAGCAGCTCTCCCAGGCTCTCCAGGGCCTCGGCGGCGGTCTGCGCCTGCGCGAAGGCGGGCGCCAGACGTGCCTGCAGGCGCCCGGGCACGCCTTCGTCCAGCAGATGGTGGACCATCGAACGCACCTCGGGCGCGTGCGCAGGCAGGTGGGCGCTGCTGCCGAGCCGCCCGACGCCGAGCATTTCCTGGCGCAGCATCGCGATCTCGCTGCGTATCGTGTCGACGATCTCGCGCGAGGGTTCGTGCGTCCCGGCGCTCGCGATGACGGTCGGCTCCGTCACGGCGGGGGCTGGGTCGGGTGCGGCAGACGCGGGCGCCGGCGCCGCTGGCGCTCCCGTGGCGCCGGCCAGACCCTGCCCGGGGCTCTCGACCGCGATGATCAGTTCGGTCAGCCCCTGGTACTGCCCGGTCATGATGATCATGGCGTCCGGACCGTGACGGGCCATCGCCTGGTCCGAGGCAGACCGGAGGTCCTTGGCGAGGATGCGCTTGAGTTCCATGGCGTCGTCGAGGTCGGTCGGGTCGGGGCAGGCGTTCAGTTCAGGCGGCCCTGGGCGTCGGCCGAGATCGTCTGCACGACCTTGACCGCCTGCTCGTCAGGGATCTCGCCATAGGACAACACCGCCAGGTTGCTGACCCGGTGCCGGCAGGACCGCGCGAGCCAGGGCCGCACGGTTGGGGAGACGACGAGCACGGGCGCGTATCCCTGAACTTCCATGTCGTGGGTGGCCTGGCGGATCGCCGCGAACAGGCGTTCCGACAGACCCGGCTCCAGCACGACTCCCACCTGCGGGTTGCTCTGCTGCACCACGTTGTGGAGCATCTGCTCCAACGGCGGGTCGAGCGCCATCACCGCCAGCGTGTCCTGGTTGTTCAGCAGGCCCTGGACGATCATGCGACCCAGCCGCGGGCGCACCAGTGCGGTCAGGCGCTCCGGGTCCTGGGTGGCGCCGCTGGCTTCGGTCAGGGCCTCGGCAATCGTGCGCATGTCCCGGATGGGTACGCCTTCCTGGAGCAGGTTCTGCAGCGTGCGGGTCACCGCGCCCAGGGACAGCTTGCCCGGGACGAGCTCGCCGATCAGCTTGGGGGCCTTCGTCGCGGCCTTGTCCAGCAGCTTCTGCACCTCGTCGTGGCTGAGGAGCTCGGCCGCCGCGTCCAGCAGCACCTTGTTCAGGTGGGTGGCGATGGCGGTGGCCGGGTCGACCACGGTGTAGCCCAGTGTGCGCGCGTAATCGCGCTGCGACGGGTCGATCCAGACGGCCTCCAGGCCGAAGGCCGGCTCGCGGGTGAGCTGTCCCTCGAGCTGACCGTAGACCGAACCCGGGTTGATCGCGAGTTCGCGTCCGACCTTGACCTCGCCGCGGCCCCGCGTCACGCCATTGAGCACGATGTGGTAGGCGTCCGGCGCCAGGCCGAGCGCGTCGCGGATGCGCACCGGCTGCACCAGGAAGCCCAGCTCGGCCGAGAGCTTCTTGCGCACGCCCTTGATGCGGGTCATCAGCTGCCCGCCGCTCTCGGTGTTGACCAGCGGGATCAGCCCGTAGCCGATCTCCATGCCGATCGGGTCCACATGCTCGACATCGTCCCAGTCGAGGTCCTTGTTCGCCGAGGCCGCATCGCCCGCGGCCGGGACGCCGGGGGCGGTGTCCGGGGCTGCGCCGGTGGGCCGGGCGGCGGCGCGCCGCAAGGTGATCGTCCCCAAGACGGCGGTGAGCAGCGCCAGCGGCAGGAACACCAGATGCGGCATCCCGGGCACCACCCCGATGATGGCCAGGATCCCCGCGGCGATGAACAGCGCCGACGGGTTGGCCAGCTGGCTGCCCGCCTGCTCGGTCATCGACTCCGAGGTCGTCACCCGCGTGACGATGATGGCCGTGGCCAGGGACAGCAGCAGCGACGGGATCTGCGCCACCAGGCCGTCGCCGATGGTCAGCAGCACGTAGATCTGCGCGGCTTCCGACAGCGGCAGTCCGTGCTGGCCCAGCCCGATGGCCATGCCGCCCACGATGTTGATGATCAGGATCAGCAGTCCTGCGATCGCATCGCCGCTGACGAACTTCGAGGCGCCATCCATCGAACCGAAGAAATCCGCCTCCTGGGAGAGTTCCTCGCGTCGCCGCTTGGCGGTCTCCTGGTCGATCACGCCGGCGTTCAGATCGGCATCGATGGCCATCTGCTTGCCCGGCATCGCATCGAGCGTGAAGCGGGCGTTGACCTCCGACACCCGACCCGCCCCCTTCGTCACCACGAAGAAGTTCACGATCATCAGGATGACGAAGATCACGAAACCGACGAAGTAATTCCCCCCCACGACGAACTGACCGAACGCGGAGATCACCTGCCCGGCGGCCTCTGGGCCGGTGTGTCCCTCGACCAGGATCACCCGAGTCGAGGCAACGTTCAGCGCGAGCCGCAGCATCGTCGCGAACAGCAGGACGGCGGGGAAGGAAGAGAAGTCCAGTGGCCGGCGCGTGCCGATGGCCACCATGATCACCACAAGGCCGACGACGATGTTGAAGGTGAACAGGATGTCCAGCAGCAGCGGCGGCAGCGGCAGCACCAGCATCGCCATGATGACGAGCACGAGCGCCGGTATGCCGAGGCCGGCCGGGTCGAACCGGCGCAGGCTCTGGCGGAACAGGGCTAGCGTTTCTGTCATCTCTCGAGGGTGTCGGGCATTCGTCGTGCGCGGGGGACGAAAAGCAACCGGTGTGCCATGCGTTTCCGACACCCCGAGTCCGGGGGATGGACGGCACGCGTCGCGGCAATCCGTTGCCTGTCACGCTTCTTGCAGTATGGATGTCTATCGCGGAAAAACTGACTCAATCAGTTCACCTCAAGAGACTCCATCAGCATGCAGATTTCAGACCTCCTGCAACTGCAGGCCGCGGCCAGGGGCGGGCAGCCGGCGCCGACGCCAGTGGCGGATGCCGGACGGGCTCCCGCCGCCGGCGCGGCCGCCGCCGCGGTCGAAGGGTTCGCGTCGCAGCTGCGCCGCGCGATCCAGCGGCAAGCCTCTGCCGCTGGCGACGACGCGCCGCCCGCCCGACGGCCGGAACCTGCCGTCGGCCCGGGTGAACTCGGCGGGCTGGAGCCGCTCGATGCCGCACTGACCGATGTCGATGTCGATGCCGGTGCCCATGCCGATGCCCCTGGCGTCGGGCTGCCGGTCCATCAGGCGCCTGCGGCGTCGGCCGCGCTCCCGTTGGACGCCACGCTCGCGGCGGCGGCGACGACGGAGGGTTCCGTCCCCGGTCGGGTCGGCCCCGCGTTCCTGGAGGCGACGGCGGCCGGGGCCGACGTTCCTCGGGCGCCTGGCACCCCGGGGGTCGGCGCGGCACCGGATCCCCGAGCAGGGCCTGCTGCCCGAGCGGATCGTCCCCTGGTCGACGGGCGCCCGGGCCTCGCGAGCGTCCCGCGTGGCCCGTCGGCGGAGGTGGCCCCTGGGGCTGCCTTGCCGGCGCCCGCGGCCGCTGTCGGGACGATGCCCTCCACGACCGACTTCCTGCGTGCCGCAGCGGTCCGTGGCGTGCCCTCGGCCGCGTCCGGGGCGGTGAGCGGGTCTTCGGAGGCGGCCGCCGGCGCATCGGAACGCCTTCACGCGTCGGCCCAGGCGCCAGCGATGGCTCTGCACGCTGCCCGGGGCGAGGCTGCGGCGGGTACAGGCCTGCCCGAGAGGTCGGATTCGGCGCGGAGGCAGGGGCCCGGCGCTGGTCGGTTGGATGCCCCGTCGGGCACCGATGTGCGTGCAACCCCACCCGGCGCGCTGGCGATGACGCGCGCGGCGGGCGCCGCGCCGGGGCCTGATGGCCTGTTGCCTCCCGAGGGCCCGGCGCAACGCCCCGCGGCGAGCCGGGCCACCGACCGTGGCGCTGCCGCGGTGGGGCGCGGGACGTCCGCCGTGGCCTGGCCGATGCCGGCAGCAGTCATCCAGACCTCGCAGGAGCCGCTGCCAACCGGCCTCGGCCTCGAGCCACCGGTGCCGGCCCGCGCCCAGGTGCCCTTGCGCACGGCCGCGCTCGGTCCCGGGGTGGACCTGGTGGTGGGTGACGAGCCCGAGCCTGGTATCGAAGCCCTCCTGACTTATGCCCGCGACAGCGGTTTCGGCGCGCAGGCCCTGAAGAAGCTGTTCGGCGCCGATGCCGGCGCGGCGGCGGGCCCGGTGCCCGCGGCGACATCCGCGCCCGCGACGCTGGCGGCACGGGCGACCGACTGGCCTGCTGCGCCGGTCGCCGCCCTGCCTGCTGCACCGATGCCGTCGGCGGGCGACCCAGCCGTGCTGTCGATGGCCGCCTGGATCGGGGCGCGCGCAGGGCCCTCTGCGACGGGCGGGCGGTCGTCCCCGGCGTCGCCCGTCGGCGCCGTCGGGCCCGTGTCCGATCGGGTCGATCTGGCCGGCGCCTCGCCGATGCGCGCCGCTGGGCCCGAGGCGTCTTCTTCGGGTCCCTGGGCTGCGGCCGTCCCGCCGGCGGCATCTGCCGGCGGGGTGCCGCCCGCGCCGGTCTGGCCCTCCATGGTGACCGTGCCCCCCGGCACCGCGCCCGTCTCCCACGCCGATCTGGCGCTGCGCCTGGCGCAGGCCACCGCCACCCGCATGGTGGCCGAGCTGCGGCAGGGCAATGGCAGCCTGCGGCTGCAGATCGAGCCGGCTTCGCTGGGCAAGGTCGACATCGACATGACGCTGCGTCAGGGCGCGCTGGAAGCGACGCTCGTGGCCCATCACGCGGTGACGCGCGAACTCCTCGTCGACGGGCTGCCGCGGCTGCGTGACACGCTGATGCAGCTCGGCATGAATGTTGCGGGAGTCGACATTAAAAGCGGTTTGAGTGGTCAAGGCGACGGAAAATCGACAAACCAACAGAACAAAGAAATTTGGTATTCTGCGCGCCGGGCATCCGCCGTCGACCCGACTTTGCCGGTGGATGGGGGCGATCAGCGGCGCAGCTCGAGGCTGGATCTCTGGGCCTGATGGGCTCGCGACCGACAGGTGATCTGAATGGCAGACGAAGACAAGCAGGAAGAGGGCAAACGCAAGCTGCCGCTGGTGAAGATCCTCTTGCTGGTCGTGCTCGTCCTGCTGGTGCTGGTCGGTGCGATCGGGGCGACCCTCTTCTTCACCGGCTACTTCGACCAGAAGGACGAGCAGACCGCCGAGGCGCAGCTCGAGCAGGCCAGCCAGCAGGCGCGTGAGGGCGCGGCGGGGGCGCAGGGCGCAGCGGGGGCGGGCGGTGCCGCCGGTCAGCCACAGCGCGTGACCAAGACCAGCCCCGAGATCACGCGATTCGAATACCGCTACCACGAGTACGACCGCGAACTGCTGGCCAACCTGACGGCCTCGCGCAAGGTCATGCAGGTGCAGGTGGCCTTCATGACCCGGTACGACGACCGGGTCATCGAAAACCTCAAGAAGCACGAGTTCGCCCTGCGCTCGGTGGCCCTCGACGTGATGCGCCAGACCACCGAGGCCGACCTCGACAAGCCCGACTTCCGCAAGCTGCTGGCCGACCGGCTGCGCACCGAGTTGAACGCGGTGCTGGAGAAGTTCGAGGACTTCGGCGGCATCGAGGAGGTGTACTTCACCTCCTTCGTCGTGCAGTGACCGGTCGCGGGACAGGCGCCGGGGTGTCGTGGTGAAGGTGGATACGAGCAAGCCCTTGCTGTCGCCCGATGAACTGGCGGCGCTGGCCGAAGGCATGGCGGCGTCCGGCCCGGAGGGCGGCGGCTACAACGTGGACGTGCCGGTGCGCAAGCACGACCTGGCGTCCGAGGACAGCAGCCTCGGGGTCAACGTCGCGTCGCTCGACATGATCAACGAGCGCTTCATCCGCCTGTTCCGGCTGGGCATGCTCGAGCTTCTGCGCACCAGCCCGCGTCTGAATCCGGCGCGCGTGCAGATCGTGCGCTTCGGCGACTACCTGAAGGATCTGCGGCTTCCCCTGTCGGTCAACACGATCCGCATGAGCCCGCTGCGCGGGCAGGCCATGGTGATCATCGAGCCGGGCGTGATCTTCAGTTCGCTCGACAGCTTCTTCGGCGGCTTCGGCCGCGGGGTGTCCCAGCTCAGCCCCGGCAGGCTGTTCACCCCCACCGAGACGCGGATCATCAACCTCATCCTGCAGGTCTTCTTCCGCAGCATGCGGGAGGCGTGGTCGCCGATCTCGCCGGTCGAGTTCGATGCCGTCGGTTCGGAGATCAACCCGCAGTTCGCCCAGATCGCCGACGAGAACGACCTCGTGGTCCTGAGCCGGTTCGAGTCCGAAGCCACGGGCGACACGCCGGCGGGATTCATCGACCTGGTCATCCCCTACGTGTCGCTGAAGCCGGTGCGCGACCTCCTGCGCAGCCGCGTGCAGACCGGTGATGGGAACGACGAGTCGGACAAGGCTTGGCGCCTGCAACTGACCTCGGCCGTCGACGAGGCCGCGCTGCGGATGCACGTGCGCCTGGGGGAGGTCTCGGTGCCGCTGGAGAGCCTGCAGTCCTTGCAGGCCGGAGACCTGCTGTTCTTCAAGAAGCCGGAGCACGCGCGGGCCTACATCTGCGGCGTGCCTGTCTACGACGTGGAGGTCGGCGCGTTGGGGCAGCAGGTGGCCTGCCGTGTCGTGCAGGCCTTGCGGCCCGAACTGGTGCCCTGAAGGGATCGATGCGTTCATGAGCGAGACCACCGAAGCCGAAGTTGCCGTTCCGGGCGACGCCGGAGCCATCCACCCGGACGTGCTGCAGAACATCCCGGTCACCTTGTCGATCGAGGTCGGGCGCGCCTCGATCAAGATCAAGGACCTCCTGCGCCTGACCCAGGGCAGCGTGGTCGAGCTCGACCGCATCGCGGGTGAGCCGCTGGACCTGCTGGTCAACAACACGGTCGTGGCCCAGGGCGAGGTGGTGCTGGTCAACGACCGCTATGGCATTCGCCTCACGCGGGTGGTGGCGCCTTCGGAGCGTCTGGGCCAGGCGTGATGCCCGCAGGACCTGTCACCCATGCCCAATGCCTCGAGTGCGTGGCCTCCAGGGCTGCAACTGTTCGCCCTGGTCGTCGCGCTGGCGGCGCTGGCCGGTGTCGCCCTGTGGTTGCTGCGTCGCCTGCGGGTCCAGGGCACGTGGCCCGGGTCGACGCGGCGCATCCAGATGCTGGAGTCCCGGGCGCTCGGTCCGCGTCACCGTCTCGTGCTCGTGCGGGTCGGCGACCAGGAGTGGCTGCTCGGCGTCTCGCCGTCGGAGATCCGGCCCATCGGCGGCTGGTCCGTGGAGGAGGGCGGCATCGATGACCGTGCCGTGCTGGCCCGGGGGCCGGGCCCTCATGACGGGCGGCAGCCATGAGCCGAGGCTCGTGGCGTACATCCCTGTGTCGAGGGGGCCGGTCGGCGGGGTTGCTGCTGGGCAGCCTCCTCGGATCGGCGGCCTGGGCGCAGGCCATCCCGGCGGTCACGGTGACCAGTGCCGCCGGTGGCTCGCAGTACAGCCTGAGTCTGCAGTTGCTGGCGTTGATGACGGCGCTGACGCTGCTGCCGTCCCTGCTGCTGGCGATGACCTCGTTCGTGCGCATCGTGATCGTGCTGTCGTTGCTGCGGCAGGCGCTGGGCACGGCGCAGACCCCGCCGAACACGGTGATCGTGGGGCTGTCCTTGTTCCTGACCTTCTTCGTGATGCAGCCGGTGCTGCAGGACGTCTACCAGGACGCCGTCCAGCCCTATATGCAGGGCCGGCTGGCGTTCGAGCCGGCCCTGGCGGCGGCCGAGCAGCCCATACGGGAGTTCATGCTTCGTCAGACGCGCGAGGACGACATCGCGATGTTCATGGAGATCGCGCGCAATGCGCCGGTGAGCGACCCACAGCAGGTGCCGTTCACGACGCTGGTGCCGGCCTTCCTGGTGTCGGAGCTCAAGAGCGCTTTCACCATCGGTTTCCTGATCTTCATCCCCTTCCTGGTCATCGACCTGATCGTGGCGAGCGTGCTCATGTCCATGGGCATGATGATGTTGTCGCCCATGATGATCTCGATGCCCCTGAAGCTGATGCTGTTCGTGCTGGTCGACGGCTGGAGCCTCATCATGGGCTCGCTGGCCTCCAGTTTCGTGATGCCGCGCTGAGCCGCGGCCTGTGGAGGGGGTGGCATGGACACGGCCATGGTGATGGACATCGCGCGCCAGACGCTGTGGATCACGATCCTGGTGAGCGCGCCGCTGCTGGGCGCGGCGCTGGTGGTCGGTCTGCTCATCGGCGTGATCCAGGCGGCCACGTCCATCAACGAGATGACGCTGAGCTTCATCCCGAAGTTGCTGGCCATGGCCGTGGCGTTGGCCGCCGCCGGCAGTTGGCAGCTGGCGACCATCGTCGACTTCACCCGCGGCATCTTCCAGCGCATCCCGGCGCTGTTCAGCTGAGCCTCACGCGGCCCGGCCGGCCCAGGGGGAGCGGACGCCATGTCGTCACTGACGGTGCTTTCCGGCGAGGTCGTGGATCGCCTGCTCACCTTGCTGTGGCCGCTGCTGCGCATCTCGGCGATGTTGCTGACCGCGCCGCCGTTCTCCACCGACGCCTTCAACCTGCGCATCCGCATCGTGCTGGCGGCGACCCTGACCTGGTTCGTCTATCCACTGCACGACTGGCCCGTGATCGATCCGGTGTCGGCCCAGGGCTTGCTGGAGATGTTCAACCAGATCCTCATCGGTGTGGTCATGGGGCTGGTGCTCCAGGTGGTGGTGGCTGCGCTGGTGGTGGCCGGGCAGGCGATGTCGGCGGCCATGGGGCTGTCGATGGCCAACCTGATCGATCCGACAGTCGGCAACGTGCCGGTGCTCGCGCAGTTCCTGCTCGTGCTGTCCACGCTGATCTTCGTCGGCTTCGGAGGCCATGCGCTGCTGGTCAAGTTGGTTCTGCAGAGCTTCGACACCTTGCCGGTGGGCGCGGCCTTCGCCGGTCAGGAGCTCTATGGACGTGTGGTGCGTTGGAGCGCCATGACCTTCCTGGGCGCCTTGCTGCTGGCGCTGCCGGTGATGGCCACCTTGCTCTTCGTCAACGTGGGACTCGGCGTCGTCACGCGCGCGGCACCCAGCCTGAACATCTTCGCGGTGGGCTTCCCGGCGCTCATCCTGGCGGGATTCCTCGTGCTGCTGCTGTCCATCGACAGCGTCGGTGGACGCATCGAGTGGCTCTGGATGCAGGGCTTCGAGCTGTTGCGCGACCTGCTCGGCCTGGCCTGAACTGACCATGGCTGACAACGCCGCGCAGGAACGCACCGAAGCGCCGACCCCTCGCAAACTCAGCAAGGCGAGGGACGACGGTCAGGTCGCGCGCTCGATCGAGCTGCCGGCCGCGGCCATCGTGATCACCGCGGTGCTGGCGATGCTGCTGGCCGGCGGCTGGCTGATGGGCCGTCTGACCGCGCAGTTTTCGCAGGCCTTCACGGTCGACGCCAAGCTGCTGGCACAGCCGGCCTTGCTGCCGGCGGAGTTCGCACGTCAGATCGCCGACGGCCTGCTGACGGTCGCGCCCATCGGGCTGCTGACGGCGGTGGTCGCGGTGGTGGCTTCGGGTATGACCGGAGGCTGGCTGTTCAGCCTGAAGACCTTGCGGCCCAAGGCCAGCAAGGTCAGCCCGATCGAGGGCTTCAAGCGCATGTTCGGCGCGCACGCCGCCGTCGAATTGATCAAGGCGATCCTGAAGTTCGTGCTCGTCGCGGGCGTGCTGTGGTGGTCCATCGCCTCGGAGATCGACAAGCTGGTGATGCTCGGACGGCAGGCCCTGGAGCCCGCACTGGGCATGTCGGCCGATCTGGTGGCCAAGGCGGCGCTGTGGGTCTCGCTCAGTCTGGCGGTCATCGCGGCCATCGACGTGCCCTGGCAGCGGCGTCAGTTCATGCAGCGCATGAAGATGACCCGACAGGAGGTGCGTGACGAGTTCAAGGACGTGGAGGGTCGGCCCGAGGTCAAGGCCCACATCCGGCAGCGCCAGCGTGAGATGTCCAACGCCCGGATGATGCAACGCGTGCGGGATGCCGATGTCGTCATCACGAATCCCGAGCACTTCGCGGTGGCGCTGGTCTACGACGCGCAGGGCGAGCAGCCGCCGATCGTCGTCGCCAAGGGCCTGGATCTCATGGCCGGCCGCATCCGTGAGGAAGCCGCCCTCCACGGCGTGCACGTGTTTTCTGCGCCGTCGCTGGCGCGCGCGCTGTACTTCACGACCGACCTCGAGCAGCCGATCCCCGAGCCCTTGTACCTGGCCGTCGCGCAGGTCATCGCCTACGTCTACAGCCTGGAAGGCGCGCGTCCCGGCCGTCCGGCGGCGCAGCGGCCCACCCCCGAGGTCCCGGCGGCGATGCGCTTCGATGCGCACGGACGTCGCGTGGCGAGCCAGGGGGTGGTGGCATGACGCGCCAGCGCCAGGCCTCCAGCGCGCCGGCCGCCTCCTGGGGCGCCTGGGTCCTCGCGGGCGTCGTGGCCGCAGGCGGCGGGGCTGGCATCGGCTGGTGGATCGTCGCCGGACAAGCCGAGCGTGACGCGCCCTTGCGCGTTCAGGTCACCCTGGTCAACCGCTGCGAGCTCATCGACGCCGCCTTCATGGTCGTCTCGGAGCCCGACGGCGCGCGCGCGGCCTTCGATCGTGGCGTGGCCTTCATCGACACCCGCAAGTCCTCGCGGGTCTACCTCACGGTCAACGACAAGTTCCCCGGTTTCCATTTCGAGTCGCCCAAGAAGGATGCGGCACCCACGGTCGTCCTCACCGCCGAGTGCGGCCTGAGCGATCGCGTGGACCGCACGATCGACGCGATGCGCGACCAGTTCCGCGCACGCGAGCGGTGACCCGCCAACGCCACAACCAGAACCCATGACCACACGCGTCGTCCCGAGCGCTTCGCCCCGCAAGGTCCGCCTCGATCCCGGCAGCAACAGTGCCACCGGCGCCGCGCCGGCCCGATTCGCCGAGCCCCGCGTGGAACCCGAGGCCGTTTTCGAGCCCATGCGCGTGCCAAGGATGCAGGTGCGCAAGCTGCGCGAGGCCGATCTGGTGGTGGACATGGATGCCGTGCCGCCGCGCGCTCCGGTGGCCGCCGCACCCGACTCCAGCGCCCCCGCTGAAGCGCCCGCGCAGCCGCCCGAGGCCGTCATCGTGGCCAGCCAGGCCCGTGTGGCTGCCCGCATCCAGCGCCTGCGCGAGACCGTGGCCGACCTGCGGCTCGAGATCGAGGCGGTCCGTCGGTCATGAGACCGCACGCCTGCGTCGCCCTCGCCGTGGCGGCTTCCTTGTGCCGCCGCGTCCTTCGGACCCGAGGAACCCCATCATGAGCACCGATCCCCAGACAGAAGCCGCCGCTGCCGACCCCCAGGGCCCCGACGCCCTGCGCCGCGGCTCGGGCCGCGTATCTGCCGACGAGGTCGAGGACGTGGTGCCCCGTGCCGAGTCCGCCGCCGCTCGACCGCCCGCACCGTCTCCGGCCGCCGCCCAGCGCGAGGAATTCGAGGCCCTCAGCAGCACGGTGCTCGAGGCCGCGGAGGTGGCGTCCCAGGCGGCGCTGGCGGCGTCGCTGGCCGGTCGCGAGCTCAAGCACACCGCGGGCGTGCTGTCCGACGTGTCCTTTCGCATGAACAAGCGCTGGGTGATCGCCCAAGGCGTGCTCGCAGGTCTGCTCGTGCTGTCGATCGGCTTCTTCTCGATCATGGCGGCGCGTCTGATCAGCAAGACCAACCAGCTCGATGCCACCTTCATGGCCGTGGGCAAGCGCGTGGTCGAGCTCGATGCCGGTCTCACCGGCCTGCAGGCCATCCAGGAGAACATGGACGCGCTCGCCGAGCGGGTGGCGTCGCTCACCAAGGCACAGGCCGAGCTGGGTCAGCGTGTGGACAACTCGGTCCAGCAGTCCAACGCCCTGGTGGCCCAGGTGCCCGAGCAGACGGCCAAGCAGGTCGCCGACACCAGCAGCGATCTGCTCAAGCAGGTCAAGGCCCTGGACGGACGTCTGCAGTCCCAGGCCGCTGCCACGCAGTCCCAGGCCAACGCGGTGCGCAACCTCGGCGCCGAAGTCAAGGCGCTGCAAGGCTCGCTCGGCGAGGTCGCCGCGGTCAAGCGCGACGTCGAAGCCCTGGTGACGCTGCAGCGCGAGCGCTTCCTGGAGGCCCTGCAGAAGCAGGGCCAGAACGTCGCCGATGCGACTGCGGTGCGCTTCCCGCGCACCCAGCCTCCCCGAACCGCCGCACCGTCGGCCGGCCCGGTCGTCAACCCGTTGCCGGCAGCCGCCGGTCCTGTGACGACCACCCCGGTGCGCTGAACCGCGTGCCATTTCATTGCGTCAACCCAGTGTTCTCACACCATTTCGACGGAGCATCCTGCACATGAACAAGAGCGACCTGATCGACTTCCTCGCCGAGAACCACCAGATGTCGCGCGCCGAGGCGCGTCGCATCGTCGGAGATCTTTTCGGCGCGATCGTCAAGACCGTCAAGGGCGGTGATTCTGTGGTGATCTCGGGCTTCGGCACCTTCCGCCTGCATGCGCGCGAGGCCCGTCTCGGGGTGGACCCTGTGAGCCGCGCGCGCTTCCAGATCCCGCCGGTCAAGGTGCCGAAGTTCGTGCCCGGCGTCGGTTTCCGCGCCGAGGTCGACACCGCCATCGCCGTGCGCCGCACACCCAAGCGCCGCCTGATCAACACGGCCTGACGGTTTGCCGAACGTCGCCCGCCCGCCTGCCATGGCGGCGCGGGCGACGCGAGGGCGGGGGCTTCAGCCCGCGCCGTCGATGATCACTTCGATGCGCCGATTGCGCGCACGACCGGCCGCGGTATCGTTGCTGTCGATGGGGCGGGTGTCGGCGTGGCCGGAGACCCGTAGACGCGCGGCGCTCACGCCACCCTGACCCGACAGGAAGTCGGCCACGGCCGCCGAGCGGGCGGCCGAGAGGTCCCAGTTCGAACGGAATCGCTCGTTGAACACCACCGGGACGTTGTCGGTGTGGCCTTCGATGAAGACGCTGGACTGGCCTTCGGCGATGGTACGGCCCACGGTGTTCAGCAACTGCGTGAAGCCGGGCTGCAGGTCGGCGCTGCCCGAGCGGAACGAGCCTTGTTCGGCCAACCGGATGATGATGCGCGCGCCGTCGCGCTCGACTTCGGCCTTCCCGCTGGCGATCTCCTGCGCCAGGGCCTGGCGGATACGCTCGTACTGCGACTGCCCCTGGTCGCCGGCGCCTGCGGCCGCACCCTGACCGGCACCCGCACCGGCCTGCGCCTGGCCGGCCACCGCTGCCGACGTGCCACGGGTGTCGCGCACTTCGATGGCGGCCGTGCTGCGCGACTGCGCATCCGCCACCTTGGCGAAGAATTCGATCTCGCCCTGCGTCACGGTGCCGGACTGGCGGGTGCCCTGCGCTGCCGAGCCACCGGCCTGTGCGCCTTCACGCGAGGCGCCGCCCGCCTGCGCGCCGCTGGCCGCGGCGCCGGCACTGCCCGTTCCCTGAGCGGCCGCTCCCGCCACGCGCGAGCCGGAGTCCGCAGCGCCGGCCCGCCCGGTGCCGGCGTTGCTGCTGCCGCCCTCGCGACTGCCCGAGGGGCCGCTGCCCCCCGCCGCCGGCCCGGCGCGTCCCGGCCCGCCCTGCGCCGACGGCGTGGCCAGCATCTCCACCACGACCTTGCCGTTCTCGGCCTTGACCTGCACCTCGCCCCGGGAGATCTCCTGGGCCAGGGCCTGCTGGAGGTCCTCGATGGCTTTCTGCGCCTCGGGCGCCACGTCGGTCTTGACCTCGACGTTCTCCTTGCGGTCGTCGGTGGTCTCCTGGCGGATGGTGTTGATCGGCGTAGGCTGCGCCACCGACGGCGTGAAGTGCCGCGCCACGATGCTCTGCGCCTTGGGCGACTCCACCACCGGGATGATGCGCTGGACACCGAAGGAGTTCTTCAGCGAACCGTTGATCTGCTTGAACTTCGGGACGTTCATCTCCGCGAAGGAGAGGATCAGCACGAAGAAGGCCATGAGCAGCGTGGCCATGTCGGCGAAGGTGGCCATCCATGCAGGTGCACCCGCTTTGCACGGGGGGCAATCCTCGCACTTCGGGCATTCCTCCTGTGCCGCTGCGGGCCGGGCCGGCGCCGGGTCGGCGTCCGGCACGGCGGCCGGCGTCTTGTCGTCAGCTTCGGGCATCGTGGCTCAGGTGGGACTTCAGGCGTTCGCGGCCTCGAGCTTGGCGCGCGCCTTCGGGTGGACGAAGGGCATCAGCAGGTCCGGCAGCATGCGGGGGTTGCCGCCACCGCGGATGAACATCAGGCCCTCGATGATCAGCTCGTGGTTCAGCGATTCCGCCGCGTCCAGCTTGGCCAGCTTCTGGTTCAGCGGGATGCAGATGACGTTGGCGATCACCGCCCCGTACAGCGTGGTCAGCAGCGCCACCGCCATGGCGGGTCCGATCGACTTCGGGTCGCTCATGTTGCCCAGCATCAGGACCAGACCGACCAGCGTGCCGATCATTCCCATGGCCGGCGCGATCTCCTGGGCCGAGGCGATGAAGCCCATGCCCTCGCTGTTGCGCTTGCTGATCATCGACATCTCACGCTCCAGCGTGGAGCGGATCAGGGACGGTTCGGTGCCGTCGACCAGCATGCGCACACCCTTGGCGAGGAAGGGGTTGGCGATGTCCTGACCCTCCAGCGCGATCATCCCGTCCTTGCGCGCGATGGTGCCCAGGTTGACCAACTGCTCGATCAGGGCTTCGGGCGGGTCGACCTTGTACTTCACGGTCTTCAGCGCCACACCGATCGAGCCGATGAACTCCGGGAAGGAGCTGCGTGCCAGCACGGCCGTGAGCGTGCCCAGCACCACGATGTACACCGACGGCATGTCGATGAAGGGCCCCGGGTCGCCCATCGACATCACGATCAGGCCGAAGGTTGCCAGGAAGCCGATGATGGTTGCAATGTCCATGGAAATCAGTTCCGATCGATAAAACGATTGAGTCGTTTATACATTGATAATTCGACGCCATGAGGCCGGTCTTGAGCTCGCCGCGGCGACGTGTGGTCATCGTGCTGCTCGCTGCCGTGGGCTTGATCGCGGGCTGCGATCGTCACCACACCCTGCCGCAGTGTGGCGCGGTGCTCGCGGGGGACCCCGGCCGCGCCTGGACGCTCGGTGGCGACGGCACCGCCCGGCAGGAGGGCGCCGGGCTGACCTGGTACCGGTGCAATGCCGGGGAGCGCTTCGTCAACGGCTCGTGCGTCGGCGAGCCCTTGCGGGTGCCGCATGCCGAGGCGCGGCAGTACGCGCAGGATTTCTCCAGCGCTTCCGGTCGGGCCTGGCGGCTGCCGACGATCGAGGAAATGCGCGAGTTGCGCATGGCCTCCTGCAACAACCCGGCCATCGACACCCGGGTCTTCCCTTCGGTGCGCAGCGACCACTACTGGGCTGCCGAGTCCGGGCCGCGCGGCTTCGGGCTGGCGTGCTCGGTCTACACCTACAGCGTCATGGCGCAATGTCGTGACGATCCCGAACAGCGACGCCTGTTCTGGCTCGTCCTGGAACGCTGAGCGCGCGCGCCGGTCGGCGGCCACCGTGGGTCGTCTGCGGGTCAAAGCTTGCGCATGCCGTACTTGTTGATCTTCTCGATGAGCGTGGTGCGCTGCAGGCTCAAGAGGCGGGCGGTCTGCGAGACGTTCCAGTTGGTTCGCTCCAGCGCCTGTTCGATGTAACCGCGCTCGATCTGCTGCATCCGGTCGCGCAGCGACAGTCCCTGTTCCCTCAGCGGCTCCAGGCCGATGGCCATGCGGATCGCGGACTCCGCCGGGTTCTCCCCCGGCAGCGAGGCAGCCTCTTCGGTGCCGTCGAGCAGGCCGTCGTCCCGGGCGCTGCAGGGGGGCGACGCCGCCGGCGTGACCGGGCGCATGGTCAACATCTCGTAGGGGAGGTCTGGCGTTTCGCCGACCGCTTGCACGGCGACGATCGGCCCCAGGCTCGCGCGAATACGGGCCAGGCCGGGCGGTAGCACCCACTCCGGCATCGTCGCCAGCGACAGCCGCTGACCCGGGAACAAGGCCGAGAAGCGGTCGACGAGGTTGGACAGCTCGCGCACGTTGCCGGGCCAGTCGTAGCGGAACAGCGCCTGCATCAGGTCGTCCTCCAGGGTCACCGGCTCGCAGCCTTCGACCGCGTGGCGGTGCGCGTAGAAGTCCAGCAGTTCCCGGATGTCCTCCGGGCGTTCGCGCAGCGCCGCCGTACGCATCGGGATGACGTTCAGGCGGTAGTAGAGATCCTCCCGGAAGCGTCCCTCACTGACCTCGTGCTCGAGGTGCCGGTGGGTGGCGGCCACCACCCGCACGTCGATCGGGATGCTCTCGGCGGCGCCCAGGGGCTCGACCCTGCGCGACTGCAACACCCGCAGCAACTTGACCTGCATGTCCGCCGGCAGGTCCCCCACCTCGTCGAGGAACAGGGTGCCACCGTGCGCCATCTCGAAACGCCCGACGCGGTGCGCCAGTGCACCCGTGAAGGCCCCCTTGCGATGGCCGAAGAGTTCGCTCTCCAGCAGCTCCCGTGGAATGGCTCCGCAATTGATGGGCACGAAGGGCCCGCCGCCGCGCGGACCGTGCGCATGCAGGGCCTGCGCGACGAGTTCCTTGCCCGTGCCGCTCTCCCCGGTGATGAGGACGGTGGCCCGCGACGGGGCGATCTTCTCGATGAGCTGACGCAGCACACGCATCGGCTCGCTGCGGCCGATCAACGGTGTGGGATCGCTCTCGATCACGGCCGCTGGCGCGCGGAGGCCCCGCCCACCCGGGTGCGCACCCGCAGCCGGCCCACGGCACGGCACGGAATTCGCAACGAACGCCCTGATGGTGTCAAGGTTCCGACAATTGACGGCATTTGGGTATGCTAAACGAATTACAGACCTTAACAATGTAAAGCGATGTAAACATGGCAAATAGCTCGTCCTTGGGGGCTTTCTTGAGGGGCCGGTCGGCGGCCATGCGCTGCGCCGGTCTGTACGGCTTGCCGACAGGGCGGGCGACCTGCCGTCTCCGAGAAGGAGCCCTCTGGTGAATGCTGCCACCTGGACCCAGGGCGCCAGCGCCGCGCCGGATGGAGCGCCGCGGCTTTTCGATGCCGCCGGCGCAGAGGATTGCGTGGACGTGCTGGTCAACCGCCGCTGCAGCTTGCTGCTGTGCAGCGACGATGGCCCGCTGCTCGACCGCCAGGCGCAGATGATGATGCGCACGCTGCGCGACGTGGCCGACATCGAGACCGCCGTGTTGCTGGAGATGGACCGGGGGCTGCTGCTCGACCGGTTCAACCGCTTGCTGGCCGAATTCACGCTGGAGCAGGCCCGGCAGCGCGTGCCCACGGTGATCCGGGTGTGGATCCTGCACGTGCACAGCGCGGCCGAGACGAGTCAGGCCCGCCTGCTGCTGCGGCTGTGCCAGGACTTCCCTGCCGCAGGGGTGGTGCTGGCGTTGCTCGGGCCGGTGTCGGTCGGGCGCGAGCTGGCGCCCGAGGGGTCGACACGACGACTGCAGGTTCGCGTCCTGACCGACTTCTGGTCGGAGATGTCGCGCGCGGCAGGCCCGTCCGTGCGGACCGATCCGCCCTTGGGGCCGGCGCCCGAAGAGGCGGCCCCGGCCGCAGCGCCGCCCGCACCCGCGCCGCAGGCGTCACCGGCACGCATCAGCCTGCCCCGCCGTGCCCCCTGGATCGGCCTGGGCTTGCTCGTGGCCTGCGCGGGTGCCGTGGTGTGGGTGCAGTCGCGTGCCGGGCTGGACCTGTTGCCTGGGCCGTCCCGAGGCGCACCGGCCGAGGTCGCCACGGCGCTGCCGGCTGCGCCGCCTGCTGCAGCCGCGACCGATCCTGCGCAGCCGTTCCTACCCGTGCAGTTGCCTCCGACGGCGCCGGCCACGGTTGGCCTGGCCGAAGGGTCGCCCGCGGCGGCTGCGCCAGGGGCAGGTGCTCCTGGTGGGCCGGCGGGCGCGGGTGGAGCGGTGGTCGTCGCCAGCGTGGCCCCGGCCGCAGCGCTGGTGTCGGCCCCGATCCGGCCTGCGCCGGCTGCAGCGCCCCCGCCGCCGGTGACGGCAACGTCGGACCGCCCGGACACGCAGGCCGGCAAGGCTTTGCCACCGCCACCTGCGGCTGTCCCCGCCTCGCCCAGTGATCAGATCGCCTCATCGGCGCGCTGGGTGCAGGCGCAGTCTCCCTCGGGCTGGCTCGTCCAGCACGGGATCGACAGCGATGTCGGGCGCCTGCTGGAACTGCGCCGCAGCTTTCCCCGCTTGAGCGAATCGCGCGTACTGGCCCTGGTGCGGTCCGACGGTCGGCTGTATTACGCCCTGGTCTCCGGGCCTTTCGGCAGTGCGGACGAGGCGCGCGGTTTCATCAGGGACGGCGTGGACATCCCCAGTCTGCCGTGGGTGCGCAGCATCGCCAGCCTGATGCGTGAACTCGACGAGCGTCGCGCACGGGTGCCCGCAGTGACCGCAGCCAACTGAGCGGGCTCGGGATTTGCATGCGGTTCGTCCACCGATGCCGATGGCGTGCGCGTCTGCGAGCGCTGCCGCTTGAACCCATGGAGTCGCCGATGCCAACCCGACCGAGCCCATGGCTCCTGTGTCTTCTTGCCCTGGGCCTGACCGCCTGCGAGAGTGTGCCTTTGCCGCCGATGGCCCGAGCGCCGTCGACGGCGGCTGCGAGTGCTCCGGCGCCACCGCCGCCCGGTGCCGCTGCGGCCACGCGGCCGGCGCACGAGATGTCGGCGAACGAACTCAAGGCCGAGCTGTCGACCGGCGCGCGTCCGCCGGCGCCGCCGGTGTCGATGATCGAGCCGCTGATCGAGAAGCGTGAGACCTTGGTGGCCACGGGCTACGCGGTCATCAGTGTGCAGAAGCACAACAACCCCGCGCAGCAGCGGCTGATGGCCATCCGCGCCTCCAAGCTGGACGCCTACCGTGCCTTGACCGAGCAGGTCTACGGGCAGTATCTGGACTCGACGACGACCGTGGCCGACATGACGGTGATGAGCGACACCTTCCGCGCCAAGGTCGAAGGGGTGATCTACGGCGCGGTGCTGGTCAGCATCACACCGGTCGGTGAGGACACCTACGAGACATCGCTGTCGCTGGACAGTTCGGTGGTCAATGACCTGCGGCTGCTGTACCTGGGACAGCTCGCCTCGAAGCAGCGCGCCCGCCGGGCGCAGTGAGCCCGTGACGTGAGACGGGGGAGGCTCCAGGTCCCAGGCAGTGTCCCGGCGGCGGCATGGCGCGCCCGTCGTCTCCTGCCGTGGCTCTGCGCAGGCGTGATGGCACACGCCGGTGCGCAGGGCCTGCGCCCGGCTGCCGAGCCGGTGACCGAGCCCGAGCAATTGCTCGAGGCCATCCGCAGTGCGCTGATTGACGCGGCCACCGATGCGCCCACGCGGGTCGTGAGCTCGGCCTGGATTGACGAGAACGGTGCGCTGCAGGAGACGGCACAGTGGCACAGCCAGTTGCGCGTACGCGGCGTGCGCGTGCTGTCCTACCTCGAGTCGGGCGAGGCCGATCGACCGCCCCGCCCACGCTGGAAAGTTCAGCCCTTCCTCGACGCCGGGCTCCGCTCGGGGGCTGTGAGCCCTCAGGAATGTCTGGAGGCGGCCCGTCACTGGCGCATGCCGGTGCGTTTCGAGTCGGCCGTCCAGGCCCAGGTCCACGGCCCGCAGGCCGCGGTCGCGGCGCTGCTGGCCCAGCAGGCGCGACAGTGGTGGGCTCGGCAAGGGGCGGCGCTGCCGCGCTGGTATGCCCTGGACGGTGGGCTCTCGTCCAGCCTGCCGGTCGGTGCCTCCGGGGCCCTGTCCTCACCGCCGTCGGCCTATCAGCAGGCCCTGTTCGGCATCGCCGCGCCGCCGCCTGCCGCACGTCTGCGCCTGACCCTGACGGTCGGCGTGCCGCTGCGCACGGCGCCGTCAGGCGCTCCCACATCGCCGACGCCGTCGGCGACGACCGCCGCCGCGCTCATGGCCCTGCTGGTCTTCGAGGATGAGACCGGCCGCGTGCTCTGGCGCCTGGAGCAGACGATGCCCGAGGCGCCGCGGGAGGCCTTCGCCGGCACGGCCGCGCTCGGTGTGCTGGAGCAGGCCCTGCAGCAATGGCGCCAGGCGCTGACCACGCTGGCGCCTTGCGATTTCCCGCGCTTCGAGGCGCGACAGGCCGGGGCGTCGCAGTGGACCTTGCCGGTCGGCCCGCCGTCCGGCTTCGTGCCCGGGCAGCGGGTGTTCATCGCCGACCGCACCCGGGTTCCCGAGCGCATCCTCGAGCCCGAGGCGCTCGGGCAGACGGCGCTGGCGGAGGTGGTGTCGGTCTCCGGGAACGAAGTCGTGTTGCGTCAGATCGCCGGGCCGACGCTGGCGGCCGGGCCGCGGTGGGTGGCATGGCCGCTGTGATGACGCGTGCGCCTGTCGCCGGGGCTGCGTGGCACCGGACGCAAGGGGTGGTGGGCTGTGGGGGCCGTGCTGGCCCCGGACGGGGAGTTGACATGCAGGCAGGTGGCGGTCTTGGGTCCTCCTTCATCGGCCGGTGGGCGCCGGTGTCGTCCTTCGCGCGCGGCGCGCTGTGCCATTCGACGCTCGTCGTCTGGATCGTCTGTGCGGTCTGGCTGCCTGGCGTGGCGCGCGCGCAGGAGGCTCCGGTCGCGCCCGTCGTGCCGACGGCGGCGGCGTCCGCCCCGGTGATGTCACCCCAGGCGCAAGCGGCCCTCAGCCAGTTGCTGCAGCTTCCTTCCGCTGCCGCCCCGACCGCCGCCGCCGGCGCGGTGCGGGCTGCGCCGATGCCGAGCGGCCCCATGGCGTCGCCGGGATGGCCGGCCCCGGCGGGTGCGCGGATGCAGGTTGTCGTGCGGCCGGGCGAGACCCTGGACCGGGTCATCCAGCGCACGCTGCGCGACAGCCCTTTCCGCCTGGAACTGCTGCGCGACGCGTTCGTCCGCCTGAACCGCAGTGCCTTCCCGCGCGGCACGCCGCACTGGTTGACAGCCGGATCGGTCCTCCAGGTGCCCACGCCCGCCGATCTGATGTCGCAGGTCGATCCGCGCTGGTGGCCCGCGCCAGCGCAGGCCGAGCCCGCGCTCGCGTCGTCGCCGCAGAGCGACCGGCGGAACTGGGTACGCTACCCTTGACGACGCGAGGGTCTGCGTTGCCGGGCACCTGATGCCTGCGGTGCGACGATGAGCCTGCCCCTGCCCGGCGTCGAGACGGTCTCGCTGGCGGCGCGCACGGCGGCACTGGCGCCCGCCGGTCCGTACCCCGTCGTGGATGTGGTCGAGACCCGGCAACTGGGTTTGTCCGACGGGCAGGTGGTTCGGCCCACGGCGGAGGTGCGCAACGAGCGACTGGTGCTGGTGCTGGACGGCCGGTTGATCGAATGGCCTGCCAGCGCACAGGCTCGGGCGGCTTCCGTGCCCGTGGCCTGGCAAGTACGACTGCTGGCCAACGGGTCGGCACAGTTGCTGCCGCTGGCGACCCGAGAAGGTTCGGTGTCGGTCCCGCCCGTGCCGCAGCCGCTGGCCGCTGCGTTGGCGCGCGAGGTGCTGACCCCCGAGCGCGTGCCCGACCGCATCGCCCGCTTGCTGGTGCGTCCGGCCGGATGGGCCGCCTGGCGGGCCCTGCTGGCGGGTGCTCCGCGCGCATCCGTGCCACCGCCTCCCCATGCGGCCGCGCCGCCGCCGGCAGGACTCGTGCCCCGATCGACAACGCCGAGCGTCCCGGGCGGCGCCGGGGCCATGCCCTCGGGCCCGGCGCCCGCGGTCGTGCCGGGTCTGCGACTGCCCAGCCTGGGTCTCCTGGATGCACAGGGCCTGCGCGAGGCCGTCCTGCGCAGCGGGCTGTTCGCCGAGGCGGTGCTGGCCTCGGCGTCACCGGCCTCGGTGGCCGGTGACGTCAAGCTCGCCCTGCAGGCCTGGTGGCGCCGGCTCGGTGCTGCCACGCCCGCGGGCATGCAGGTGTCCGAGGCGCTCGACGATATCGAGGCCGCGCAGTTGCAGTCGCTGGCTGCTCGGGCCGACGGCGGCCTCAGCGTCAGTCTCGTGCTGGGTTTCCGAGATGCCGCGCCCGTGGCGCTGAAGATCTCGCAGGACGCGCCGGACCGTGGTCGCCAGACTGCCGACGACCGGCGCGGCTGGAGCGTCGACATCCACACCCGCAGCGATCGCTGGGGCCCGCTGTGGCTGCACACCCGCATCGAGGCCGACGCCCGCGTGGCGCTGGTCATGTGGGCCGAGCGTGAGGACCTGTGCGCTGCAGCGCGCGACGACGGCGCCCGGCTGGCGCAGATCCTGGCCGAGCAGGGGCTGCAGTTGGAGCGCTTCCAGGTGATCCCGGGCCCGCGTGCGGACGCCGGTGGCGGTGGACGCCCTCCGGCCAGCGGCTCGGTGCTCGACCTGAAAGCCTGAGGGAGCCCGCAGCCATGAAGCACGACCCCCTGCGCGCGGTGGCCCTGGCCTACGACGGGCGGCGTGCGCCGGTGCTCACTGCCAAGGGCGATGCCGAACTGGCCGCACGCATCCTCGAGGAAGCCCGGCGCCAGGGTGTGCACGTGACCGAGGATCCGCAGTTGCTCGAGTTGCTGTCGCGGCTGGAGCCGGGCCAGGAGATCCCGCCGTCACTGTACCGGGCGGTCGCGGTCATCCTGTCCTGGGTCTACTGGCTCAAGGGCATGCGACCGGAGGATGCCGGGCGCTGAGACGCGTTCGGCGTCCTGCACTCGGCGTCTCAGGCGCGCCCCAGGCCCCGGCCGGCCGGTCGGCCCCGGATCTGTCCGAGGCGGTCGTACACCTCCACCCCCTGCAGGGGGCTGCCCGCCGAGAGGGCCTGCAGTGCGCCGCGGACGGCCTCGAGCTGCCGCCGCAGCAGTGTCTCGTTGCGGCGGTGGGCGTCCCGGCACTGGACCAGCAACGCTTCGGTCTGCGGCTCCAGTGGCGCGTCTGCAGTCGTGCCCCGAGCTTGCGTCACGAGCGCCGACAGGCGCTCCATCAGATCGGCCTTGCCCGGCTGCAGGCGCTCGAAGTAGGCCAGATCACGCCGTCGCAGCGATTCGAACTCCTGCTCGAGCGTCTCCAGCAACTTCTGCCCGAGCCCGGACAACTCGGCGCCCGGCGGCTGCACCTCCTGGCGGTCAGTCATCGATCAGGCGCTCGATGGCGGCAAAGCTCTCCGCGATGCGGCGACTGTCCAGCGGATAGTTGCCGTGGCGCAGGGCGTCCTTGATCGCGTCCACCTTCGCCTGGTCGAAGGGCTCGGCTGCCAGCGCCTCGCGCCCGATCTCGCTGAGCACGAACTCGTCCCGCCCGGCGGCACCGCGCGTCGGATCGACGCCGCGGTTGGCCGGGCTGGAATCCGTGCTCTCGGCTGCACTGTCCGCTCGACCGTTGCGCGAAGCCGGGTCCAGCCGCGCCAGGCGGCCGTACATCGAAATCGGATCGGTCATTGCAAGGGCCTTTCAAACACCAACTGTTGGAACCGGATCGACATCCATCCGTTCTTATCCGAGGATTCGACGCCAGTTCGGGAAACTTGAGCCGAGCCTTCGAACCCGGCGCGGCAGGCGGGCGCGCGCAGCGTTCATGGCAGGCGCGCCTCGCCCGGGCCGGTGACGATCGCGCTGACGATGCGCCCCGATTCCGGGTTGCGCAAGCGCACCGGCTGCCCGTGACGCCCATCCTGCAGCGCTTCCAGCCGCGCGCTGATGCGCAGCCCCGGCACGGCTTGCAGGCTCACCGCGATCAACTGGCCGCGCCGCACCAGCAGGGCGGGCTGGATGTCGTGGGTGTAGAGCACCTCTCCGGCCTGCTTGTCGCGCACCAGTTCCATGTGCTCGAGCGTGGTCGGGTCCTCCACGGGCGCGCCGAAGCTCCGTCGCGGGGGTTCGTCCCGTTGCACGGACTCGATGGCGGCGGGATCGAGCCGCTCGCCGCGACGCAGGTCGGCGCGCATCACCACCACCGGACGCACAGCATCGGGTGGTCCTGCGCGCCCGCCTGTGATCACGGTCGACGACGCGGACGCCCCTGGCGCTGCGGCCGTCACGGCCGATGGCGAGACAGTCGCCGGGCGGGATGGCGGTGCCGACGCGGGGCCGGCGGCAGGGGCGGGGGTCGGGGCCGGCGTTGACGCCGCGGCTCGGCCGTCGGCGGGGCGCAGCGCCTGGAGCGCACGCAGGAAGATTTGCGCGCGGGGCTGCTCACATCGGGCGCGCACGGCCCTGGGGTCCGCGAACGGCAGGTCGAAGCGCCACCCGCTGACGCAAGGGGTGGCCGCCAGACGGGGATCCATCGGGACGAAGTCTGCGGCCTGCGGGCCTGCGCCGGGCAGGCCGGCGACCCAGGCGCGGGCGGCCGGCATCAAGGCCGTCGCCACGGCTGGCGCAGCGCTGCCATCGTTGCCCTGGGCAGCACTCCCGCACAGCGCCAAGGCCAGGCACGCAGCGGGCATCGACAGGCGGCACGCAGATTGCAAGAGAACTCCCCGGATGGTCGTCGCGTGGAAGCGATCGACCTCCGCAATGCCTGCAAGAAAAGGGCCAGAAAGCCCTGCACGACCTGCCGCCGAACCTGTCCCCGATGACGCCCCGCGACCCCGTCACCTCCCGCCCCGGCGCCGCTGCGACGCTCGCCACCGAGGCCCGCTCGCCGGGTCGGACGGGCTCGCGCGCCGCGTCCGTGCCGGCCGGGCACGGCGCTGCGCGCGCCTGGCGGGAAGTCGCGAAAGAGGTCGATCTCACCGGACGCTCGAGCGAGCGTGTCCGCGTTCAGCGTGGCGACACGCTGTGGGGGCTGGTCGGGCAGCGTCTGGCCGCCCAGGGTCTGGACCACTCGGCGGCGGCCATCCAGCAGGCCGTCAGGCGGGTGGCCGAGGCCAATGGCATGGTCGACCCTGACCGCATCTTCGCCGCCGACGTCGTCGACCTGTCGGTCCTGAGCCGACCACCGGCCCTCGCCGTTGCGCCGCGGCCGGCGCCAGCGGCGTTGCGGTCGGTGTCCGGCCCGGCCACGAGCGAGGGCGTCCGGGCGGGCGAAGGCGTCACCTCCAGCGCCCATGCCCTTCTGGAGTCGACGCTCGACCGGGCCGTGCGCAAGGGCTATTTGCCGGCCGAGCACCGCGCCCTGGCCCGCGATCGCGTCGTGCAGATGGCTGCACGCATGGGGTTCGCCCCGGACGACCTGGCTCGCGTGGCGCTGGTGGAGAGCGATGGTTTCGACCCCAGTGCCAGCAACGGCCGCTGCTTTGGCGTGATCCAGTTCTGCGAAGGCGCCGGCCGCGGCGCGGACAGCGTCGGCTACGCCGGACGCGCGGCCGAGATCGCCCGGCAGCCTGTCCTGGCGCAACTCGAACTGGTCGAGCGTTACCTCATCGACGTCGGCGTCGGCGCGCAAGGCCGCCGTGTCGGGCTGGACGAGCTCTACCTCGCCGTGCTGATGCCGGCCGCGCGCACACAGACCGACCCGAACGCCGCGCTCGACATCCCGGGGCGGCAGGCGCGTGTGCTGTACGAGGGGATGGACCGCGACCGCCCGATCACCCGCCGATCGATCGTCACGGGGCTGAACCTGCAGGCTCAGCGAGTGCTCGGCCGCAGCGACGACCCGGGCCCGACGACGGCAGCCGCCGGCCATGCGGCGGCAAGCCAGCGGCAAGCCCTTGCCGCTGTCACCGCCTACCGACAGGTGGCCTCGGCCGGCGTCGGCGGCGCGACGGTTGTCCCGTGGTGAACGTGCCTGCCCGTCGTCCATGGCGCCTGAACGCCTGTGCGGCGGGGCGATGGGCCCGCCGGACAGCGGCGCGGGTTCGGCGGCGGTCCTCTGGCATGAGAGTTGCGTTTTCCAACGGCGGGCGGTCATGGAGACCGCGGCCGGGGGCGCAGGCGCCCGGTGCGAAGCGCATCGCCGGGGAATCCCCCACTGCGCAACCGCTGCAAAGCTGAGGTGTCGACGATGATGGGTTTGCTCGGTGGGGTGTTCGGAGTGCACGAACCGGCGCTGGCCGTGCGCAGCCGCCGTCTGGAGCTCCTGGCCCGCAACATCGCCAATGCCGACACGCCGAACTTCAAGGCGCGTGACCTGGACGTCAAGGCGCTGCTGGCGCGCGTCGAGACCCAGCGCAGCGCGATGACCGTCACCCACTCGCGGCACTTCCCGGTCGGCGAGCTGGCAGGCGGCGACGGCACGCGCTTCCGTGTCCCCTTCAACGCCTCGATGGACGGCAACACCGTCGAGATCAGCGTCGAACAGGCCCATTACGGCAAGGCGGCAGCCGACTATCAGGCCACGCTCAGCTTCCTGGAGAACCGTGTCAGCGGCCTGCGCAAGGCCTTGCGCGGCGATTGACCCGAACGGATTCCCCATGGCCATCGACAGGATCATCGGCATCGCCGGCACGGCGCTGAACGCGCAGATGACGCGCATGAACACGACCGCGTCCAATCTGGCCAACGCGGGCACCGTGGCTGGCACCGAGGGTGAGGCCTTCCGGGCCAAGCGACCGGTGTTCAGGGCGCTCCTCGAGGAGCGGATGACCACCGCCGCAGCACCCTACCTCGGGGGGGTCAAGGTTGACCAGATCGTCGACGACCCGGCGCCGGTGCGCCGGGTGCTCGATCCTTCCAACCCGCTGGCCGACGATCAGGGCTATGTCTTCCAGTCCAACGTCAGCGAAGTCACCGAGATGGTCGAGATGATGGCGGCGGCGCGAAGCTACCAGAACAACGTCGAGGTCATCAACACCGCGCGCCAACTCATGATGCGCACATTGGAAGTCGTGCGCGGCTGAGCCGTGCGTCGCTCCACGGACCACTGAAAACCGGTCGCAGGCCAGCAAAGGCATCCGCCGATGAGCATCCAGAGCAACACCACCTCCGCCACCTTCGCCAACCTGGGGTCGATCACACGGACGTCGTCGACCGCGGCCCCGACCGTGGCCGCCGCGACCGAGGAGGCGATGGGCCGTGAGGCTTTCCTGACGCTGTTCACCACACAGCTCCAGAACCAGAACCCGCTGGATCCCGTCAAGAACGAGGCCTTCGTCGCCCAGCTGGCGCAGTTCTCGCAACTTGAGGCCACCACCCGCATGGCCGACTCGCTGGAGTCCATGACCTCCTCGATGCAAAGCGAGCGCATCCTCACCGGGGCGGCGCTGATCGGGCGCAAGGTCGCGGCCCCGGACGGCCTGGCGCAATTGATCGACGGCGCGGCCGTCAGCGGCGTCATCAGCATCCCGGAAGGCGCCAGCAGCGTGCGTCTGAACGTCTACGACACGCAGGGTCGCAGTGTCTACACGCAGCAACTCGGACGGCAGGCGCCCGGCGAGGTCGTCGTGCGCTGGGACGGCAACGACCAGACCGGTCAGCGCATGCCCGCCGCCCGCTACAACGTCGTGGCCACCGTCGACACCTTCGGCACCCTCACGCAGGTGCCGATCACCACGCCCGCGACGGTCCGCAGCGTCAGCTACAGCTCTGTGGCCGGCGGGCTCGTCCTGGAACTCGACGACGGCTCGACCGTGCCGCTGTCGCAGGTCAGGCGCGTGGACGGCTGATCCCCGTCCACCCTCACGCCGACCGTCCTCACGCCTCTCAGACCGGCCAGACCGCCGCCCCGCCCCGACCGAAGGAGCCCGGACCATGTCCTTCTATACCTCGTTGACCGGCCTGAACGCCGCCACCACCCAGCTCAGCGTCACCAGCAACAACATCGCCAACGTCGGCACCACCGGCTTCAAGCGCTCGCGGGCGGATTTCGGAGACATCTTCGCCACCTCGCCGCTGCAGCGCGCCTCGGCCGTGGTCGGCCAGGGCGTGTCGCTGAAGTCGGTGAGCCAGGAGTTCAGCCAGGGCAACATCCAGTTCTCGTCGAACTCGCTGGACATCGCGATCACCGGCGACGGCTTCTTCCCCTTGAAGTCGGCCGACAGCCTGCAGGACATCTACACCCGTAATGGCACCTTCGTGCTGAACGACTCGTTCGCGGTGGTCAACTCGGCCGGGCAGTCGCTGATGGCCGCGGCGGTGGACTCCAGCGGCAAGGCCGACCTGGGCAACCTGCGCAAGCTGATCGTGCCGCGCTCGACCACGGGCGACGCACGCGAGACCACGGCCATCGAACTCGGCCTGAACCTGCCTGCCAATGCGCCGGTGATCACGGCGCCCTTCGACCCCACCGATCCCGAGACCTACAACCTGACCACCGCGATCACGGTCTTCGACCAGGGGGGCAATGAGTACCTGGCCAACGTCTACTACGTCAAGACCCAGCGTGCCAGCCCCGACGACCAGAGCAACAAGTGGCAGACGCACGTCTACATCGGCGACACCAAGCTTGACGAGTTCCTGGCGCAGGCCACGAACGACCTCGGACAGAAGCTCTTCGTCAACAAGTACGGTCAGGTCAAGCCGGAGAACGAGATCGAGCCGCAGTTGATCGCGCGGGGCGTCAGCAAGCTGTTCAACCTCGACGAGCTGAAGAACCTCCAGGCCTCCGTGCCCGCGGCCTACGACGGGGACGCGTTCGAGGCCGCCGACCTGACGATGCTCAAGAGCGGCACCTTCAGCATCGCCGAGAAGCTGGGTACCACCGACGGGCCCAAGGGCATTGCCTTCCGGCTGAACATCGACGACTCGCCCACCGATGCCGTGATCGACCTGTCGGACCTGTACGACGTCAGCGCCGAGCCCATGAGCGGCGTGGAGATGGCGCGGATCCTCGAGGCGCGGATCAACCAGGTCTACGGCGACCGGCGCGACTTCAACCTGTCCTCGCTCGAGGACGGCAACACCACCGGCAAGATCAACCTGTTCCGCATGCGCGTGGCCACGGCCACTGACGGCAACGGCGAGGAGGACATCTCGATCACCCTCGGCGCCAACGACAACATCAAGTCCCTGAGCCCGGCGCGCCTGGAGGAGCTGATCAATGCTTCGCTGGCGGACAAGTTCACCGCGGGCGACCTGCCCATCCTGATCACGGCCGAGTACTCGGCCGCCCAGCAGACCTATCTGTTCAAGTCGACCACAGCCTCCGAGATCGGCGTCAAGGCCTACGGCACCACCAGCGCCAACGAGATCTTCAGCCTGACGCAGAACTACGCGCTGGTCAACGGCGAGACCGGCAACTACGGCGGGCAGGTCATCCCCAACGGCGACGCGCTGCGCGACTTCAACTCCAACTACTCGCTCAGCGACCAGCGGTACGGCATCCGGGTGCGCTTCGACGACACCGTGGGCGTCTTCAGCATTCTGTCGGGGACGACTGGCGACACGTCGTCGGTGGCCGTGGTGGCGCCGACCTCCGGCGACACCTCCGCGCAGGAGAAGTTCGCCAACTTCCAGAAGATCTTCAATTTCAACCCCGGCACCCAGGAGCCCGAGGACGTGCCCACGCGGGGCGTACGGTCGAGCCGGGCCAGCGTGACGGGTACCGCCATCGGCGTGAACCTGGACAACAAGTTCCGCCTGAACAGCGAGACCAACAAGTTCACCGTCACGGTGGACAACGTCACCGGCCTGGTGCAACTGCCCGTGGGGCAGGATTTCACCAAGGAGAGCTTCCGCGCCCTGCTGGAGCAGCGCATCAACTCGCTGCAGGACACGCTGGGCCGCACCGTCAGCGGGGTGCGGGTGGAGTTCGTCACCCGCGGCAGCCAGACGCTGCTGAAATTCACCTCGGGCACCGAGGGCGACGACTCCTTCCTGAAGGTCAGCGGGCCGAGCTTCTGGGGCCTGAACGACCTGGAGAGCGGTCGCGGCAAGACCGAGCGCTGGATCGCGCCGCCGCAGGCGGTCAACAGCGCCGGTGTGGCGTTGTACGTCGACCGCGACGGCAATGAGACGACCGAGGCGGGCGACTTCTCCGAGGCCGAATCACGCGACCTGTGGTCGGCCATCTTCCTGGACAAGGGCGAGCTGACCTTCGACACCAGCGGCAACCTGGTGTCGCCGGCGGTGCCCATCGCCTTCAAGCCCAACACCATTGGCGAGACCGGCGCGACGCTGGAGTTCTCGATCGACTACGAGGGCTCGACCCAGTATTCCTCCGGTTTCGCCGTGCTGGCGCAGAGCCAGAACGGCCGCCCCGAGGGCGACCTGATCGGCCTGAACATCGGCGACGACGGTCTGGTGTCGGCCAACTATTCCAACGGCACGCAGAAGAACCTGGCCAAGATCATCCTGGCCAATTTCACCGCCCCCACCGGGCTGCGGCAGTTGGGTGACAGCAGCTACCTCGCGACCTCGCAGTCGGGCGTGGCCACCTTGGGCGAGGCGGGCACCGCCGGCTTCGGCACGGTGCGCGCCGGCGCACGCGAGCGCGCCAACGTCGATCTGACCCAGGAGCTGATCGAGCTGATCACCTCGCAGCGCAACTTCCAGGCCAACGCCAAGGCGATCGAGACCAACAACACGCTGACCCAGGCCATCATCAACCTGCGGTCGTGATCGCGGTGACGCCATCGATGCCTGAGTCTCGGACGCGACCATGGACAAGCTGATCTACAACCCCCTGGCCACGGTGCGGGAGCAGGCCGTGGTGCGCCAGGCCCTGGTGCACGAGATGAGCAACGTTTCGACCACCGGGTTCAAGCGCAGCTTCCAGTCGGTGCTGAAGTCGGTGAAGTTCGAGGACCCGGGCTTCGACACCCGCTACCAGGCCCAGGCCACCTACCGCGACCGCATCGACCTGAAACCCGGCGCCATGATTGCCACCGGCCGGGCGCTGGACGTGGCGATGCTCGGCAGCACCGTTCTGGGCGTGCAGGGCGCCGATGGCCAGGCCGCCTTCACCCGCCGCGGCGACCTGCGTCTGAACGCCGCCGGGCAGCTCGAGACGGGCAGCGGCCACCTCGTGCTGGGCGAGGCCGGCCCGCTGTCCTTGCCGGCCGGCTTCGACGTGACGATCACCCGCGACGGGCAGGTCTTCGCGCGTGACCCCGCGCAGGTGGGTGTGGCCGTGGGCGCGCCGGTGGGGCGGCTGCGGCTGCGTGACGCCGCCGACACGCCGCTGTCGCGTCGCGAGGACGGCCTGTACCAGGTCGACGGCCAGCCCCCGGGCGCCGACCTGCCCGCCGGCGTGGGCACCCCCGCGGTCGAGCCGCGGATGCTGGAAGGCAGCAACGTCAGCGCCATCGACGTGATGACCCGCCTGATCGACCACGCGCGCAGCTTCGAGGCCCAGATCCGTGTCATCAAGGAGATGAAGGATCTGGACGCCAACGGCGCGACCATGATGAAGCAGGGCTGAGCGCGGCCCCCGCCGCCCACCGCCCCCACGAACCCGACCCTGACTGAGGAGCACACCCGATGGATGCCTCGATGTGGATTGCCAAGACCGGCCTGGACTCGCAGCAGATGCGCATGTCGGTCATCTCGAACAACCTGGCCAACGTCAACACGACGGGCTACAAGCGCGACCGTGCGGCTTTCGAGGACATGCTCTACCAGGCCATTCGCCTGCCCGGCGCGCAGACCCAGGGTGAGGGCGCGTCGCCTACCGGGCTGATGCTCGGCACCGGGGTGCGCATCGTCTCGACCGAGAAGAACTACCAGCAGGGCTCGATCATCACGACCAAGGCCCCGCTGGACGTGGCCATCGCGGGTGACGGCTTCTTCCCCATCCAGCAGCCCGACGGGACGACGGCCTACACGCGCGACGGCAGCTTCAAGCTGTCATCCAACGGACAGATCGTCACCGCCAGCGGCGACCTGCTGCTGCCGGCGCTGGTGGTGCCGCCCAACGCGACCACCCTGACCATCGGGCAGGATGGCTCGGTCGCCGTGGAGTTGCCGGCAGGGCAGGGCTCGCAGGCGCTGGGGCAGTTGCAGGTCGCGCGTTTCGTCAACCCCTCGGGCCTGCAGTCGATCGGTCAGAACCTGCTGCGCGAGACCGGCGCGAGCGGTCCGCCGCAGTTGTTGAATCCAGGGCAAGGCGGTGCCGGCCGCACGCTGCAGGGCTCGCTCGAGGCATCGAACGTCAACGTCGTCGAGGAGATGGTGAACATGATCGAGACGCAGCGCGCCTACGAGATCAACTCCAAGGCCGTGTCCGCGGTCGACGGCATGCTGCGCTTCCTGAACAACAACCTGTGAGGTGCGTCATGGGTCGCTCGTGTCAGGGTGGTCGTGCGTCGATGGCTCAAGCCGGCGACGCTGGCGTCGAATCCTCTATCAGGCGGGCGGCATTCGCGGCCCTGGAGCGGGTCTTGGCTCGAGGTGTGATGCGGCTGGCGGGTGCGATGCGGTGGCGCGCGGCGATGGCCGCCGGCCTGGCTGTGCTGGCGGCCGGATGCGCCACCGAGCCGCCCAAGCTGGCCCACACGCCCAGCTTCGAGCCGGTCTACCCCATCCCGGCCGACCCGGTGCGCCACGCCACCGGCGCCATCTACAACGGCCGGCAGAGCGACAACTGGTTCGGCCGCGGCCGCAGCTACCAGGTCGGTGACGTGATCACCGTGCTGCTCAACGAATCGGCGCAGGCGGCACGCCAGCAGAGCCGCAGCGTCTCGCGCGAGTCGAGCAACGACGTCATCCCCAGCGGGCTGAGTGCCGCGCTGGGTGCGCAGAGCGCGCGCCTGGCCGGCCTGAACCTCAACGGCGCGGCCATCTCCAGCGACGGCCAGGGCACGGCCGATCAGCGTGCCAGCCTCACCGGCTCGGTCGCGGCCACGGTGGTGCAGGTGCTGGCCAACGGCAATCTGGTGATCCGTGGGGAGAAGCAGCTCGCGCTGGCCGAGGGCACCGAGATCATCCAGGTCAGCGGCGTGATCCGGCCCGAGGACATCTCGGCCAACAACGTCGTGCAGTCGCGCCGGCTGGCCAACGCGCAGTTCACCTACCGCGGCAACGGCGAGCTCGACGAGGCCAGCCGCGCGGGCTGGGGCACGCGCTGGGCCCTGAAGTTCTGGCCCTTCTGAGGCGGCGGGAGTCGATGATGGCCTCATGCCAAGTTCCCGGGATCGGCCCCTGTGCCGCGGACGCGGCCTGCCGGGCCGTATCGCGGACGTCGTTGTCGGCGTGCCCTGCGACGCCCCGTGCGCTGCAACGGGCGCTGCAACTGGCGCTGTGGGCGCTGGCCACCCTGCTGATGTCGTCGCTGCTGGCCGCGAGCCCGCCCGCGCGCGCCGATCGCATCAAGGACCTGACCACGGTGGCCGCGGTGCGGCCCAACCAGCTCATCGGCTATGGCCTGGTGGTGGGCCTGGAGGGCACGGGCGACGGTGCCGACGTGTCCTTCACCGCACAGAGCATGCGCGCGATGCTCACCCGGCTGGGCGTCAACGTCGACGGGCCGCTGTCGGACTTCGAGCAGGGCGGGGGTGGCGGGGGCAAGATCGACATCAAGAACGTCGCCGCGGTGATGGTCACCGCCGAGCTGCCCGGTCTGGCCAAGCCGGGCCAGCGCATCGACATCAATGTCTCGGCCATCGGCAAGGCGTCCAGCCTGCGCGGCGGCAATCTGTTGCTGACCAGCCTGCGCGGGGTGGATGGCGAGATCTACGCGCTGGCCCAGGGGCCGCTGACGGCCACGGCCATCGACGAGGGCGGTGCCGGCTCGCGCGTCAAGGTGGGCGTGGCCACCTCGGCCCGCATCCCCGGTGGGGCCTTCGTCGAGCGCATCGTCGACACGCCCTTCGACAAGTCCGACCACGTCGTGCTGAACCTGCGCGAGGCCGACTTCACCACTGCCAACGCCATCGTCCAGGCCGTCAACGGCCAGTTCGGCGCGGGCGTGGCCAAGGCCATCGATGCCGTGTCGGTGGCCATCCGCGCGCCGCAGGATCTGTCGGCGCGCGTGGCCTTCGTCAGCATGATCGAGAACATGGACGTCAAGCCGGGCGAGCCGCCGGCGCGGGTCGTCGTCAACGCGCGCACCGGCACGGTGGTCATCAGCCGCAACGTGCGCGTGACGGCCGCGGCGGTGTCGCACGGCACGATCTCGGTGGCGATCTCGGCCACCAACGAGGTGTCGCAGCCCAACCCGCTCAGCGGCGGGCAGACGGTGGGCGTGCAGAACGCGCAGGTGGCGGTGCAGGACCCGAAGAACCCGATGTTCCTGTTCCAGCCCGGTGTGGACCTGCGCCAGATCGTCGACGCGGTCAACCAGGTGGGGGCGACGCCGTCGTCGCTGATCGCCATCCTGGAGGCGCTGAAGAGTTCGGGCAGCCTGCGCGCCGAACTGATCGTGCTGTAGTCGCCGAGCCTGCCGCCACGCGTCGCGACAAGTCGCCAGAAGTTTCCACCCGTCGCCCCTCTGCCGCCGCTGCCCACTGCCCCATGGCCGAAGACTTCTCCGCCACTGCCCGGACCTTCCTGGATTTCGAGGGGCTGGGCCGCCTGCGTGGCCAGGCCCGCGCCGACGCCACCGACCGCGAAGCCCTGCGCGAAGCGGCGCGCCAGTTCGAGGCGCAGATGCTGCACATGATGTTGCAGGCCATGCGCCAGGCGGTGGAGCGCGACGAGAACAACAGCTCCGGCACCCAGACGCTCTACCAGGAGATGATGGACCGCGAGGTGGCGCTGCTGGTGGCCCGCAACGGGGGCGTCGGCATGGCCGAGGCGATGGTGCGGCAGCTCGATACGCTGGGCATCACCACGGGCGAGCCCGTGGCTGACGATGGAGCCGTCGGCGTCGACGAGGCCCCGCTGCAGCCGCTGCGTCCCGACGCGCCCGCCCCGATGGCGCTGCCTGTCGCAGCGCAGACGCCGCCGGCGGCTTGGCAGGTGCTGCAGGAGCGTGCGGCAGGAAGGATCTCCGATGAGTGACCTGCTCGGCCTGGGCAGCAGCGGCGTGCTGGCCTACCAGCGCGCGTTGGTGACTGTCAGCAACAACATCGCCAACGTCGCCACCGAGGGCTACTCGCGCCAGGAGGCGCTGCTGGTGTCGATGCCGCCGCGTCCGGTGGGCACGCAATCGGTCGGCATGGGGGTGCTGGCGCAGACCGTGCGCCGCCAGTACGACGAGTTCGTCGAGTCCAACCTGCGGCAGAGCAGCAGCAATGTCGCCGGGCAGGCGCCGCTGGTGCAGTTCGCCGGACGTGTGCTGGACCTGATGGCCGGGCAGCAGACCGGCCTGGTGGGCGCCATGGCGCGCTTCTTCGATGCCGCGCGCGACGTGTCGGTCGACCCGGCGTCGCCGATCTCGCGCGCCGCGTTCCTGGGCGAGGCGGGCACGCTGGCCACCAGCGTGCGCCAGTTGCGCGCCCAGATGGACGACATCGACACCGAGACGCGCGGCGGCATCGACAACGCCGTGGCGCGCATCAACACCCTGGCCGGTCAGATCGCGCTGGTGAACCGCCAGTTGCAGAAGCGCACCGATCTCGACCGCCAGCCGCCTGAGCTGCTGGACCACCGCGACCGCCTGCTGCGCGATCTGTCGGAAGTGGTGCAGATCCGCACGTCCTTCGAGCTCAACGGCGAGGTCTCGGTCAGCGTCGGGCAGACGCAGCGTGCCGGGTTGATCGTCGACCGCGGCAACGCCATCGAGGCCTCGGCGGTGCACACGCCGGCCACGGGCCGGGTGGAACTGCAACTGGGCCCGCGCAACGGCCGTGAGACCGTGGCTGGCCTGACGGGCGGGGAGGTCGGCGGGCTGCTGGCCTTCCGCGAGCAGGTGCTGGCGCCCACGCGGCAGCGCCTGGACGACATCACCACGGCGCTGATCGACGGCGTCAATGCCGCACATCGCGGCGGCATGGACGTGCTGGGCCGTGTGGGCCAGGACCTGTTCGGTGTCGAGCCCGGTCTGGCGCCCTCCGCGGGCATGCGGGTGATGCTGGACGACGCCAACCGCGTCGCCGCCGCGGGCTTGTTCCGCGCCGTGGCCGATCCGGCGAATGTCGGCACCGCCACGGCCAAGGTCGATTACGTGGCGCCCGCGTACGACGGCCCGGCGCGCGCACTGGACGAGCGCTTTGCCAGCGTCGGCCTGGTCAGCCCGCCGCAGGAGGTGGCGATCGGCCTCGGGCAGCAGCCGGTGGCGGTCATCCCTGCGGGCATGCGGGATGCGGTCGTCCATTTCGAGCCCGCGCCCGGGCAGTGGCCGCAGGTCTTCACGCGCGACGGCCGCCATCTGCTGGGCACCGCCCTGACGGTGGACCAGAAGCGCGACATCCTGGCCTTGCCGGGGATGACGCCCGGCTCGACCTACAGCGCCGACTACGTCAATGTCGGCGGCACGGCGCAGGCCTACCGGGGCGCGGACTACTTCATGGGCGTGCTCGCCCGGTCGGTGGTCTCGCCGTCCTACGACCCGATCACCGGCGACGTGGTCGGCACGGTGGTGGCGCCGGCGCAGGTCGACGGCGCGCCGATGGCCACGTCCTGGCCGGCCGGCGGCATCGCCGCCGGCGCGCTGGTGCTCAACGGCACGGCCTTGCCGGCGCTTGCGACACCCGCCGATGCCTCCGACGTCGCCGATTGGATCAACGCCCAGCGTGACCTGACCGGTGTGGCCGCCGCCGTCACGCAGGCCGTGCGCCTGCCCGCGGGCAGTGTCTTCGCACTCAACGCCGTGGCCACCCAGGTGACACTGAAGGCCGAGGGTGCCGGCTACGCGCAGGTGCAGATCGTCACCCCCGACGGCGGCTGGCCCGGCGTGGACGAACTGGCCGCGGCCATCAACACACAGGCCACCACCAGCGGCGTGTGGGCCCATGTGTCGGGCCACGGCGACCTGGTGCTGACCAACCCCGATGCGGCTGCCGTCACCGTCGGCGGCGACCTGCTGGCCACGCGCGGCACCTTCGGCGCCACGCTGGCGCTGACGGTGGCGCAGCGCGTGTCGAGCGCGTCCTTCGGCTCGCCGCTCACCGTGCTCAACGGCGGGCAGGCCTTCGATCTCACCTTCGAGGAAGACGGCGGCGGTCCGGCGACGACGATCGCCGTCACCGATGCAACGCCCCGGGGTCTGGTGGACGCCATCAACAACGCCACCGGGATCGGCATCAAGGCCCGTCTGGTCGACGACGGCGGGGGCCTGCCCACGCGCGTCGAGGTCACCGGCACCCAGCAGGCTTTCAGGCTCGGCAGCGCCGTCACCTCGCTGGGCTTTGGTGCGTCCGCGGCCGACACCGACACCGAGATCCGCCTCGGGTTGGGTTCCGGCGGGACGCCGGACGTCCTGAGTGGCCTGGGCCTGCGCACCAGCGTGCACTGGTCGGGCCAGGCGCCGGAGGACGTGGTCGTGCTGCTGTCGGGCGAGGGCCGGGCGCAGGTCTCGGCCGCCTACCAGCCCTTCGACGGCTTCGACCGCAGTGAAGGCCTGCGGGCTGCCGCCGTGTCGGTGGCCTTCTCATCGCCCACGCGCTACCAGGTGCTCGATGTGGCCACCGGGACGGTGCTGGCCGAGCGCGCCTACGACCCTGCGGATGCGTCTGCGGTGATCGACTACCGGGGCCTGCAACTGCGCCTGAGCCGCCCGCCGCTGGCCGGTGACCGCTTCACCATCGACGGCAACCGGGCCGGCGTGGGCGACAACCGCGCCATCCTGCGGCTGGCTGCGCTGGGCGACGAAGCCCTGCTGCCCGGGCAGCTGACGCTGCAGAACGCCTACCTGCAACATTCCAGCGGTGTGGGCAACGTGGCGCGCCAGGCCACCATCGCCGAGGAGGCGCTGTCGGTGGTGTACCAGCAGTCGGTGCAACTGCGCGAGAACGTCTCGGGTGTCAACCTCGACGAGGAAGCCGCCGACCTCATCCGCCTGCAGCAGGCCTACCAGGCCAGCGCCCGCGTGATGCAGACCGCCACGACGATGTTCGACACCCTGCTGCAGATCCGCTGAGGGGCACACCGGCCATGAAGATCTCCACCGCCTACTTCTACGACCGCGCCACGCGCAACATCGGCGACGCGCAACTGCGCCTGTCCACGACGCAGGCCAAGCTGGCCAGCGGCAAGCAGCTCGCCGCCCCGAGCGAGGCGCCCGACCAGGCGCTGGGGGTGGAGCGGCTGCGTGCGGCTGTGGCGCATCAGGACGCGCTGTCGGGTCAACTGCAGTTTGTGCAGGCGAGGTTGAGCGCGGAGGAGACGGCGCTGTCGTCCGCCAACGGGCTGCTCATCCGGATGAAGGAGCTGCTGATCGCGGCGAGCAACGACCCCTTCAACGCCGACAACCGCGGCGCGATGGCGCGCGAGATGGAGTTGCTGCGCGAGGAGATGGTGACCCTCGCCAACACGCGCGACGACCGCGGTCAGTACGTCTTTGCGGGCTCTGCTGTGGGCCAGCCCCCTTTCGTGGCCGATGCCCAGGGCCGCATCAGCTATCGCGGGGACCAGACCGAGGCCTGGGTGCGCTCGGGTGAGCAGCAGATCGTGCAGTTCAACCGTCCGGGCAACGACGCCTTCGTGCGCGCCATCCGTGACGGCGCCCAGGGCCCGCAGGGGGTGGCCTTCTTCGACGTCATCGATGACGCGATCGAGGCCATCCAGCAGGGCAACGGCGACAACCTGCAACGTGGCATCGGCGAGTTGGACACCCTGCTGCGCGGCAACGAACTGGCCCTGGTGCAGACCGGCGCAGACCAGAAGACCATCGAGAACCAGACGCTGCAGATCGAGGACAACCTGCTGCGTCTGCGCACCCTGCAGTCCGACCTGGAAGACCTGGACTATGCCGACGCCATCAGCCGAATGAACCAGGAGATGAACGCCCTGCAGGCCGCGATGAGCAGCTTCGGCAAGGTGTCTCAGTTGACGTTGTTCAATGTGATTGACGTTTGACGTCGATGCTTACTTGGTACGTTAGGCGACCTCTCGCTTAAGTTCCCGCCTGACGAGTCGAATCTTCGTGAAGGGGCAACACGAGCCTAATCCAATCCGCACCCCACCCATGGCCACCACCAACATCGTCAGCAGCCTCGGCGCCGGCTCCGGGATCGACATCAAGAAGCTGGCCGAGGACCTGGTGGCCGCGGAGCGGGCGCCTAGGCAGGAGCTGCTCGACCAGCGGGTGGCGCGCAGCGAGGCACGGCTGTCGGGCTACGGCGTGGTGCGCTACAGCCTGCAGACGCTGAAGGACGCCTTTTCCGCGCTGAAGGACGCGAGCGACTTCGCGGCCATCACCCCGCGCAGCAGCCAGCCTGATGCAGTGGGCGTGACCGCAGGCGCCGGCGCGCCCGCCGGGCGCTACACCGTGCAGGTGGATCAACTGGCATCCGCCCAGCGCAACGCCAGCGCCGGCTACGCCACGAGCAGCACGGCACTGAACGGCGGAGCGGCCTTCGACCTGACACTCACCGTTGGCAGCGGTGCGGCGCAGACCCTCAACGTCACCACCGCCACCGTGGGCGGCGTGGTCAGCGCCATCAACAGCGCAGACCTGGGCGTCAGCGCCCAACTCGTCAACGTCGGCGGCGCCAACCCCTACCGCATCGTCGTCACCGGCCAGACTGGTGCTGACAACAGCTTCAGCCTCACCAGCGCCGCGGCCGACCTGAGCTTTGCGACCTCACTGGGCAGCGCCGCCGATGCGTCCTTCAGCATCAACGGCTTGTCGATGACGCGCAGCACCAACAGCGTCAGCGATGCCGTCGACGGTGTCACCTTCGAACTCTACGCCCCCACCGCCGAGGATGGCAACGGCAACCCCATCCCCGCCACGGTCGACCTGAACCGCGATACCGCTGGCGTGCGTAAGAAGATCGAGGCGCTGGTGACCGCCTACAACGAGGCAGAGGACAACTTCAAGATCCTGGCGGACCGCAAGAGCGAGGTGGAGGAGTTTGGGGGGGTGCTGGCGGGCGACTCCATGCTTGGGGCCTTGCGTTCGCAGCTTCGCAGCCTGTTGACGGCGAACTCGTCTGCGCCCAGTGGCCTCATGACCGCTGTTCGTGACCTCGGGCTGGCCTTCGATCGCGATGGCGTTCTGCAGATCGACAGCGATAAGCTGAGCAACGCGTTGCAGAACCACTTCGCAGACGTTGCGGCCATGTTCAGCGCCGGCACCGAGAACCAGAGCCTCTACAGTGCCGCCCCCGCCGGCTTGGCTGGAGATGCCTTCAAGCGCATTGATACGCTGCTGCGCAGCGACGGGCTACTGGCCAAGCAGTCCAACAACGCAAACGCCGACGTCTCTCGCCATCAGGCCGATCTCGAGAAACTCGAGGACCGGATGACGATGCTTCTAGAGCGCTACATGAAGCAGTTCTCCGCCATGGAAAGCATCGTCGGCAACGCGACCAGCCTGCGGACGAGCCTGACCAGCAGCTTCGAGGGGCTGATGGCGATGTACACCAAGCGCTGACCGTTCTGCGACCGATGCGCCGAACCAGGCGCGTTCGCGCGTGGCGCAGACACCCCGAAGGGAGCCGGTCGTGGCGGCACGTGCAAGAGCGACTTCCAGCGGGCCGCTCAAGTTCTCGGGCGTCGCGTCGAATCCTTCCACATGAACACCCACGAAGCAGGCGCCATCCGTCACACCTTGCTGACCGATTCGTCTGTTTTGAACGTCGAAGGAGTCCTGCGATGAGCGCAGACAACGTAGGCGCCGCAGCGGCCGCCGCTTCAGCCCCCTCACTGCGTGAGATGCCGCGTGCCCCCGCCACCACGCCGTCGCCGAGGGCGGCTGCGGCAGCGGTCAACAGGCCGGCGAACGTCTCCGTTCCGAAAGTGGACCTGAAGGCGCCTGAAAAGCCGGCGCTCCGGGTGAACGTGGCGGAGAACCAGCGCAATCTCGAGGAAGCCATCCAGCGTCTCAATGATCAGATGCGCAGCAACAACCGAGACCTGGCCTTCGCCATCGACAGGAAGGTGGATCGCACCGTCATCACCGTACGCAGTGCGCAGACGGGGGAGGTCGTGCGTCAGATTCCTGATGACGCTGTGCTGCGTGTGGCGCACAGCATCGAAGACATCAAGGGCATGCTGCTCAATGCAATGGCTTGAGTGGATCCGAACCTCGATCTTCAACGTACACACACGCAGCCAGTAAAGATTCCGAAAGTTCGGTCGAATCAACAAGTACAGGCGAGAAATCGCTTGTTCCTCTAAACGGAAGTAGGACAGTTCTCGGCGAAAGCCGGACGTCTTGGGATCATTTGTAAGGAGAAAGATCTATGACAGTGATCAACACAAACGTCAAGGCCCTGGTCGCCCAGAACGCCTTGAAGGTGAACAACCGCTCTCTGAGCTCGGCGATGGAACAACTCTCCACCGGTCGCCGGGTGAATTCCGCGAAGGACGATGCCGCTGGCCTGGCGATCACCTCGCGGATGACCTCTCAGATCAGAGGTCTGGATCAGGCGGTTCGCAACGCCAACGACGGGATCTCGCTGCTCCAGACCGCTGAAGGCGCGTTGATCGAGGTGACCAACATGCTGCAGCGCATGCGGGAACTCGCCGTTCAGTCTGCGACTGACACGAATTCCGCCGATGACCGTTTGTTCCTCAACGACGAATACGTTCAGTTGATGGGTGAGATCGACCGTGTGGCTGAAATGACCGAATGGAACGGCATGAAGGTTTTGAACGGCGACACCACCTTTGCCGGAGGCTACGCTGCAGGCACATCAACCGACATGGCGGTCTCGGGCAATATTGCTGAGATCCAAGTCGGCGCGAAGGCCGATCAGGTCATCAAAGTCTCGTTCAAGAATTTCGCCGTAACCTCAGCCGCTGGCTTCTCTGTCGCTGGAGCGCCGGGCACAGATAACTTCACGGTGACCAACGGCGGAGATGGCACCGCAGTGGCCGCTGCCTCGGGTGTCGTTGTCGCGACAACCGCGGGCGGTGTGTTCAACGGCGACGCATCGATTGCTGGAACCAATATCACGGGCAAGGATGAGTCCAACGTTGCGATCACTGCCTTGGACAAGGCAATCACTGCAGTGAATACCCAGCGTTCTCTGTACGGCGCGACCATCAACAGGCTGACGTACACGGTGGACAATATGACCAACGTCTCGATGAACACGAGCGAGGCTCGCAGTCGGATCTTGGACACCGATTACAGCAAGGCAACGTCTGAGCTTGCGAAGACGCAGATCGTCCAGCAGGCGGCAACCGCGATGCTGGCCCAAGCTAACCAGAGCCCGCAGATGGTGCTGTCGCTGCTGCAGTAATCACTGCCGGCGTAAAGAGGGCGGCCTGAAAAGGCCGCCTTTTTCATTTCACGGTCCAGGCTTGCAGCCAGCGCTCCAGGTTCGGGCCGTCCAGCATCCAGGAGGCGAGCACCTGCTCGCGCAACTGGCGGGCCTGGCGCCGCGAGGCATCACGATCAGCGAGGTGAGAGCGGATGGCCTCCAGCCAGTCCTTGTAGCGGTTCTTCACCAGCGTGACGGGCAGACCGCTGCCGCGGTAGCACTCGATGTCCGAGGCGATCACGGGATAGCCGCACGCACCGTACTCGAGGAATTTCAGATTGCTTTTGCAGCGGTTGAAGAGGTTGTCCTCCAGCGGCGCCAGCGCCAGATCCAGCCCTAGCGAAGCCAGTTTCTCAGGGTACTGACGAATCTCCACTCCTTCGTGGTACTCGGCAATATGTGCTTCGGCGCCCTTCGGCATCGTTCCGAGAAAGACCCAGTCGACCTCGTCCGCTAAGTCCTTCACGATATCGGCGATGAGCGCCAGATCCCCCGCGTGGGCTGTACCGCCAGCCCACCCGACGCGGGGCTTGCCACCTTCGATTTGGCGTGGACTCACGGCTTTCCACCACGGGTTCGGGAGATAGAGCTTCTGCACCCGGATGTCCGGATGGAAGCCCTTGAAAGCCTCAGCAAGCGCGTCGGTGGACACCACGAAACGGTCCACCTGGCTCAGCCCTTTCATGAGCCGGTTGCGAATCTCCCGCGGCAACTGGTGCCGATGGTGGTTTTCCAGCGGGAGATTGAGGATGTAGTCATCGAGCTCGTAGACCTTGAAAGCCGTGGAGAACTGCCGCAGGCTCCGCAGGTTATCGAGTTGCGCATCTACGACCTGCCGCTGCAACACGATCACCTCGGGATCGACTCGTTCGACTTCGGCGGGGTGTAGCGGAGAGCCAACGACCGCTCCTTTGATGTACGCTCGTTGCCTCATTGCATGAAATGGCTGAATGACGCGGTAATGACCGCAACCCCATTCGTCTGCACTGAAGGCGAGTACTCTTGGACAATTTAGCCAGGGCCTCGAATCGACCCCAAGACCCTGAGTTCCTTCTATTTGGAAACCCTTTTCTCTGAGAGAGAAGTTTTTGTTGTATGCTGGATCATTGGCGATGATTGTGAGCCAATTTTTGTATATGTTTTGAACCTCTAGGGAGTACCGTATTTTGCTGGAAAATGCTGACTCCGTGGTGGGCGTGGGTGATAATATTTTTACGAAAACAGAAAAAGGGGTCCATATGTTGCTATATCCAAGAGATATTGCTCTGAGGGAGAATTCGACAATAGAAATTTCATAGTCTTCGTAATAATCAGATAAGCTAATTACTTCGTCAAAGACCTCAACTCTTATCATATGGACGTCGCATCCTGCAACGCTGTACGCCTGATCGGTCTGAAGTCGACCCAGGTATCCAAAGTTGGACCCTGAGATCCCGACAAAGGGAGTATTGACTAGTCCATTTAGGCCCAGAATGCCGCCAGCGAAACATATGTCACCTTTGTGGTCAACAATTTTCGGCCCTACCCACGCTACATCTTCCCGCGTGGCTGCGTTGATTAGTGCTTGAAGCCAATCGTCACCTTTTGGTGAAACGCAATCCTTCAAGAACAACAAAAAGTCCCCTTTTGCGTGGCGGCGGCCAAGAATCAAGCCCTCTACGTCGCTCAAGGTTCCAGGCGCCATAACACTCTTGATCAGTGCGCTGCGCATATCCTGGATGCCGTGCGCCCATTGTCTCGCTTCTTCCGAGGAGGATCCTGTGTCAATCAATATGATTTCTGATATCAGACGACTTGCGGATCTTAGTATTGATTCTATCAATTTCTGGGCGGAAAAATGATTGTCCTTGGTTGTGATGATGATCGATACGCCCATGGTTGGGCGCGGTTTATAGATCGCGCGATAAATTCCGGGGCCGGCCTGATCTATGCGAGTTATACCTTTTTTCCCGTCCCTGACTGACTCGGATAAAATCCTCGCTTCAAAGTCATGGTCCGCTTCAAGTTGCTGCTTTGATAGGGTGAGGGGTAGTGGAAGGTGTCCTACGATGGCTTCCGGGATTTCGGTCGTATACCTGAAAAGAGCGGCTATGTTGGCATTGGTGCATGTTCTTGCTTGCCTGACTTCGATATACTTCGCGAGTTCCTTCCGAAAGACGCATCGCCTCCCAATCGTGCTCGGTGACCCAATGAGAGATACCAAATTGAAGTCTGCATGAAAAACCGGAGTGATAGAGCCAGTTGGTTCGACGATAAGATCGTCACAGAATATGGCCGGAGGGCATTCGCTCGAATTCAATGCATGATAGAGCGAGCATGCGCCGAATGGTATGAGTTCGTCGCCAGGAGCCAGAAGAACGAACCACTCGAAGTCAGCTATCGCATCGATTAGTTCGATTCGTGTCGACTGAGACTCTGGGGCGTCTAAGTTGATGACTCTTGCAAAGCTTATGTCACCAATTTCCGATGTGGAAAGAATAACTGGTTCGAAACTGGTTCCATGATTGTTGCAATTTTGAATTCCTCTGATTGAGACAAGAACTTTATCCAGATCTTGGTTGTTGCACAGCAAGAGTGCGCCGATTTTTGTTCTGTGTGGCCGATTGGAGAGTGCGTTCAGTGTGGGTATAAACTCCCCCTCTGAGATTGCTTTCTCGTCGATCCATCGTGCAACAGAATGCTTATCTCTGGTTTGATCTATTTGCGAGAAAAGTGCAGCTGGATAAACTCTCTTCGGTGACACATTGAATTCTTTTCTATGTGATCTCGATTGGGTTTCCTTGATAAATTCTCCCAATTGATGGAGAAAATGATTCATTCCATTCAGGTAATTATCCCGAACTCGATGGACTGTGGCTAGCGCAGCAGCAATTTCTTCGGCATCGTCGCCCCAAGCTTGTCCGTCCCGTGCCAGTCCAACGTCGGGTCTTGAACTCAACCATGTGTCATTCGGGACGTAGATTACTGGGCATCCGCACAGCAGAGCCTCCAATACGATGGTGCCGTCTTCATAACAGTAGAGTGCTTCAGCCGAGCGGAAGATTTCTGCCAATTGAGGCAGAGTTCGTGGGTTTCTTGGGGAAATCTCGATAAATCCATCGGTAATGGGGGACAGCTTTCCGCCCCGATCTAATAATCGGTTGAAGTAGAAGTACTTGCCATGTCTTGCCGTTCCTGGTTTGGGTGGGAAAAAAATCGAAGGGTCGGAAGGTGGCACAGACAATAATGGTGTATCTCCCGAGGGGGCAAATGCTGCTCGATAGGCGATCAAATATTCATTTGTTCCGAAGTCTGCGTGGCCGGCAATCTTTGATGGCACGTTCAACAGATATCTTACGGGTATACCCATCGCGAGAGGTTGTCCTCTAACAACTTCTGGATATATTACAATTGGGGTTCTGCTCTTCCTCTGGTGTTCTAGTATAATCTCGTTGCTAAGGATTGGAGTTCGAAGTTCTGGATTTGTTCTTTTGCAGAATAGGTATGCCTCATTGCCAACTTTGTTCAAAACATTACACAGATAGTGGAGGATGCGTGTGCCTGACGATAGATCGTTGTAGTCGGGTGCGACAATATAGTACGGATTTGTGCGGTCCGAATAAATGAACCCATTCTGAAGTACTTCTTTCATTTTCATGGATGTCTAAACGATTAGCTGAACGCGCAATCCCTGCTGTTAACCTTTTGCGGTTAAAAATTGATTCAACCCAACCCGCCGCGCCAATAATCCTGGATGCTACACTCGCTGGTGAAACGTATGATCCCTTTCCTATATTCACCCTCGAAGTTATTGCAAAAGCTTTTCCACCAGTATTCGTCCGGCGAAAAGCTCTTATCCAGCTCAATATTAAATATCGGAACGTGCTTGAGTGAAAATGTAGTCAAATCGGGTTCAAGAGGAATCAGTTTTTCCTTCATAAAATTATAATAGTCAAGAAGGCTTTCTGCCTTATGCCCTTCGATCTTGGCGTAATGTGACCAAAGATATGATTCGTTTGTAATTTTTGCTAGCTCAGAATAGTGTAATTTGCTATCGTCTAAATTCGCAAAGTGATCTGGTAAGCGAGGGTCGGCAGGGGCGCTCCATAATCTGACCATGTCAGATGTGTTGGCAACCATGAAAGCGTCCGAGATGTGAAAAGGTACATTTTTCCAACTCCAACCCATGTAGAAGCCGATTTTTCCCTTATTAATGCTTCCGCCCGCAAAGCGATCATTGATATACTTGCGCAAGTTTCCTACGACAATGTTACCGCTACGCACTCTCACGCAAAAGTCGATATTTTTTTCTAAAATATCGAGTGCACCTCGCTTGGCTGTCTGGAGCATCAAATTTCGACGAAATATCCCGGGGTTCTGAGGTGGGGTTAACTCGATTAAGTGATCCACCCACCGCTTACATCTTGATAGATTTTCGGGATTTTGGTTGGTGTCGGTAACTAAGCAGTGATAGTCGTTTGGGAATCTCAGTCGTTGGTAGGCCAGAGCCAGTTCCGTATAGGGAAAGATAGGCCCCTGGTAGAAAAAGCCGTGGGCGTATGAGCCTTGGCGCGTGACGGGAGGTTCCATCACTCTTCCCGCGAGAGACTGTAATTCCGAAATTAACCCAACGCTATCCATGCCGAAGGTCAGCGCAGGGACACACATGAAGTCTCCCAGGTTACGAATTTGATTGATGATTTCATTGGATGCAGATGAAAAAATCAAAATAACGGTTTTACTTGGGTCCTCTTGATTGAGGATCTCGGGCTTTTCGACCCTTACGCCGTTTATGTTTTTTCCTTGGTTCTGCGTTAGCGGGCATATGGTATATTCTATGGATATCTCAAGATGTTTGAAGTGATCCTTGAATTGCTGTCCTGCGCCCCACCCTATAAATTTTAGAGAATTGATATTTACTGTTGGATACTTGATCAGTATTCGATCTAAACTTCCTATTACGATAGCCATCTTGGTACCTCAGAATCGAAAAAAGTTCATGCCGACATCGGCAATATTATCCTACTCCTGAATCCGTGACCTCATCACGGTGACAGGCTCACCCGTGGGGTGAATGTCAAGGTCTCGCGCATGCGGATCGCCTGCGTGCGCAAGGCCCTCAGCTTTTCCAGAGAAAGCTTGCGTGCACCGATCTTATTCATGGACGTGAGCTTGTCCAATCTGAGGTTGGCCAATGATTGCAACACTCAAGCTTTCGGCTGTTTGGTTTGATTATTGCCAGGTCAATAATCGCCCGAGACGCTACTGCTGGGCGAGAAGTTGTTGTTTTTGTGAAATATGTTTTGTGACAAATATATGTTATAATTTTCCCAGGTGCCTATGTCAATAAAATGGCCCCCGTAAACTTTGCTGAATTGGTACATATTGAGGATTTCGCCAATTTCCGACGTTTTGCTCAGGACCTGATCTTCTATAAACTTATTAATATCCTGGTAGTCAAATTTGATGATACCCCAGAAGTGGTCCGAGTTGGTTGAATTTCTTGACGACTTGACGTCGAACCTGTTGTCATTATTAATGAGGCGGTCTACTCGAGAATTAGGTGTGGTGACAAACAGGCCTGTACATATACCCGGATACCTGAGCATCTCAATGAAGGGATTTGATTGAAAGATGCTATCGGGTAGTCCAAATAAGACCTTGTCATCGGATTTGAAACTGCAGGAATCTGTAGCATTTTGCAGAACTTGAGCGAAACCTGGGGAGTTCTGTTTAATATGTACATAAAATTCTGAATCAATAAAAAAATCCAATACATCTCTTTTGAATTCTTGCCCATGGACAAAAACAATTTTTCGTGCCCCTGCGCAAATCATCTTTTCTACTAAATGATTTGCAATGGGGTTAAAAAAATCATAGCCTTTTTGGGGTAGCATCTCTTTCGAATAGGGCAGGCCCAATCTTTGCCCTTTTCCGCCGATAGGGATAACGCCGTATATCATAACGATTATCAAGAATAGTTGGTAAGAATGCCTGCCGAATGGTGCCGACGCACTGGCCGTAGGATGCGCACGCGAGCAAACCTACACCTATACGGCTCCTCACACAGGAGATCTTCCCTGCCACAATAGCAGTGTGGGATTCCCTTGGTTCTATGCCCCTGAACCGACCTTGGGCAAATAGGAATTGCGATGGCCATATTCAATGAGTTTCAGGATTGACCATAGTTTTGAAAGCATATTGGCGTTGAAGCAACTTCTTGGCCGCGACGAATTGCCAGATCGGCGTCATAAGAAATTCCTGTTCGTGCAAGAACCACTATTCGAAAAAGTGTGCCTGGGGCAGAACCAGTGAATGCATGCGTCAACTTCGCAGGCTGTGTGTATACCCTGCGCCGACTACTCGGGCTGGCTGGTTGTAGCCGATCGCGGCAAAGGTGCCTGGGACGACCCGGCCACGCCAGGGGCCACCCTGCTCAAGCAGGCAATACCGACCGACCTCGGTAGCAGCACGCAGCTGCATGTCAGCACCGATTACACAGTGAGGGCTGATATTGGTGCCGCTACCCACGCGCGCGCCGGAGCCCAACCATCCGTGAGCGCCGATCGTGACTCCGACACCGAGGCGCGCGTGGGCTCCCACCATCGTGTTGCTGTCTAGCTTGCATCCAGGGCCAATATAGGCGCCAAAGCCTATCCAGACGTTATCGCTCAGTGCCGCGTCGGCGCTTACCCAGGCCTGTGGATGCACGAGCGTGGCCATACGAAAGCCTAGTAACCGGGCCCGCCCGTAAAGCTCTAGCCGCGCGTGGTTGAGCGCATGGGAGTCCACTGCGATGAAGAGCTTGTGCCGCATTGGCTCCAGCTTGGCGAGTAGCCCGTCAGCCTGCGTCGCGATGGCTGCCGCACTAGGTATGGCGATACAGCTCACGGTGGCAGGCTGTCGGTCGAAAAGAGCGACCTCAGCAACGATTGTCTGGTAGACCTCTCCGCAGCCCATGATGACCAATTCTTCAGTGCGGTCGCTATCAATCACGTAATCTCTCCTAGGAGTTGCCTGTAGATGCGCGCGAATGCCATCAGACGTTCCTCGTATCGACCGTGCCGCACTCTGGCACTGCCGCCATGTAGGCCGGCCTGCAAGGCTTCCATCAGTACGACGTCCTCCATCAGCACGTCGATCTCGCCCTTGAGTTGACCTTGCAGAATGGCCGGCACGGGTAGTCTTTTCTGCTCGCGCGCGAGACACAGATCAAAGCGCACCTGGGTGCAGCTGGCCGACTGCGGATCGAATTGCTGGACCAGAAACACTAAACCACCAACTGAGACTAGGTTAACGTTGGGGAAAAGGTAGAAATTGTGATACTCGCCATGTGGACCATAGCGGTCCACATGTGAATGCCACGGCCATGGTTGGATGTCAATGGGGCTGGAGGTGGCGAAGCTTTGGGAGGCTAGGGTCTCGAGTTTAGATGGTGGCAGCGCTGGTTTGCGTTCCGTCGTTGGGGCGACGCGCAGCATTGGCTGGAAGCTGGTTGGGTGGACAAATGGGACATGGTGTGTATCCAGCACGTTCTCGAAATTAAGCTTCCAGTTGTAGCGCGTGGGAATATCTGCATGCACCGATAGTGCGCCGAAATGCCCGGACATCTGCTCGAGCTGCTTGATCAGCGCTAGTGTGAACTGCTGTTCGATCGGCAGAGGAGAGTTGGATAGATTCACGAATACTAGGTTGCCAATGCATGCTAGAGCGAAGCGGCGTAGGCGTAGACTATGACGTTGATCACTATCATATGCAAAAATCGATGATTCCTTGGGGATGGCCTTGACCCGACCCTCGGCATCGAATGCCCAGCCGTGATATGGACAGATCATCCGGCGCTGGCCGAAGGCCTCGGTCTGAACGGGCATCAGCCGGTGGGGACAGGCGTTTTCGAAGGCCCGCAACTCCCCAGCGTCGTTCTGGATCAGCACCGGAACGCCACCAATCCGGCGCGTCACGAAGGCTTTGTCTACACCAACCGCAGAGCGCAAGCAGGCAAAGATCCAAAGCTGGCCAAAGATGTGTTTCTGCTCGCGCGCGAAGATAGCCTCGGACGTGTAGTGTTCGGCGCTGAGTTGTGACAGCATGAGTTAGTCTTTCCGTCAGCGGAAATCAAAGGGCTTCGCCGGATTACCCATGACGGTGAGGCCAGGCGGGACGTCACGAATTACCACGCTGCCGGCACCGATCACCGCACCGTCACCCACCGATACCCTTGGCAGGATGGTGGCATGCGGGTGGATAACGACGCCCTCGCCAATGCGTGCACCTCCGCCGATGAAGACAAAACTGCCAATCTGCGAGTAGTTGCCGATCTGTACGTCGTAGCCGACGATGCAGGTCGACAGCATGGTCACCATGAAGCCGATCTTCACGTCCGGGCCTAGGTTAACGCGGGCTTCATAGATGCCACCGTCGCCAAGCGTAACCCGTTCGCCAATCGTCAGATCTGGTCTAAGGGTGGAGAAGTGTGCACCTTGGGCGCGCAGGGCCTCGGTGTATTTGCGCTTTGCCCAGGGGTCGCCGAGTGCACATAGAAAGATTTCGCCATCCTGAATACGGTAAGTCAGGGGATCGCCCAGAATGGGCAGATCGCTAGGGTTGTCCAGGTGGTTGCGGCTGTCCAGAAATCCCTTGACATCCCAGAAGACACCACACCCTGGATCCGAGCGCGCTAGGCTGGCGACCGCCCGGCCAAACCCCCCGGCGCTAACGATCAACAAATGGTGGCGTAATGGCGGATCCGCGGTTCTCAATGTGAGCTCCTCATACGGACTCCACGCCGCCGTCCATGCTGAGTACACAACCAGTCACCTTGCGGCTGGCGTCGCTCAGGAAGTACAAGCAAGCTTGGGCTACATCGGCAGGCAATCCGATGCCCAGAGGATACCTTCGTCTGCTTTCCTCAAACCACTCTTTGTCCTCGGTAATGAGCGTGGTTTCCACCAGTCCCGGGCAGAGAGCATTGGCGCGAATCCCGCGCTTGGCCAGTTCAAGCGCCATCGGGCGTAAAGTGCCGATAAGGGCGGCCTTGGAGCCGGAGTAAGGACCGACGCCAACAGTGCCAGTCAGTGCGGCGATGGACGACAAAAACACTAGCGAACCACCAGCGCGGATCTGACCACGCGACAGCAGGTGTCGAGTCAGCATCATGGGCGCTAGGTAGTTGGTGTCCATCACCTGTGACATGAGGGCGTCGCTGACCATTTTCATGGGCGCAAGGCCCCTGATGCCGGCGCAGTGCACCACGCCATCAAGCGAGCCGCAAGCGATCGCCAGTTGCTGTCGCGCGGTGGGATCCGTTAGCTCCGCTGCGATGCTGCGATGTCCCTGTCCGGACAGCGAACTTAGGGTTTCATCTAGGCGCGCCGTGTCACGGCCGCAAATCACCAATTGCGCGCCGGCGGCGGCGCATTGGCGTGCGACCTCTTGCCCAATGCCCTTCGAGGCTCCAGTGACCAGGACGGACTTGCCTGACAGCCCGAAGAGCTGCCACGCGGCGTTCTGACTGGAGTAAAGGTCAACGGGATTCATGTGCGGATGGGCAGAGAAAGGCCACCGTCTAGAGTCAGTGTGGAGCGGGTGATCCAGCGACTGGCCGGTGACATTAGCCAGGCGGCCGCAGGCGCCACGTCCTCGGGCGACAGCGTACCCAGGGGCGTCAAGTCGATCTTCTGGCTCATATCGGAAGCCTGACTCAGTTGACGCAGCATGGGCGTGTCCACGTAGCCCGGCGCAATGCAGTTGGCGCGGATGCGCTGACGCGCGTGCTCTAGGCCGATCGTGCGCGAAGCTGCCTCGAGTGCTGCTTTTGACGCGGCATAGGCACCAGCCGCTTGAGGCGCCGCCCGAGCCGACAGGGCGCTCACGAACACTAGAGAGGCGCCTTCGCGCAGCCTTTTTCCTTTGAGCATGCGCTGCGCCAAGCCGATGGGGGCTAGGTAATTGATATCTAGCATCTGCTGCAGGTAGCGTGCGCTGGCCATTCGCATGGGCACCAGGCTGGCTACGCCCGCACAAGATGCTAGGCCGTCGTAAGAAGGTGCCGCCTGAAGCAGCGCATCGAGTGTGGCGTTGTCGGTGATGTCGCCAACGACGGACTCGTGGCCACTACCCTCCAGAGTTGCCTGAACGCCCTTCAGGCGCTGCACATCGCGACCACTCAGCACCAGTCGCGCGCCGAGTTGCGCGCAGAGCCGGGCTACAGCTGCGCCGATCCCCGATGAGGCGCCAGTGACCAGGATCCGTCGGTCGTGCAGGCTGAATGAGTCGGTGGGCTGCGTCATCACGTCTCAATCAGCTGAGGCAGGCAGGCGCCTTCCAGGTCGAGGATGCAGGTGCCCCAGGACAGGCCGATACCAAAACCGCCCAGTAACAGTCGCTTGCGGCCTTTGGCCAGCTCCTCGCGCAGGCGCGCGGTGATGGTTACAGGCAGCGATGCACCGCTGGTGTTTCCGAACTCCCTTAACGTGCTGGGAACCCGCTCCTCGGGTAGACGCAGCTTTTTGCGGATGGTGTCGTTGATCATGCGGTTGGCCTGATGGAACACGAAGTAGTCGATGTCGTTCATCACCATGCCGGCATATCCCACGGTGCGCTCGACAGCCGGTGGCACCCGCTGGGTGGAAAAGCTCAGCACCGCAGGGCCGTCGAGGATAAGGTCGGCTGGCCAGTGAAGATGGCCGTGCTCATCGCGGGTTGGAACCCCGTGGTGCAGCGAGAACGGTTCGCGGTGCCCACCCACCGGTAGCATGATGGCCCGGTGGCCGCTGCCATCGGAGTTGAGGTCAAAATACAGGGGCGACGCTGACTCGTCATACTCCAGCGCGGTGACAGTGCCTGCGTCGGAAAACAGGGGGTCTCGTACCGTCGCGCATCTGTCACCCACCAGCAGCAGCGCCTTGCGAATAGAGCTGCTGGCGATCATGCTGCCCAGTAGGTGCAAGCCGAAAGGGTACGCCGAGCAGCCTAAGTTGATGTCGTAGGCGATGGTCGCCTGGCTCAGGCCCAGACGGTCTTGCAAGATAATGGCAGTCGAGGGGATCAGGTAATCCGGCGATTGGGTGGCCACGATCAGTGCGTCCACTTCCTCGCGTGCCCAGTCAAGGTCTCGCAGCAGGACCTGTGTAGCATCAAATGCGAGATCGGAGAAGCATTGCCATTCAGCGCAGATGCGCCGGCGTTCAATGCCGATGTTGCGAACCATCCGCTCACGCTCGGGACGCTGCGAGGGCGGGCAGTCACGCAGGTTGGACAACTCGCGGCGCGGCACGCAGCTGGCAATGCCAGCTACCCGAACCTTGTGCAGGGTCGACAAGCCCATTTCAGGACTCCGTCAGGGCAAACAGGTCTCCTACCGTGTGGCACCGCTTGAGATGGTCTGCGGTGATGGTCTTGCCGAATTCGATGTCGAACATAACGATGACGCCCAGCGCAGCCAGCGAATCCCATTCGGGTAGGCTACGCAGCGGGGTTTCGGCGGTTACTTCGACGGGCTCCTGGAAGTCGCACGCGTTAAGGAAGTTTTCGATGAACTGGTCAATGCTGCTCATGGGTGGTGCGCCTTGAAGGTTTGTGTTTGAAGTGGCTGCAATGTTCCCGAGTCCTTGGAGGACTCAATCTTTTTTCGTCGCCTCACGACGGGACATTGCCCACGGCGCAGCAAGCTGTGAGCGGCTCTGTATGTGCAATATTTCAACGATGTCCTCGATTTGACAATCAGAAAGATTGGGGTAGATTGGTAAGCACAACACCTTTTGGGCTGCTTCGGTGGCCACCGGGAGATTTTTCTTTCCGGCCGAAGGAAGGTCTCGATACATCGGGAACTCCGAGATAAGCGGAAAAAAGTATCTCCGAGGGAATATGTCTTTCTCAACTAAAGATTTATATACCTCATCTCTATCGAGGGGATGAGATTTTTCGATGAGAATTGGAAAATAAGCGAAATTGGAAGCGTGCTGTACACCCTTTTCCAAACACTTGATCCCAGTTGCATCGTTCAGCAGCTTGCGGTAGGTCTCGTCTACTCTGCGTCGGCTTTCCAGGGCTGCATCGATATGCTTCAGCTGGAGTAGTCCAAGGGCGGCGCTGAATTCATTCATTTTCCCGTTGATGCCAGAAGCGATCACTGTGGTTTCATTGACGAATCCAAAATTCTTCAGGATGTCAATATGCTGCTTGGTGCTTGCGTCTGGGCAGACGATGGCTCCGCCCTCAAAGGTGTTAAAGACCTTGGTGGCGTGGAAACTGAGGACGGAAAGATCGCCGTGGTTGAGTACGCTGCCGCAATGGCACTCCACCCCGAAGGCGTGCGCTGCGTCGTAGATCACCTTCAGGTTGTAGTTGTCTGCAATCTCTTGAATACTTTCGACATCGCATGGATTCCCGTAGCAGTGCACCGGCAAGATGGCTGTGGTTTTCGGCGTGATGGCGGCTTCTATTTTTCTGGGATCGAGATTCAGTGTGTTCGGATCGATATCGACGAATACTGGCGTTATTCCGTTCCACAGAAGGGAGTGTGCGGTGGCGACGAACGAGTACGGTGTGGTTATCACTTCACCAGTGATTTTGAGCGCCTTTAGCGCCGTCACCAGTGCCACCGTACCATTGGTGAAGAGGGATAAGTGCTGAACGCCGAGATAATCGCATAATGCCTGCTCGAGTTGCTGGTGGAATGGTCCCTTGTTGGTGAGTACCCGACTCTCCCAGATGCGCTCCAGATATGGGATAAATTCCTCAAGTGGAGGGAGGTCCGGTTGAGTGACGTAAATGGGCTGCGTGCTCATGGATCAGATCCGAATGCTCAGGCGCGCTCAATACTCACGTCGGCCCCAAGGAGATTGAATACAGCTGGTCATCAATCAACTGACGCCTCACCCCTCCAACAACCTCATCACCATCTGCGAACTCACATTCGCCTGGGCCAGGATGGCCGTGGCGGCCTGCTCCAGGATCTGATTGCGGCTCAACTCGGTGGTGGCGCGTGCGTAGTCGGCGTCCAGGATGTTGCTGCGAGACGATTCGGTGTTGACCCGCGTGTTGTCCAGCGTGTCGATGGCAAAGGTCAGGCGATTGATGGTGGCCCCCATCTCCGATCTGGCGGTGTTCACATTGGCCAGAGCGTTGTCCATCGCTGCCAGTACCTGCTGGGCGCCATTGGCGGTCAGCAGGTTGGCGTTGCCTAGGGCCAGTTGGTCGCCGGTGGTGGTGTCGAAGTCGGGGATGTTCAGAGACAGCACCTGTCCTTCACCGACGCCGATCTGGAAGGTGAAGGTTCCGGTGCCGCCCTTGGCAGATTTGTCCAGCAGATGGGTGCCGTTGAACTCGGTCATGTCGACGATGCGGTCCAGCTCGGCACGCAGTTGCTGGAACTCGGTGTCAAGGTAGCTGCGGTCTTCAGCGGCATTGGTGTCGGTTGCCGCCTGGACGGCCAGCTCCCTCATGCGCTGCACGACGCTGGTCATTTCTCCCAGGGCGCCTTCGGCCGTCTGCACCAGTGAGATGCCGTCGTTGGCATTGCGCACGGCCTGCTCCAGCCCGCTGATGAAGGCCGTCATCTGCTTGGAGATGGCCAAGCCGGCGGCATCGTCGCTCGCGCCGTTGATGCGCCGCCCCGTGGACAGCTGCTCCATCGCCTCGGAGGTGGCGCGCTCGGCCCGTGCCAGAGAGCGCTGCGCGAGCAGGGCGTTGGTATTGCTGTTGATGACGGTCATGGTGTGCTGGGCTTGGCAAGGATTTGCCGCTGCGGCAGCGCAGGGCGGCAGAACATGATCGGGGCGGCGGGGCAGATGCTGTGGCGTCTGGCGCGGCTCGTGGGTGTCGGGCCTTTGGGTGCTGTTGCCCAGCCGCATCGGGCTCGTGCCGACACCGAGTGGCGGGTTTCCGACGGTGCCGGGCGTGGTGAGAGCCATCCCGTAAGGCCGTAGGGCAGCCCCGGCCGTTTATGGGCGCGGGTCCCTGCGGGGGCGGTCAGGACTGATTCATACATGGCGCAGGGCGTTTGGGGCGATGCTGGAGGCTGTGTTCATCCGGCGGGTGACTGGCGACAAAGCCACGAAGCAAGAACTGATCCAAAGCGTTTTACGATCTTGTAAACACATTCAGACGACGAAAAAGCTTAAAGCGATCAATGGCGTCAGTCAACCTCGTTCGGCTTCGGCGGGCACGTCGGCGGGTGGACAGGTGCGCAGGTGGTCCCCATCCGCTTCCCCCATCCGAGGGTGTTCACCTCTGCCGCGCTGGCCTGCAGTGCCCGGCATGGCCCTGCTCGACCCGAAGAACGGCTACATCTTCAAGCGGCTGTTCGCTGACAGCCCCGATCTGCTGGCCGCGCTGATCAGTGCGGTGCGCTGCGACGGGCCGCCGGTGGAGGTGCTGCAAGTGCTGAACCCTCAGATCCTGCCGGAGGACATCGCCGGCAAGGCCATCGAGCTGGACGTGCTGGCGCGCGACAGCCGGGGGTGGCTGTTCAATGTCGAGGTGCAGGTGCAGGCGCCCGAGCTGACGCCGGCACTGAAGCTGACGTGAAGGCCGAAGCGGCCGCCGGTCCGGTAACCTATCCCGCGCTGAAGGCATGGATCGCGTTCCTCAAACGCTGGAAGGAGGGCAAAGAGATGTCCGAGGTGTCTTACCCGCCGGTGCAGCAGGCGATGCAGAAGCTGCAGGCTCTCAGCCGCAATGAAGAAGACCGCTACCGTGCCATCGCCCGGGAGCGTGCGCTGTTCAACGAGCTGACGCTGTTGAGGGATGCGCGGGAGGAGGGGCGGGAGGAAGGCTGGGAGAAAGGTCGTGAGGAAGGTCAGACCCTGGCCCGGATCACGACCCTGACACGGCTACTGACGCGCCGTTTCGGTCCACCACCCGAATGGGCGCTGACGCGGATGCAGCAGGCGACCAGTGAGCAGATCGACACCTGGCTCGACCGCATCCTGGACGCGCCGACGATCGATGCAGTGTTCGACGCAGTCCAGCGCTGACCGTCGGCCGTCTTGGTGCTGGCGGCGCGGCACCCACGCAACGCATTGCCGCACTTCTCCGATCGCCGCCGTGGCTGATCGCTGATCGTCAGGCCCTGACTTCTTCGCGCTGCCTGACCCCGGAGGAGCCTCAGTGCTCGTTCGGCGGCGCCTGCATCGGGATGCATCTGCCCAGCCAGGCTTCCAGGCTCGACCGCTCGGCGGCCAGCTCGGCGTCGTCCGGGTTGCGCCGGCTGCCCTCGATGGCCACGTCCAGCGCATCCACCGGTTCGCACAGGCAGCGCAGCACGCGCACCCACTGGCGCCAGGCCTGCGCAGGCGTTGCATCGCCCTGGATCGACACCCA
>CAZFVH010000006.1:0-70993 GCA_964522465.1 uncultured Rubrivivax sp. | reverse complement strand
CACGCTCACGTTGCCGCTGCCGCTGACGATGTCGGCGTTGGCCGTGATGTCCGTGCCCGCACCCAGCGCCTGGATCAGCACGTTGCCGCTGCCGTTGGCGCTCACCGCACTGTCGTCCGTCGGGTTCGTCGTCGTACCGGGCGCGGTGCCGTTGTTCAGCGTGATCGAGCCCGCCGTCGTGCGCAGCACGATGTGACCGGCTCCACCCGTGGTGCGGACGTCGCTCTGCGCCTCATCGGTGATCGTCGTCAACGTCGTGCCGTCACTGCCCACACGGTTCACGCTCAGGCCCACGTTGTCCACCGTCAGCGCGTTGGCCTCCAGCACGTAGATGCTGCCGTTGCCCGCACGCGCGCTCAGCGTGCCCACCGTCGTCTCCAGGTGGTTCACGCTCTCGCCAATGCCCGCCCCAGCCCACAGCCTCAGGCTCGCCGCCGTCACGTCCTGGTCAGCGTCGTTCGCACCGCCCACCAGCCCATCCGCATCCAGGATGCTGCCCGCCGTCGCCGTGATGCTCACACTGCCGCCGGCCAGCTCGATGTCGCCCACCGTCACGTCGGTGGCCGCCAGCAACCTCGCCGACGCGCTCGCACTCGTGCTCAGGAACACGCTCGTCGCACTCTGCGTGATCGAGCCCGTGCCCGCCACCATGTCGATGCTGCCACTGCCCACACCCGTGCTCGTCGTGCGGATGTCGGCCGTGCCCGTGAAGCTCACGCCGCCCGCCGCGATCACGCTCACATTGCCGCTGCCGCTGACGATGTCCGCATGGGCCGTGATGTCCGTGCCTGCGCCCAGCGCCTCGATCAGCACGTTGCCGCTGCCGTGCGCGCTCACCGCGATGTCGTCCGTCGGGTTCGTCGCCGTCCCGGGCGCCGTGCCGTTGTTCAGCGTGATCGAGCCCGCCGTCGTGCGCAGCACGATGTGACCGGCTCCACCCGTGGTGCGGACGTCGCTCTGCGCCTCATCGGTGATCGTCGTCAACGTCGTGCCGTCACTGCCCACACGGTTCACGCTCAGGCCCACGTTGTCCACCGTCAGCGCGTTGGCCTCCAGCACGTAGATGCTGCCGTTGCCCGCACGCGCGCTCAACGTGCCCACCGTCGTCTCCAGGTGGTTGCCGCTCGCACCGATGGCGGTGCCGGCGTTCATCAACAAGCCGGCGGCGTGCACGTTCACCACCACCGCCCCCGCATCGTCGGTCTGCGCATCCACGATGGAGCCAACGTTGCTGGTGTTCCCCGCGATGAGGGCCACGCTTCCCCACTGGGACTCGGGCTCGTAGGCCCCGGCGCCCGCGGCCGCCTTGCGCGCGTCCACGACGCCCAGCGTGATGTTGTTGCGCGCCAGCATGCGGACGTTGCCGCCGTCGGTGCGCGCCTGCGCATCCGCGGCCATCGTGATCGCGGCGGCGTCGACGCCGTCGGCACGGTAGTCCAGCGTCCCGCTGCCGCCGGTGACGACATCGGCGTTCTGGACGATGCCAGCATGACCGCGCAGGCTGATGCTGCCTGTACCGCCGTCCACGACCGCGCCGGTGGCGATGGTCAGGGTACCGGCCACGGCTTCGAGCAGCACGTGCCCCGCGCCGGCCGACAGGACGGCTCCGGCCGGATCGCTGCCGGCGTTGACGGTGAGGTTGGCGGCAGTGCGCAGCACGATGGCGCCATCGGCGCTGGTGCGCAGGTCGCTCAGGGTGTCGACGAAGGGGCCCGGGGGCGTGCTGGCTTGCACAGCCAGGGTCGCGTCGCTCAGCACTCGCTGGGTGGTGACGCTGACCGCGTCGACGCTCACCGAGCCGGTGTTGTAGACGAAGACCCCGCCCGCCCCGGCCTTGGCCGCCACGCGGCCCACGGTGGTCTCGATGAAGTTGCTGCCGGCGCCGATGCCCTGGCCCGCGTCGAGCAGGAGCTGGCTGGCCACGACGTTGACCGTGCTGGGCGCGGCCTGCGTGGAGGCCTGGTCGCCCGCCGTGGTGTGCGCGTCCGTGATATTCCCGTCAGCCAGCAGCGCCACCCGGCCCGTGCCCACGTTCAACGTCGCCAGCGCGACATCCCGCCCGGCGTCGAACCGGACATTGCCGCCGCCATCGTTGCTCACCGAAGTCACGGTCGCGGAAGCCGCCATCGAGATGTCGCGTCCAGCCTGGACCTCGATGCTCGTGTTGGCGGTGGTGTTGACGATGTTGGCCAAGCCTGCGAGCAGCACGTCCCGCACCGCGAGCAGGCTGACGTTGCCCGAGCCGCCGCGGACGAGGCCGCGAACATCGAGGTCGCCCGAGGTGTCGTTGTCGCCACGCGCCTGCAGGCGGACATGGCCGGCACCGAGGGCGGCGCTGACGGCCACGCTCTGGGCGACGGTGTCAGGCATCGCCAGGAGGCTGCCTGCCTCGACCACGATGGACCCTGCGCCAGTGACCGCCACCTGCGTCTGCGCCGCATCGGTGCGGACCGATGCCACGTTCCCCGGGGCGATGACCGTCCCGTCAGCCAGCACCCGGTTCACCGTCAGCGACCCCACGGCGTCCAGCGTCAGCGCATCCCGCTCGTTGATGAAGATGCCACCCGCCGCCGCACGCGCGCTCAGGGTGTCCACCCGGGTATCGAGCGCGTTGACACCACCGGTCCCGTTGCCGATCCCCACGGCCGCCTGCAGACGCAGGTTGCGCGCCAGCACGTCGATGTCGGTGTCGCCGTTGTCCAGGATGTGGCCGGCGCGCAGGCTCACGTCACCCAGGGCGCTGCCCGAGCCGGCCTGCAGGGAGCTGATGCGCAGCGTGTTCGACGACGTGGGCGTTGCGCCCACGGCATCCGTGCCGGCAGGCGAGGCGTTGTAGCGGATCACGCTGCCGCTGCCCACCGTCGTCGTGCGCGTGCCGTTGACCATCGTGATGCTGCCGACGGCAAAGGCATCGATGGTCTGGTTGCTGCCCTGCGCGGCGACGTCGGCCTGCTGAAGCAGGTCGCGCCCGCCGTCCAGGCTGATGTGGCCTGCCGAGCTCGTCACGTTGGCGCCCAGGGTGATGTCGCCCGCCGCACCACCGGCCTTCAGCAGCAGATTGCCCGCGGCCGTCACCTCACCGGTGGATTCGGTCGTGATCGCCCCAGCCGTGGTCTGGAGCACCAGGGCACCGCTGCTGACCAGGTTGGACTGAGCGGCATCGGTCTGGGTCGAGCCCGCCACGTCGCCGTCGGTCTTGACCCGGTTCACCACGAGCGCGGCGGTCCGGCCCACCGTGATCGCGGTGGCTTCGGTCAGGAACATCCCACCCGAGCCTGCCGCAGCGCTCAGGCGCGCCACCTCCAGTTCGAGGTGGTTGCTGCCAGCACCGAGGGCCGACGCGCCCGCCGCAGCGTTCAGGCGCAACTGGTTGGCGAAGATGTTGACCGCCGTGTCGCCGGCGTTGTCCAGGATCGAGCCGCCGGTGCTGAGCACGCTGACCGAGCCCCAGGGCGCAGTCGCGTGCGTCTGGTTCGTCAGCGAGCCCGCGCCCGAGCGATCGGCCGCCACGCGGGCATCCAGGACGCCGAGGGTGATGCTGCCGCCCGCATTCACCGTTGCCCCCTCGCCGTTGACCGCGCCCGCCATCACGCGAATGTTGCCGCCGACGGTCTGGAACACCGTCCCCGCATCCATCCCGATCGTGCTGCCCGCCACCGTGGCCTGCACGTCGATCGTGCCCGCACCGCTGGTCGTCACGTCGCCGGCCGCCCCGTAGGTCTGCGCTCCGGTTGACAGCAGGCTCACGCTGCCGCTGCCCGCGTCCAGCGCGGCGTTCAGGGTCAGGGTGCCGGTGACGTCCAGCAGCACGTGGCCGCTACCTTCAGCAACCAGGGCCGGGCTGCCCGCAGTCCCCTCGTTCACCACCACGGGCCCCCCCGCGGTCAGCACGATCGCGCCGTCCCCCGTGGTGCGCAGGTCTTCACCGGCGCTGGTGATCACGCCCGTGCCCGCCTGGGCATCGACACGCTGGATGTCGAAGCTCAGCCCATCGACGGTCACACCGCTGGCCTCGGCCACGAAGATGCCGCCGCTACCCGCCTGAGCCGTCAGCCGCGTGACCGAGGTCTCGATGGCGTTGGTGCCCGCGCCGATGCCCAGGCCGGCCTGCATGATCAGGTCGGCTGCCGTGACGTTGAGCGCGGTGGCGACGCTGCCCACGTCGGTGACCGATCCGCCCGCGCCCGTGATCAGGGCAACCCTGCCCGTGCCGGCGGTGATCGCCGCCAGCGCGATGCCGTTGGCGCCCGCGTCCCCTGCGTTGGCATTGAGCGCCTGCAGCCGGACGTTGCCATCGGTGCTGATGGTGCTGGTGGCCGCACCCATCAGGATGTCGTCACCCGCCAGGAGGTCGATCGTCATGGCCGCACCGCTGGCGGTGATGCCGGCGTTCTGGACGATGTCCCGCCCGGCGTCCAGGCTGACGTGGCCTGCCGAGCTCGTCACGCTGGCGCCCAGGGTGATGTCGCCCGCCGCGCCAGCCGCCTTCAGCAGCAGGTTGCCCGTGACCGTCACCGCTCCGCCTGCGGCCTCGGTCGTGATCGCCCCGGCCGTGGTCTGCAGCACCAGGTGCCCGGCAGAGACCAGGTCGTTCTGCGCCGTGTCGTTTGTCAGCGTCAGCGTCGTGCCGTTGGTACCGACCTGGTTGACGTTGATCGCGTTCAGCGTGCCGATCGAAATGGCATCGGCCTCCGTCAGGAACAGACCCCCTGCGCCCGTGCCCGCCGCGCTGGCTGCCAAGCTGTCGACACTGACCTCGAGGTGATTGGAGCCGGTGCCGGCGCCCTGGTCCGCAGCCCCGCCCGTGGTGACGATGCGCAGGTGCCGGGCGCTTACGTTCACGGTGTCGGTGCCCGTGCCGTCGAAGGCATCGGTCACAGTCGACGCGCTCAGGCTCACATCGCCCGTGGTCGTGATCGCACCCAGGGCCAAGGCGCCGGTGGAGACGACCCGGACGTTGCCGCTGCCAGCCTGCAGCGTCGCGCCATGGGCAATCGACACGGTCGCCGCCCGCACGTCCAGCGTTCCGACGCCGGCTGTGCGGACATCGGCACTGGCGCCGAACACCACGCCGTCGGCTGCCACGATGCTGATGTGTCCGCTGCCGCTGACGATATCGGCATGAGCCGTGATGCCCTTGCCCGCACCCTGGGCCTGGATCAGGACTTGGCCGCTGCCGTGGGCACTGATGGCCGCATCGTCGGTGGGGATCGTGGCGGTACCGGGCGCCGTGCCGTTCTCCAGCACGATGCTGCCCTCGGTCGTGCGCAGCACGATGCTGCCGTTGCCGCCAATCGTGCGGATGTCACTTTGCGCTGGCGCCAGATCGGTCGAGTCGGCTGTCGCACCGCTGCTCAGTACCCGCTTGACCGTCACCGCGACGTCGCCGACAACAAGGTCGTCCGCCTCCAGCACGTAGATCCCGCCGCCGGACGCAAGCGCACTCAGCGTGCCGACCCGGGTTTCCAGGTGATTCACGCCGTCACCGATGGCAGTGCCTGCCGACATACGCACGCGGAGCGCGATCACATCCGGGGTGCCGCCGTCATTGGCACCGCCGACGAGGGCGTCCGCATCCTGGATGCTGCCGTCGCGCGCGGTGATGCTCACGCCGCCGCCGACCTCGATGCTGCCGACGGTCACCTCGGATTCAGCAGACAGGCGGGCGTGCGCTTCGACGCCAGTGCTTCGGAGTGTGCTGCGATGGTCCTGGGTGATCGAGCCCGTGCCCGCCACCACCTCGATGGTGCCGCTGCCAGCACCAGTGCTCGATGTGTAGATGCTGGCAGCAGTGGCGAAAGGGGACAGGTTGTTGAAGGACACACTGCGCGCGGCAAGCACACTGACGTTGCCGCTGCCGCTCGAGATGTCGGCATTGGCGATGATGTCCGTGTCCGCACCCAAGGTCTGGAGCAGCACATTGCCCGAACCGTGGGCACGGACCGCCTCATTGGAAGTGCCCCCGATGAGCGTGATGTCGCCTGCCTTGGTGCGCAGAACGATGTTCCCGTTGTTGCCCGTGAACGTGGAGCCGGGCCCGGGTGCGGTCGTGCGCAGGTTGCGCGACGCCGCATCGACGAGGGCGGCGCCCGCCAGAGCACCCGTGCTCTCGACCCGGTTCACGCTCGCCGAGACCGCCTCGACGCTCACGTGATCGGCTTCCAGCAGGTAGATGCCGCCCAGACCGCGTGCCGTGAGCCTTGCCACCTGGGTCTCGATGTGGTTGACCGTCTCACCCACCGAGCCCTCGGCGAAGAGACGCACGGCGGCTGCGATCACATTGAGACTGTCGTCGTTGTCGCCGGCGGTCAGCGCATCAGCATCCAGGATGCTGCCGCCTGTGCTGAGCACGCTGACCGTGCCCCAGCCGACCTGCCCGGTTGACTGACCGTCTTGACGATTCGCGTTCGTGCGCGCATCCAGCACGCCCAGCGTGATGCTGCCGCCCGCAACGACCGTGGCCCCCTCGCCATTGACCGTGCCGGTGATCAGGCGGATGTTGTGGCCGTCTGTGCGGAATTCGGTCCCTGAGGCCATCCCGATGGTGCTGCCCGCCCCCGTGGCCTGCACGTCGATCGTGCCCGCACCGCTGGTCGTCACGTCGCCGGCCGCCCCGTAGGTCTGCGCTCCGGTTGACAGCAGGCTCACGCTGCCGCTGCCCGCGTCCAGCGCGGCGTTCAGGGTCAGGGTGCCGGTGACGTCCAGCAGCACGTGGCCGCTACCTTCAGCAACCAGGGCCGGGCTGCCCGCAGTCCCCTCGTTCACCACCACGGGCCCCCCCGCGGTCAGCACGATCGCGCCGTCCCCCGTGGTGCGCAGGTCTTCACCGGCGCTGGTGATCACGCCCGTGCCCGCCTGGGCATCGACACGCTGGATGTCGAAGCTCAGCCCATCGACGGTCACACCGCTGGCCTCGGCCACGAAGATGCCGCCGCTACCCGCCTGAGCCGTCAGCCGCGTGACCGAGGTCTCGATGGCGTTGGTGCCCGCGCCGATGCCCAGGCCGGCCTGCATGATCAGGTCGGCTGCCGTGACGTTGAGCGCGGTGGCGACGCTGCCCACGTCGGTGACCGATCCGCCCGCGCCCGTGATCAGGGCAACCCTGCCCGTGCCGGCGGTGATCGCCGCCAGCGCGATGCCGTTGGCGCCCGCGTCCCCTGCGTTGGCATTGAGCGCCTGCAGCCGGACGTTGCCATCGGTGCTGATGGTGCTGGTGGCCGCACCCATCAGGATGTCGTCACCCGCCAGGAGGTCGATCGTCATGGCCGCACCGCTGGCGGTGATGCCGGCGTTCTGGACGATGTCCCGCGCAGCGTCCAGGCTGATGTGGCCAGCCGTGCTCGTCACGCCGCCGCTCAGGGTGATGTCGGCCGCGTCGCCGCCGGCTTTCAGCAGCAGGTTGCCCGCGGCCGTCACCGCTCCGCCTGCGGCCTCGGTCGTGATCGCCCCGGCCGTGGTCTGGAGCACCAGGGCCCCGCCGCTGACCAGGTTGGACTGAGCGGCATCGGTCTGGGTCGAGCCCGCCACGTCACCGTCGGTCTTGACCCGGTTGACCACGAGATCCGCCGTCTGGCCCACCGTGATCGCGGTGGCCTCGGTCAGGAACATCCCACCCGAGCCCGCCGCAGCGCTCAGGCGCGCCACCTCCAGTTCGAGGTGGTTGCCGCCAGCACCGAGGGCCGACGCGCCCGCCGCGGCGTTCAGACGCAACTGGTTGGCGAAGATGTTGACCGCCGTGTCGCCGGCGTTGTCCAGGATCGAGCCGCCGGTGCTGAGCACGCTGACCGAGCCCCAGGGCGCAGTCGCGTGCGTCTGGTTCGTCAGCGAGCCCGCGCCCGAGCGATCGGCCGCCACGCGGGCATCCAGGACGCCGAGGGTGATGCTGCCGCCCGCATTCACCGTCGCCCCCTCGCCGTTGACCGCGCCCGCCATCACGCGAATGTTGCCGCCGACTGTCTTGAACACCGTCCCCGCATCCATCCCGATCGTGCTGCCCGCACCCGTGGCCTGCACGTCGATCGTGCCCGCCGAAGTCGTCACGTCGCCGCCGGCTCCGTAGGTCTGCGCCCCGCTCGAGACGATGCTCACGCTGCCGCTTCCGGCGTCCAGCGCGGCGTTCAGCGCCAGCGTGCCCGTCACGGTTTCGAGCCTCACGTGCCCGGCCCCGACCGCACTCAGCGCCTGGTTCACCACCAGCGCGCCCGTCTGCGACACGCCGGCGCGCAGCACGAGGGCACCGTTGGCCGCGGCGGTCAGGCCGGACAGCGCGGTGTCGCCCGCGCCGTCGCCGCTGAAGCTCGCCGCGGTCCCGGTGTCGCCCACACGGTTCACGGACACGGCTGCCACGGTGCCCACGGTCAGGCCGTCGGTCTCGTCGACGAACAGCCCGCCGCCGGCGCTCGTGGCTGCCAGCGTGCCCGCGTTGATGCGCAACGCATCGGCGGCACTGCCGATGCCGCTGCCGCTGTCCAGGCGCAGGCTGCCCGCCTCGAGGTTGACGGTGGTGCCGCTGCCGGTGGCGCGCGTGATCGCGGCGCCCGCGCCAGACTTCACCGAGACAGCGCCCGTGCCTGCAACCACCCGGCCCAGCGTCACCGTGGTGCCGGCCTGCAGCCGGACGTTGCCGTTGTTGCCCTGGTTGGTGTTGACCGAGGCACCGGCGGCCATGGCGATCATGCCGGCGCGCGCCAGCAAGTCGATGGTCTGGCCTGCCCCATTGGCCCGCAGCGCCGCCGTGGTGGCGGCCTGGTTCATCAGCACGTTCTGCGCGGCATCGACGCTGAGGCTGCCCGCCGTCGAACGCACGTTCGCCCGGATGTCCACGCTGCCCGCGGACGCCTTCAGCAGCATCGCGCCCAGCCCAGTGATCGCATGATCGACACGCAGGTCGCCTGCCGCGGTCTGCAGCACCACCTGCCCGCCGGTACCCGTGGTGGTGATGCCGCTGTCGACCACGGCCAGCCCATCGGCCTCGCTGACGTAGACCCCGCCCGAGCTGCTGTTGTTGACGGCCAGTTGCGCCACCCGGGTGGCGATCGCCTTCGACGCCGTGCCCACGCCGGTGGCAGCGCTCAGCGTGAGCTTGCCGCCAGCCGCGTCGTTGGCGTCAACGTTGAGTTCGCCCACCGCGCGGTTGCTGCCGACCGCCGTGCCGGCGCTCAGCGTCACGCCACCACCCGACTCCACCAGGCCCAGCAGGATCTGGCCCAGGCTGGCGGTCATGGCCACCGCGCCCGGCGCCTGGGCCGGTCCGACCGAGCGCGTCACGCTGGAAGCGGCCATCGTGATGTCCTGGCCTGCGCTGTAGGTCAGGGTGCCGCCGGCCGAGCGGACGTCGGCGTTCTGCGTGATCGAGCCCGCCGTCGCGGTCAGCGAGATGTGGCCAGCCCCGGTGGCCTGGATCCAGGTCGAACCCGCCGTCCCGGTGGCTTGCTGGACGTGCCTGCCTGCCGTCAGCGCGATGCTGCCCGTGGTCGTGGTGACGCCGCGGTTGACGAGCAGGTCGCTGCTGCTGCCGCCGGCCGTCAGGGTGACGCTCCCGCCCCCGGCCACGCTCACACCCAGGCCGGTCGCCGCCAGCGTGATGCTGCCGGCCTCGGTGGTCAAGGTGATGCCGCCGTCGGTGTTCCCGGCGTGGGTCTGGGCCAGACGGTCCACCTGCACCGGCCCAGAAGCCGCCACCTCGGTGATGGCGATGCTGCCTGAGCTGCCGGCGTTGACTGCCGTCAGCGTGTTCAGGTCGGCGCGGGGCAGGGTGATGCCGGTGGCGGCGCGCACGGTGAGGTTGTCGGCCGTCAGCAACTCGCCGGTCTTGGTGTCCCGTGCGTCGTCGGTCTGCGCCACGGTGCCCGACTTGCTGTCGAGCACCAGGTCGGCGCCGCTGACCAGACGCACCTCGTTGCGCAGCGTGATGTCGTTGACGGCGTAGACGCTCAGCTGCTTGGCCGTGCGCAGGAAGATGCGGTCGTCCTCGTTGTCCTCGACCACCACCTGGCCGCCGTAGATCTCCACGTCGTTCAGGAAGGTGGACTGCGACAGGCCGACCGAGCCGCCCACGCGCACCAGCGCACTGCCGGTCGCGTGCCCGTCATTGCCGACGTGGCCGATGGTGATCTTCTGGAAGTTCGGGCTGAAGCGACGGATCTCGTCGAGCGTGATCTGCAGCACGGCGCTGGAGTCGTCCGGCGGCGAGGCCAGATGGACAGTGCGATTCGGGTCGGTGGCGCGGAGCGTGACCGTGCCGCTGCCCTCGATGGCCCGCTGCGGCAGGAAGATCTCGTTGGACTCGATGAAGATGTTGCCCGGCGCGCTGCCCGCACCCACGCCAGACAGCGTGATCGGGCTCTGCAGGCCGTTGAAGAGGACGACGCTGGCACCGTTGATCGTCAGGCTGCCGCCGGACGTCAGGGTCAGACCCTTCTCGAAGATGACTGCCCCGGACGCATTGATCAGCAGGTTGCCGTTGACCAGCACGTTCTCGCGGAAGGTGACGTCCTTGGCGCGGGTGACCGTCAGGCCGTCGAGCGCCTTGGTCTGGCCGATCTGCGTGTTGAAGACGACGTTCTGCCCGGCGGGCGCGGTCAGCGTCAGGGTGTTGGTGCCGGTGGCCGCGCCGTCCAGGTAGTGCAGCAGCCCGGCGCCGCCCATGGTGATGCCGCCGGTGGTCGTGGTCAGCGTCTGGAGGCCGGTGACGACGAAGGAGTCGCTGAACGAGTACGCCGCTGCCGTGATGGGCGCGTTGATCTCCTGGGTGTTGCCGGAGCCCACGCCGACGAAGTTGCCCTGCACCGTCAGCGGCTGGTTGATCACCACCTCGCCGCCGGCGCCGTCGGTGTAGAGCGTCAGGTTGTCGCGGAAGGTGATGCCGCCGCCGGTCGTGGCCGCCGGGTCGCCGAAGACGATGGTGTTGCTGCCGCCCTGCGTGCCGAGGACGATCTCGCGGAAGCCCGGCTCGAGGAAGCCGATCTCGGTGTTGTCGAGCACCAGGCTGTTGGTCTCGTTCAGGGTGGAACCTGCAGCCAGGTCGCCCAGCACGATCGTGGCATCGCTGGTGAAGGTGCTGACCGAGAACACCCCGCCGCTGCTGCGCACCGGCTGCGTGATCTGCATGCGGTTGGCCACCAGGGCCAGGTCTTCCCCGCCGGCGTCGACCGGGGCCGACAGGTTCTGCCCGCCGCCGAGCGTCATCACGCCGGTTGCGCCGCCGCGGGCGCCGGCCCCGTCGGCCGCCGGCGCCACGATGGACGACTGCGTCGCCAGGTTGATCAGCGCCACCGGCAGGCGCTCACTGCTCGAGACCGAGACCTCGGCCGCATCGGCCACCAGGGCCAGCGGGCTGAAGGTGTAGCCGGTCAGCGGCTCGCCGATGCGGCTCTGCGCGTTGATCGTCAGCCGCCCGGCCGTCTGCAGGTAGGCCCCGTCGGGCTGGCGCAGCACGTCGCCATCGTTGAACAAGCGCGTGCTGTCGGTGGGCTCGAAGCCGCTGGCGACCACCTGCCCGGTCGCGGGGGTGGCCACGGCCCGGCCGGTGCGCAGCGCCGTGTCGACGTCGCGGTTCAGCGCCTGGGCTGGGTTGCCGAAACTCCCGTCGGCCAGACGCCAGCCGATGGCGGCGCGGTCGGCCAGCACCGAACCCTCGGGCGCGAGGAGCTGGATCGCCCCGCTGCCGGCCACCCGTATGCCGTCGCCCAGCAGGATGTCGCCACGCTCGGCCACGACAGTCACCGCGCCGCCCGCGGTGGTGACTGCACCCGTGCGGGCCGTGTCGCCGAGGACGACCCCGCCCTGGCCCGCGTAGAGCTGCACCGACCCCGTCCCGCTCGCCTCGATGCCGTGCTGGCCGGCTGTCACCGTGATGTGCGCCGGGCTCGCGGCGTCTTCGGTGGCGGTCTCGATCGCCACCGCGCCGTTGCCGACCTGGACCACGCGGTCGATCGCCAGGGCCCCCAGGTTGCGCAGGTTGACGGCACCGCTGCCAGTGCCGGTGTTGCGTGCGTCCAGCGCCCGCACCTGCACATCCAGCTCGCCTGCGGTGGCCACGCCCTGCACCGACTGGATCACCAGGCGCGCGGTGGGCGCGACGATGTCGGTCGCCCCGGCGCCGGCATCGATCAGGGCCCCGCCGGTGGTGATGCGCAGGTCGGCAGAGCTGCTGGTGCGCAGCTTGCCCAGGGTCAGGTCACCGCCTGCCTCGACCGCCATCGCCCCGCTGCCGGCGCGCACGAAGGTGGCGCTGTCCATCGTCATCGCGCCGCCCGAGGCGAGCGTCATCGCGCCGCCGGTGGAGTCGATGCCGGCCTGGGCGCCGAAGCGCATGGCGCCGGCCGATCGCAGCGTCACCGCACCGCTGCCGCTGGAGATGCGCTCGTTCAGGACGAGCGCACCCGCCGCGCGGGTGTCGACGCTCAGGACGGCCGAGCCGGTCAGCGTCAGCGCGGCATCGACGGTCAGCGTGCCGGCGACGTCCAGTGTGACGGCGCTGCCGCCGTGATCCAGGCGCTCGAGCACGAGGGTCTGCTGGTTGACCAGCGAGACCGCGCCGTGCGCCGTCAGGTCCAGGCGTGCGACGTTCAGCGTCGCACTGACCTGGCCGGCGCCGGCCGCCTTCTGCGCTGCGTTCAGGTTCAGGCCGGTCACGATGAGCGCGCCGTCGCTGAAGGCGGCCGCAGCCCCACCCGCCACCGTCGGCGCGTTGACGGTGACCGAGCCGCCGGCGCGCACGGTCAGCCGTCCGCCGGTACCGGTGAGGTTGTTGATGACCACATTGCCGGTCTCGGCCACGATGGTGACGTCGCCGCCAGCCACCTGCAGCGTGTCGATGACGATGTCGCCCGCCTGGGTGATGGTGAAGTCGCCCGCGCCGCGCATCACCACGTTCAGTGCATCGGCACTGGTGGTGACGGCCAGGTCGCCCTCGGACTCGAGGTTCAGCTCGCGCGCCGTGATCATGCCGCCGAGCGCCGCGCTGCCCTTCGGCGCCTGGATGTTGACGATGCCGCCGCTCGTGCCTCGGCCCACGTTCAGCGCCGAGACGACGACCACATCGCCGTTGACGCTGCCCAGTGTGATCTGGTTGCCGGTGTAGACCGGCAGCGCGACGACCGAGAGGTTGCCCGTGGGCCGGATGGCGTAGTTGCTGCTGCTGCGCTCGGGGACGATGACGACGAAGTCGCCGGTCGGCGTCAGTTCGCTCACCTGCGCCCGGACGAAGACGTTGGCGTTGAAGCCCGTGTTGACCTGCTTGGCGGTGAGCGTCAGCGTGTCGGCGGCAGATTTCTGCGCCGTGACCGGCGAGGAGGTCGCGGCATTGATGCTCGAGACCAGGGCGTCGAGCACGGCCGACAAGGTGCCCGACTTGGCGGCGTGACGCACCCCCTCCACGACCACCTCGTAGCTGGCGTTCGCATTGAAGCCGCCGCCGATGGTCAGGCTCGTCACCTGGGCCTGCGCGGTGCCAGGGGCCTGCACCGGCGTGGCAGGTGGGGCCGTGAAGCCATCTTGCGTGGCCAGGGTGAGCTCGGACTGAAGGAACACCCGCAACGCCCCCAGCGTGAATGGGGTGTTGGGCGCGTTCGCCTGGACCTCCAGGCCCGAGCTGCCGTACTTGACCACGGTCAGCGCCAGCGACTCGGCCATGAAGGCAGCACCCAGCGCGCTCACCAGCGAATCGAGGTTGCCCGGTGTGAACACAGCCTCCAGCGTCTTGTCACCCACCGTCACTTCGAAGCGGTTGCCCTGCAGGGCCGCGCTGTCCAGTTCGACACGGTCGACCTGGGTCAGCCTCACGCCGGCTTCCACCAGCGTGGGCACCACCTCGGCCACGGCACGGCCGGGCATGACGATGACGCTGTCGAGGTCGAAGGCGACGCCCGTCCTGCCCACCAGCGTCAGGGTCTTTGTCGCGTCGGCATAGAGGGCCTGGGCGATGGAGGGGTCCAGGGTCTGGATGTCCAGGGCCAGGGCGTCGAGCACGTCCTTGAACGGCGCGACGACGACACGCGTGATCTGGGCGCCGTCCTGCGGCTCGAACAGCACCTGCTCGACGATCTGGCCGTCGGGTATCGAGTCGATCATGAGCTTGCGATCCGTCGAATGGGACGTGGCGGTGATCAGGCCAGTGAAGCGGGTGCTGATCTGGGTGGCGAGCGAGCCCAGCACACCGGCCCAGTCGTCGGCGCTGCCGGCCACGGCGGAGATGCGGTCGCCGTTGACCTCGACCGTGACCCGGTCGCCAGCGGCGAGAACGACCGGCGCGGCCGGGAAGCTCACGGTCACCTTGCGCGCGAAACCGGTCTGCGCGTCCAGGCCGTCGTAGGCCACGGTGGGCTGGCTGACCGTCTTCTGCACCGTGCCAGCGGCCTTCTCGTAGGCCCGGCCGTCGATCACCACGCGCAGGGTGACGTCGCGGTTGTCGTTGTGGGCGAAGACGATCTCGTGCCGCTGCGCCACGCCGCTGGCGGCCTGGACCGTGGGCCGCAGCGGGTCGCCGAGCACGGCCCCGGTGTCGTTGACGGCCACCGCGGTGGCGCTGAAGGGGAAGGCCTTGTTGTCCTCAGGGGCGACGATGCGCAGCGCGCCGTCGCTGCCGCTGAGATCGACCATGTAGTCGCTGCCAGCCTCGATCCGGGCCTTCAGCTCGGCCTGGACGGCGGCCAGCGTCTCGGCCACCGGGACCTGCCGGGCCTGCGCGCCCAGACCCGGCAAGGCCGCCACGCCGGTGCGCAGGCCGTCGACCACCGCCGCGAGGTTGGCCTTGCCGGCAGCCGACACCTCCACCGGCGCCCGGCTGCCCAGCGTCAGCCGGTAGACCGGCTCGGCCAGGAAGGCGCTGGCCGAGCCGGCCTGCGTCAGGAAGGGTACGTCACTGAAGGTCAGCACGCGCTGGTTGACATCGCTGACCGCGATGTGGGTACTGCTCTGCAGCAGGCGGCCCCCGTCGGGCACGGCCTGCACCGCCGCGCCCGTCACGGTCACCTCGCCGGTCGCACCCGCCAGGTCCAGCACCGTGCCCCGGGCCTGGCTGTCGAGGCCGGTTGCGGCGTCGAGCGCGGTGGCGAGCGCCGTGGCGAGCTGGGCCAGGGTCTGGCCCGCCGTCGCGGTGACCGAGGCCACGGACGTCCCGCCGACCTTGACCTCGTACACCCCGCCGGCAATAACCTGCATCGTGCCCAGGCCGATGCGGTGCGCGGCACGGGCGCTGCCCGATGCGACCTCGTCACCATCCGCCGCCGGGCTGATCGCCATCGCCAGCGTGGCCGTGCCGGCCCCGCTGGTCAGGCGCACGAGCGCGCCGTCCGCCACGGCGGTGAAGGCCGCATCGGCCTGCAGTTGGGCCGCCAGCGCGCTCGCCACGGCGGCGTGCGTGTCGCCGCCCGCGGCCACAGTGTGGGTGAAAGTGTGGGTCACCGCGCCGTCGCCCGAGCCCGTGGTCACGGTCAGGCGGAAGACATCACCCACGGCCACCGGCCGCACGGTGTCGAGCGCGTAGACGCGCAAGCCCTCCGCCTCGGTCGGCGCCCCGATGGCGACCGTGCCAAGGCCGGGCACCGCCTGCAGCGCCAGCACGTCCAGCCGGGCGGCATCGGGCGCGGGCAGACCGCTGATCAGCAGGTCCAGGTTCTGCCCGGTGCGCGCACGGTAAGTGTGGCCGTCGAGCGTGATCTCGTAGTCCAGGCCCGGCTGCAGCGCATCGAACTGCACCAGGGAGACCTGCTTCTCGTCCGCCCCGGCAGGGGTGACGTTGCTTGCCTGCGCCGTGCCCTGCGCGCTGCGCACCATCTGGCCGACCCGGGCGTCGAAGTGGAATGCCGCGTTGGCCACGGTGGCGGTGACGCGCAGTGCCGCTTCGGCCGCGACCTCCTCGACGCTGACGGCAGGCTTGTGCGCCCCGGTGTCGGCGTCGATCAGGCGCTTGAGCGCGCCGAGCACCGACTCCCATGAGGCCTGAACCACCTGGCCGGCGACGTTCTGTCCGATGCGCACCGAGTAGCTGGCCTTCTGGGCAGAGGACTTGCCGAGCTCGACGGTGTAGGTGTAGGCCGGATCGAGGTCGACCTTGAACGCCGCTGCGCTGACCTGGGTCGCGCTACTCCCGGCCGGCGTGGTCTGGGTCGTGACGGTGGCCGCCACCAGACCGCCGCCTGCAGCAGCCGCGCGGTCCTCGGCGATCGTCGTCGGCTCGGCCCGCACCCCGGTGCCCGCCACGGTGGTGCGGATCTGCACATCGGCACCCGAGCCCTTGTCGGTGGCCGACTGCAGCAGCTTGTAGCCGGCCGCCACGCTGCCGCGCAGGATCACCTCCCGCCCGTAGAGCACGGTCGCGGCGTCGTTGTACTCGAGCACCGGGCTGCCGTTGACCAGCACAGGCAGGCCCTGCGCATCCAGCCGCGGGGTCTGCAACTGCTCGATGCCCGCCGGCGAATCCACGATCACGCGCCCGTGCAGCTTCTGGGCACCGGCCTGTACAGCCGCCTCGGCCCGGGCGACCAGCAGCTTGCCGGCGGCTTCGAGGATGACGTCGTTGCCACTGCGGTCGACCAACGTCAGGGCCTCGTGCACCCGCATCAAGCCGCCGCTGTTGATCTCCACGCGGCCGTTGGCGGCCACCGCCGACAGCACGTCCAGGCCCGTGGCCTCGCTGACGACGATGTGCGCATCGGCCTGGGTGGTGCGGGCGCGCAGCGTCTCGGCCAGGGTGTTGGCCGTGATCGCGCCGGCACTGTCGAGCACCAGGTCGCGCGCGATGAAGACCGAGGCGCCGTCGAGCGTGATCGTGTTCGCGCGCACGCTCAGGTCCTCGGTGGCGGCAACGATGCCGCCCGTGAGCTTCAGCGTGCCGCTGACGTCGATCTCGATGCCGCGGGCGCGTTCGAAGCCGGTGTTGCCGCCGACGAAGCCGACCAGGTCCAGGTCGCCGTCGCTCACGCGCAGGAAGATGTCGCGCTCGGCCCGAAGGACCAGGCGCTGCACCGGCAGCTTGGCCACGTTCACGGTGGCGAAGCCCGAATCGCGCTCGGTGGTGCTGACCTGGCTCTTGCCGGCGGCGTTGGTGTCGACCACCAGTTGCACCTTCTCCAGGCCGCGCGCCTGCACCGCCAGCTGGCCGACCCGGTGGCTGCCGCCGTCGGCGTGGGCGATGGTGCCGGTGAACACCACGTCACGGTCCGAGCGCAGCTCGATGCGGTCGCGGGCGGTCAAGGTGCCACCCAGGGACAGCAGCGCACCCGTGTCGATGACGATGGTGTCCGAGGTGATGTTGCCCGGCAGCGCGCCCGTGCCGCCGGGGATGACCGCACCCGAGGCGTCCTCGCGGAACAGGAAGGCCTCGCCGGCGCGGTACTCGGTCAGCGCACTGCCCTGGAAGAAGCGGTACAGGTCGAGGACGGCGCCGCTGAAGGCGTAGCCCTTGTCGAAGTCGAGCGATGCCGCGCCGTTGGCGTGCCGGATCACCTGCACCGAGCCTTCGCTGCTGCTCAGCCGCAGGGTGTTGCCGCGCAGCACCGCGTCGATCGCAGGCTCACCCTTCGCGGCGTCGGCGGCACGGCCGACCTTCAGATCGCCCTGGCTGCCGATCGACACCGTGTGGTTGGCGCTGCCCGTGCCCTTGGCGGTCTGCGCCCGGGCGACGAACAGGCCCTCGTGCATGGCGAAACCGCCGTCGCGGTCGCTGATGACGATGTCGCCGGTGGTCGTGACGGCGTCGAGGTAGCTCGCGGCCGCCTGCAGGTCGCGTATGCCGGTGGCCGCCTTCAGCACCAGGCGATCCGCCACGAGGTTGAGCGCGCCGCTGCCCACGGCGCGCTGCACCGCGCCGGCGGTGGACGTGAGCGAGATCACGCCCGCCGAGGCCACTTCGTCGAAGGCGGTGATGCTACGCGTGCCGGCGCCGGTCAGGGTGATGACCGCGCCGACGGCAGTGGCCGTGAACGGCAGGGTCGCGCTCGAGCCCGTGCCCACGGTGAAGGCCGAGGCCTGGGCCGCCAGTTCGCGCGCGATGTCGGACAGCGTATCGCCGGTCTGGGCGGTGTAGCGCAGCACCGCCGTGCCGGCCACCGAGCCGGCGGCGTTGCCGATGGTCATGCGGTACTCGCCGCCGACGACCACCTCGACGCCGCTGAAATCCACCGTCCGTGCGGTCGCGTCAGCGGCGGCCCGGGCGCTGATCTTCTGGCCCTCGACCAGCGCGGCCGTGCCGGAGATGGGCAGCAGGTAGACCCCCGCGACCGCACTGCCCACGGCGATGTCACCGGCGGCCACCACCGTGATGTCGTTGCCGCGCAGGTTGGACTCCAGCCGCACGTCGGCCAGCGCCACGGCACCGGACGCGGTGATGGTCAGCGAGCCGTTGGCCAGGCGGCTGCCGGTCACGCGCAGGGCGCGGTCACCCTGGGTCACGGTCACGTCGCCCGCTTGCTGAACATCCAGGCTCAGTTCATGCACCTGGGTGTTCAGCAAGAGGTCGTTCGGCCGGGCCTGCGTGATGCGCAAGGCATTGCCTGTGATGAGGGTGCCGGTCTTCGTGGTCAGGGCGCCCTGGACGTTCAGCGTGACGTTGCCGCGCCCGCCGGCCGAGATCTCGCCCACGCTCAGGTTGACGGCGCCGTTGGTGCGCAGCGCGTTGAGCGTGATGCTGTTGCGTTCGCTAGCGCCCAGGGTGCGGATCTGCGTGGTGTCGAGGTGGCCGGTGGTCGTGACCTCGATCGCGCCGTCGGCTGCCTCCAACCGATCGACCTTCAGCGCACCGCGGTTGACCAGGCTCAGGTCGCCGACGCCGGCCACGCGCATGTCCACCTCGGCCACCTTCGCCAGCACCGAGGTGTCACCGCCCGAGAGCGTGACGAGGCGGCGCGCCAGCACCTGCCCGTCCTCCAGCGTGACCCGGCCGTCGCGCGCGCTGATCGTGGCCGTGCCCGTGGCGCCGCCGTCGGCCGTGCCGCCCACCGTCAGGTGGGCGCGCGTGCCGTGCGCCTGCGAGGCCAGGCGCACGTGGCCACCGAACTCGCCCGCCTCCAGCGTCAGGGTGCCGGTGGCCGCACGCACCGTGAGGTCCAGGTCGAAGGCCGAGCCGGCCTCCACGTTCATCACCGCGACGCTGCCGAAGCCGCCGGTGCCCTGCCCCGCCTTGGCGCTGATGCTCGTGCCGGCCGTCCACTGGCCCCCCAGGCTGACGTCGCTGCGAGCGGAGACGGTGATGGTGGCGGTGTCGATGCCGGTCGTCACGGCCTCGCCATCGACGGTCCGTGTCACCCGCTCCTGCCCGACCTGGCCGTTGGCGATCACGTCGGCCGTCGTCGAGCGCAGCGTCAGGTCCTTGCCGACGAGTTCAGCCGCGTCCTGGACGCGCAAGGTGTTCGCCGACTCCAGGCGCAAGGTCCCGCCCGCGGTCAGCGAGGACCGCACCGCGGCGCCCGCCTTGTCGCGCATCGCCGTGACGTCGAGCGCCGCGCCCGAGACCACCGTCAGGTTTTCGCCGGCGCGCGCCAGCCCGCTGAGCGCGGCGCTGCCCCGGGACTCGATGCTCAGGTGACGCCCGGCCGAGAGGGACTCGCCGCCGAAGTCGTCGCCCAGCAGCGGGATGATCTTGACCGTCTCCACCGTGCGCGTGGTGAAGCTGCTCTGCACGACGGGCACGGTCTGCCAGACGGTGACGTCCTCGAACTGCACCACCGGCACCTGGCGCACCGAGGTCTCGTAGACCGGCCGGAAGTCGTAGATGTCCTTGGCCTGCGTGGTGACCTGGTAGCCCAGGCTGATGCGGTCGTCGAAGATGGGGTTCCAGGTCGACGTCCAGTCGTAGCGGTAGTTGCGGAAGGTCTCGTTGACGTAGCCCCAGATCTTCCAGCTCGAGATGGCGTCGCCCCAACTGCCCGACTTCCAGCGACCATACCACCCACCGTCCACATTCGCCGCCCAGCCGGCCACCCAGCCTCCGTAGTTGATGTGCTCGTAGGCCTCGACGCGGTAGGTGCTCGACGGGTAGACCGTCACCGCCGAGATCCGGTCGTTGCGGTCCTTCCCGATCCAACTATTGAAGTCACCGGTGTCTATCGTCCAGCCCGAGAAGTTGCTGTGCTCGTAGAACCTGACGCTGCCGCCGCCCGGCGCAAAGCCGACCTGACGCGACCCCGCGCTGGACACCGAGGTCTGAGCGAATCGCGCCGTGTTCTCGGACCGCAATTCCTCCAGCAGGGTGTTGGGCGCGAACACCGCCGCGCTCGTGGCCGGCGCGAACTGCGACAGGCGCGACACCTGGCCGACCCGGCTGCCGTGGCCCTGCGGGTCGGCGCCGGCGATCATGTTGAAGGCCCACTGCCACTCCGGGTCATAGCGCAGCGTCAGGCTCCCGGTGTTCACGCCCGCAGGGGTGTTCAGGGCGTAGGTGCGCAGCCCCGATCCGGCGACGTAGTCCACACGCCAGCGGCCGGCAATGCTGTCGAAATCGCCGTAGTCGAAGGAGTTGGCCGGGTTCCACGAAGACCTGTCCTGGTTGTAGGCCAGGCGGGCTGCGTCGTTGTACTGGCCTACCCACTCTCCACGGGAGTAGCCGCTGAGCGCCGCGCCGGCCTGCAGGTTCAGCCAACGCTCGTTCCGCTGCCCGGTGACGGCCCCCGTGCCCGCGGCGAAACCGGTGCCGCTGCCGGCCGCGGCGACCCTGTCGACCTGGACGAACAGGTACTGGGTCTCGCCCTGGGTGATGGTGCGCAGGATGTCGCGCTGCGCGCCCTCGGGCATCTGGATGTACTTGTCGCGCCAGCCGGCCACGTCCACGTGGTAGATGCGCTTGACGTTGGCCGCCCAGTCGGGGGTGATGTACTGCGTGGGCACGACCTGGCCGTTCAGCGTCTTCTCCAGCGCCACCTTGCCGGCCTGGCCGCCGGCGCTGTAGGCGAAGTCGAAGACCGGCATGTAGCCGGTGTGGTTCAGCACCGCCTGCCGCTGCTCGGGGCTGAGCTGGGTGAACGGCTGGTAGTTCGGGTTCTTGTACTCGCCACGCGAGTGGCTCAGGGTGACCGCGGTCGCCGACTGGCCCGGGTTCTCGGGCGTGCCGGCATTGGCCCAGGTGACCTGCCAGTTGTGGTAGTGGATACCTTCGATCAGCGTCTCGAGGAAGCGCCGATCGGCCTGCGCATTGGGGTTGTAGTAGCCGATCTGGTACAGCCGCGCATCGAACTGGTAGAACTCGCTGCCGACCTTGACGCGGGCCGTGCCCACCTGCTCGGTGATGGTGGTCGTCTCGTAGCTGATGCGCGGCACCTGGATGGTGCCGACCGCGATCTCCTGGTAGCCGACGACGGTCTGGATCTCTTCCTCGGTGGTGGTGATCACCGGCACCACCAGCACGCGGTTGCCGCCGACATCGGCATCGGCGGCGAGTTGCACCTTGCCGCCCGAGCGCGTCTGCACGTCGCGCCCGGCCTGCACCACGCCCTGGCCCACGACGCGGATCTCGCCGCCGGCCAACTGCGCGAGCGTGACCGTGCCCTCGAGGTCGGCGCGCGCCAGGTTCAGGTCGACCCCGGCGTTCAGGTGGATGTCCCCGGCCGACTGCACCAGGCCGGCGATGCGCAGGTCCTGGCCGGCATTGACGAGGATGCGGCTGTCGGCGGCCTCGGTCTTCAGGATGCCATCGACGTAGACGATGGGGGCCGCCAGGTGGACGAGCTTGTCGCCCTTGACGATCGCGTCCTTGTCGGTGATCTGGCCGAGGATGTCCATGCGCTGGCGCGCCTGCAGGAAGGCACGGGAGTCGTCCTGCAGCGAGAAGACGTGGCTGCCCAGCGTCATCGTGACGCGGTTGCCGACGATGGAGACGTCGTCCCGAGCGTCCACCAGGCCCTGGATGAGCACGTCGCCCGAGACCGAGGTGACGTCGATGCGGCCCACGCGGCCGATGTCGTTGCCTGCGCCCTCCACCTGGCCGACGACGCCCTGCAGCAGCACGTTCTGGGTGGCGCGCAGCGTCAGCGTGCCGCCGGTGTCGGTGTCGAGCGTGCCGCCGGCCACGCGCTTGCCGTCGACCCGCTGCACCGGCGTGACGATCAGCGAGGTGCCGCTGCTGTCGGTGCTGGCCGTCAGATGGACAGCCTGCCCCGCCCGCACCAGGCCGTCGATCAGCATCTGGCCACGCGACTCCAGGTTCACCGTGGACGAGACATCCGCACCGACGACGTTGTTGCGCACGACCAGGCGTCCGTCGGCCACGACGTGGATCGCCGACGGACCGCCGCCGGTGAGGACGGGCACCCCCTGCTCGCTCACCTCGCCGCGCGCATCGACGCGCAGCGCGGCCTGCGGGCCGACCACCAGGCCGAGGCCGGCGGCGTCGCGCCCGGTGCGCACCCGCACCTCGCCGGTGGCCTGCGCGACGGCCTGGGCATCGACGAGGGCCTGGGCCTCGTCGCGCGCCTGCCCCCCCAGCGTGACCGCACCCGTGGCCCGGATGTCGAGCACCGCGTCCTTGCCGGTCCAGACCGCCTTGCCCTGGGCCGTGTCGAAGCGCGCGCCAGCCAGCAGCGCACCGCCGAGCACCATGCTGCCGCCGCTGACGGTGATGCGGCTGCCATCGCCCGCCGAGAGCACCTGCGCGTCGGCGCCCAGCAGCACGCCGGCACCGGCGCTCAGTTCCACCAGGCGATGCGCCCCCATGACCACGGCGCGCGGACCGGACGGGGTGGCCTGCGGGTCGTGCGTGCCGGCACGCAGCATGCCCCCGGCCTGCACCGTCAGGCGCTGGTCGGCGTCGGCGAGCAGCAGCCGGCTGTTGAAGATCTCCAGGTCGGCGCCCGAGCGCAGCAGCATCGAGCCCGAGACGTCGAACTGCCCGGAAACGCTGAGCCTGCCAGCGGCGATGGCCTGCACCTCGTGGTCCAGCACCGAGGGCGTGTTGCGCCCGCTGATGACCCAGCCCTGGAGCACGACGTCCTGCCCACGCAGCGTCACCTGGCCCACGGTGTCGATCAGTCCGTTGCGGTCCAGCGTCAGCGTGCCCTGGCGCGAGACGATCTCGACGAGCTGCAGGCCGGCGTTGCGCTGGTTGTCGCGGTCGCGGCCGATCTGGTTGTCGATGACGACATCCCGCTCGCCGGTGATCAGCACCCGGCCCGCGGACCCGGTGGAGATCAGCCGGGCCGTGCCGAAGGTGTGAACGCTGCGGTCGCCGGCCTGGTTGCGCGCGCCGGCACCGAGGACGATGTCGCGCTCGGCCTGCAGGTCGCCTCGCACCTCGAGCGAGCCGCCCGCCTGCACGACGATGCTCGCGTTGGCGCCACCGGCCACCAGCCGGCCCTGGAGCACGGCATCACCGGTCGGGCGCAGTTCGATGTTGCCGCGGCGCGTCTCGAAGGTGCCGCTCGGGCGCAGGTCCAGCCCGCCGCCGCCCGACCCCGTGCTGCCGCGGAAGTTGATCGCGTCGTGGCCGATGACGTGGGACGAGACGATGACCTTGCCGTTGACCGCCCCCTCGCGGCCGAAGTTCACCACCGCTCCAGGCTGGCTCGCGTCGACAGCCACCGTCGGCGCCGAGCGCAGCACGCCGTCGCGCCAGCCGTTGAAGCCCAGCCGCTCCGCGCCGACCGAACCCGATCCGTGCAACTGCACGTCGAAGGCACCGGTGAACATCAGGCGCCCGTCGTCCAGCCGCACCTTGAACAGCTCTGCCGGGTCGGTGGACGGCGGGTTCGGGTTCTGCGCCAGGGAGTCCTGGATGGCCTGCCTGAGCGTCATCGTGCGGCCGAGGTCGGGTGCCGGCGAGACCACCGAGAAATCCGTCCCGTCCATGATGCGCTGCTGCAGCGCCTGCATCAGGTCGCCCAGGCCCTGGTGGGCGGCCGTCTCGGCGGCGGTGAGCGTGACGGCGCCGCGCACGACGTAGCGGCCGACGTCGACCTGCAGGTCCAGCGTCACGTCCTGCGTCAGCCGGCCGGTGGCGCGCTCGGCGAAGCCCTCGGCCCGCAGGCGCTCGTTGTAGGCCGCCACCTGCATCCAGATGTCGCCCGCGGCGCTGAGGTCGATGCGGCTGTCGGCCAGACCGGTGCGCAGGCCCACCGTGCCGCCCAGCAGCAGGCCGTAGTCCTGCTCGCGCGGCTGCAACTTCGCCGTCGGCGTGCCGGGCATCGCACTGAGGTGTGCCGACCCGGCGCGCGTGCCGCCCCGCAGCTCGATCGAGCGCCCGGCGTAGAGCTCGCGCGTGACGAGCACCTGCCGGTCGGCCTCGATCAGGATGCTGGAAGCGCCGCCGCCGTACATGGGCAGGCTGCCGAGGTAGCTGCCGGTGGCGTCGAACACGTCGCGCACCTCGCCACCCGCGACGATGAAGCCGAAGATGTCCGCATCACCCTTGGACCGGATCTCGATCGCGCCGTCGGCCTGGCGCGCCGACAGTTGCGCGGCCCCCGGGACGTAGACACCCACGCCGGTGGCGTTCATGCCGCCGTCCAGGACGATCTTGTCGTGGGCGCGCAGGCGTGCGCCGATCTCCACCGTATCCCCGGTCTCGGTGCGCGTCGGCCCGCCCAGGTAGACCTGCGCGGTCGAGGCGATGTCGATGGCGCCGCCCTCGGCGCTCCAGTGCAGGGTCTCGCTCTGCAGCACGCCGTCGGCGAAGACCTGCTCGACCCGGGCGCCGGCCGTCAGCGTGCCGACGATCTGGGTGTTGCCCTTGACGTCGACCTCGATGCGCCCGCCCTGCCCCGCGGTGCCCTGGCCGACCACGGTCACCCCGCCGGTCGAGGTGATGCGCAGGGCGACGCCGTCGTCGTCGGCGCCGGGCAGATCGGTGGTGCGCAGGGTTGCGGTGCGGCTGGCCTCGATCGCGCCGTCCAGGCGGATCTGCTGGCCCGCGACCACTTCCACCACCGAGCCGCCCAGGTGGCGGTCGGCCGCCCCCCGGCTGAGGTCGGCGCCGGCCACGATGCGGCCGTCGATCACCACGTCCTGGCCGCCGACGAGGCGGATGGCGCTGCCCGCGCTGCGGGTGTTCAGGGTCGAGGTGGCGTGGACGAAGACGCTGACGCCGTCGGCGTTGGCGCCCTGGCCCGGGTCGCCCAGGGGTCGCTCGTCGGTGGCGCTCACGCCGCCGCGCAGGCTCAGGTCGCCGCTGACCCGGGCGTTGCCCTCCCAGTAGACCCAGCGCTCCGAGTGCAGGTCGAGGTCGGCGTTGGCGCCGAGCAGGTTGATGTTGCCGCGGACGATGACGTCGCCCTTGCCCGAGACGGCCACGCCGCGTCCGTCGTCCAGCGTCGTCAAGGTGCCGGTCAGCAGGAAACCGTAGCCGCGCTGGCCGAACAGCGGCTGGACCTCCTGCACCTGCACCGCGTCGACCACACCGTCGTTCTCGTTGTCGAGCAGGTAGACCAGGTAGCGGTTGACGCCGTCGGACAGCAGATAGCGCTTCTCGGGGCCCGCGCCGCCTTCGGTCGTGACCGGGTAGTCAATGCCGGGCTCCAGCGAGGTGCGCAGCGCCACGTTGTCAGCCAGCTCGTCGTTGTAGAAGACCGGCGTCGTGTACTCGGTGTAGCCCGTGCTCTGCAGCACGTGGAAGTACTGCTCGGGGGTGAGGCCCTCGGGCTCGGGCGCGGGCTGGCCAGCACCCGGCCCGCTTGCGCCACCGCCGGCTGATCCGCCGGAGCCCCCGTCTTCATCGTCCTCGATGGGTTCCTGGCGCTTGAAGGGCTCGTCCTTGTCGGGGCGCTCGACGTCCTGCCAGGCGAAGTCCTTGTTCTTGTAGTCGCCGGCCACCGTCTCGCTGCCGGCGACGAAGCTCAGGCGGAAGCGGTCCTTGTGGGTCTCGGGGAGGTCCGGCTTGTGCCACACCACCCCCGAGAAGCGCTGGTAGCCCAGGTGCGCGAGCACCCGGTCCACCTGGGCGGCGGTCAGGTCGAGGAAGGCGGTCTCGGCAGCGGGCGCGAGGTTGACGGACTGGCCGTCGACCGTGGTCGTCCAGTTGACCTCGGCATTGCGGTAGTCCGTGCCCTCGGTGAAGCCGAGCATGAAGGCACGCTGCGGCTGCACCGCACCCGGCTTGTGGAAGACCGCGCCGGGGAACTGCACATAGCCCAGGGACTCGGCCACGCGGGTGCGCTGGGCCAGCGTCAGGTCCTCGAAGCTGGCGCCCTCGGCCGGGGTGGCGACGCCGCCCCAGTCGATGCGGTCGTAGTCGATGACCGCCGCCTGCTTGCCAGGCGCGACGAACTCGCGCACCACCTGCAGCCCGCGCGGCGCCGCCAGGTTGACCCAGACCCCTTGGGTGTGGATCTCGTAGCCCAGCGAATGCGCCAGCGCACGCTGCTGGGCGGGGGTGAGGCTGGCGAAGGCCGAGCCCGGCGCGGGCGCGCCGGCCGCGCCCCAGTAGATGTTGCCGACCTGGTAATCGGTGACGACGCCTTGTTCGAACGTGGTCCGCAGTTGCGCGCCGGGCAGGGCCGCGTCGTTGTAGTACTCGATCTGGTCGACCGGGTCGAAGCCGGCCACACCGGTGAGGGCGTCCCAGTCGAAGTGGGGGGGGTCGACGTCGTAGCCCAGGTGACGCGCCACGACCAGGCGCTGCAGCAGCGACAGCTGCAGGAAGCTGGCGTTGGGCGCGGGCGCGCCCGACAGCCGCCAGTCGATCTGGCTGTTCAGGTAGTCCTCGCCCGAGCCCTGGATGAAGCGCGAGCGCGCCTGCGGGTTCTGCACCTGCGGGTCGGTCGGGTAGAACAGCAGGTCGGCGGAGTAGCCCAGCGCATGCGCCACCACCAGGCGCTGCTCGAGCGTCAGGTCTTCGAAGCGGGCCTGGGGCGAGGCTGGCGGCGTGACGCCGCGCCAGTCGATGCGGCTGTTGTCGTAGTCGGCCGAGCGGCCTTCGCGCAGATCGGTCAGCACCTGGCGGCCTGCCGGGGCGTCCAGGTTGACCAGGACCAGCCCGGTGTACTGGGTGTAGCCCGTGCGATCGGTCAGCGACGGCCCGACCGTCATCTGTTCCTGCGTCAGCAGGCGCCGGCCTTCTGCCGCATCGGGGTTGTAGAAACCGCCCTCCGCGTAGACGGTGTAGCCGTTCTCGCTGGCGATCTTGAACTGCGTGGCCTGGTCCAGCGTCGAGAAAGGCACCAGGCCGGTCACCGGCGCCAGGCCAGCCCCGGCGGCCAGGGGGCGGTGCGCGCCCTGGAGCAGCGCGCGCAGCGCCTCGCTGACCCGCCCGGCGCGGATGTCGTCGAGCAGCGCCGGGACACCGCTCTCGGTCTCGGCCAGCACGCGCCCCGGGATGGTGTCGAAGTATTCGGCGAAATCGGAGACCGTCTCGCCGTAGTCGATGGTCATCGCGCCGGCCGCCGTGATCGCGCCGGCCAGGCGCATCTCGCCGCTGGTCAGGATCTCCAGGCCCGTGCCGGTACCGGTGGCCTCCACCTGGGTGTCGGTGACGAAACGCGCGCCCACCGTCACGGCGGTGCCGCTGTTCATGTGGAAGAAGCCGCCCGCGTCGATGCGCACCCGCGCGCCGTCGGCGCGCGCGGCCACCAGCGCACCCTGCGTCAGCGCGATGCCGGCCGTCGACTGGATGTCGATGATGGCGTTGCGACCAGCGCGGTCGCCCGCCACCGGCCTGCTGTCGACATCGGTCTCGCCGGCGAAGAAGGCCGTGCCGCTGAAGATCGTCCCGGAGGTGCGGATGCGCATCTGCGCGCCATCACGGCGCACGCTGATCTCGCTGCCGGCCCCGGCGGTCAGACTGTTGGGCGTGTCGGCAAGCGGCGTGCTGCGCTGGATGATCAGCGCACCTTCACCGGTGGACCCCAGCACTTCGATGTCGAGCAGGTCCAGGCCGCGGATCCAGCCGCTGTTGACCAGTTGCTCGTCGACGCGCAGGACGAGGCGGGCCGCCTCGAGGCCGGAAGTGCCGGGCTCGGTGGGCGTGCGCGTGCTGGCCGGCAGCACGTCGACGACGTGGCCTTGCAACTCCATGCGGCGCGCGGCCTGCGCGTCGCCCGCCACGGTCACGCGGTCGCCGAGCAGGATGACATCATCCTTGAAGCGGGCCGTGAAGTCGAAGCGGCCGATGCGGGTATCGAGCGCATCGCCGACGAACATGCGCACCGCATCCTGGTGCCGGTGCCCGAGGGTGATGCTCGCGAACCCGGGGGCGAGCGCGCTGATGTCCCCCATGCCAAGTTCCAAGAAACCCGTGCCCCCCGCGGTGGACAGGTCCACACCCAGGCGGGACTGCGCGGCGCCGCCGATGCGGTAACCCTGGGTGTCGGTCATCGTCCGGATGACCAGGTGGCCGATGCTGCGCACGCTGCCCGGCCCGGCTTCATGGAAGTCGACGTCGTCGGCGATGACACGGATCTCGCCGCCGTTGCCCGAGCGCAGCACCGCGCCTTCGGCCAGTGACAGCAGCGACTCCCGCGCGGCGAGTTCGACGTCGATACGCCCCCCTGCGGCATGAAGGCCGCCCAGGACGCGGCCCCCTTGCAGCACCCGCAGATCGTTGCGCTCGCGCACGACGACGTGACCCAAGGCCGCAGAACCGACATAGCTGTTGACCACCGTCAGCGCCGCCAGATCGGTGCGCAAGACCCCGTCGAGACCGGTCATCTGCAGGTTGAAGTGCCCACCCGGCGATTCCAGGTGCTGGTTGGCCACATTCAACACCCCGGGGGTGGTCAACCTGAGGTTGGTCGAGCCCCAGGACTCCCCGGCCGCGCTGACGAGGCGCAAGGGGGTATCGGCCCGGGTGTCGTTGATCACGACGTCGGTCAGGCCCGAGCCGAACTCCACGGTCCGCTGACCATAAACCAGTTTCATCTGGCGCAGTTGCAGGGGATCCGATGAATCGATGTTGTCGAGCACCAGCGTCCCGGTGCCCGAGCCACCGTCGATGCCGAGAAAACCGACCAGGTCGGCCTTGATGGTGTCGCGCCCGGCACCGAGCGTGACGTTGGTGGAGGCCGAGCCCGCAACACGCACCTCGTTGTCGCCGCCCGAGAGAACCACGGTGTTCAGGCCGGTGCCCATGTCGATGATGGCGCCGGCACCCCCGCCGACATAGCTGTCGTTGCCGCCACCCCCGTAGTACCTGATGCCGGCCGCGTCGCCACCGAAGAACTCGTCGTTGCCCGCGCCACCGCGGATGACGCTGCCCGCGGCGGCGCCGAGGATGACGAACAGGTTGTTCCCGTCACCGCCGTCGAAGTCCAGCAAGGCATCGACGCCCGGCTCGACGAAGATCTGGTCGTTGCCACTGCCGCCCCGGGCGACGATCTTCTTCACGCCCTTGTAGACCTTGGTCTCGCCCAGCGCGCTGATCTCGACCTCCCCTGGCCTGACCTTGCCCGTGCTTTCGTCGTAGACCGGGCGGATCAGGTAGTTCGGGTTGACGATCTTGTCATAGACCGTCGGCCCGTAGCGGCCCGATTCGTCGCCCATGCTCAGGAGGACGGTGCCCAACTCTGTCTCACCGTTCTCGTTCACGTTCTCCCGCGCGATGACGGGCGGGCCGGCCAGGCTCCAGGCCTTGCTGAAGCCGAAGGTCTTGCCGATGACGGTGACATGACCCCGCAGCAGCGCCGACGAAGGCGTGAGCTCGATCGCCCCGCCGATGCCTGCCAGCGTCTTTCGGATCTTGAACAGGCCCAGGTTCAGGCTGAGGTCGACCTTGCCGTAGAAGCTGCCGGCGAGCAGCTGGTCCCCGAAGCTGACCGACAAGCCGAAGCTCAGCTTGATGATGCCCAGGTTCAGGCTGGCATCCACCGAGCCGGTGATCAGGAAGCCGCCGTCGGAGCGGATGTAGCCCGACACGTTGATCGTGACGAAGTTGAAGAAGTTCAACTTCGCCTCGTCCACCCGCAGTTCGAAGACCGAGTCGACGATGCTCATGCCCCCCTTCAAGCTCAGGTCGAAGGCCAGCACGTTCATCGTGCCGTCCAGATCGAGCTTGAACAGGGTGTTGGCCGCGATGGCGGACCCACCGGAAAGCGGTGTGTAGGCGAGCTTGCCGGTGTTGATCTGCAACTGCGCCTTGGCCGAGATGCCGATGACGTCCACGCCCAGGCTCACGTCGAAGCCCGCGCGCATCGCGAAGAACACCCCGTTGCCGTCCCGGCGGTCCAGGATCGCGGCGTCCGCGATCACCGCGGCGCTGCCGAGCACGCCCAGGTCCAGGGTGACGCGCAGGCTCGCCTCGAAGCCGAACTCGTTGATCAGCAGGTCGACCGAGCCCTCGAGCGAGACGTCGATCCCCAGCTTCAGCGTGATCTCGCCACCGCCGGCGATCCGAAGCATCGTCGGCGCCAATTCACGCTCGACATACTGGCCGGCGAGGACCTCGTTCTTGTCGTTGAGCTTGAGCGCCCTGACCTTCTGTGTCGTGTTGGTGGTGTTGATCTGCAGCAGGAAGAAGCCGCCGATCACGATGGGCCCGGCCTTCATGATGGGCTGGCCGGGTGAGCCGATCTGGATCGACCCGTACAGGCCGGCGCTGCCGTCCGCGCCGGTCTTGAAGCCCAGGGTGCCCGCGGCCGACACGGGCTCCAGCAAGGGCATGTCCACCGTCATGCCCAGGTTCAGGATGACGTCGTTCTCGGAGATCAGGAAGGAGAAGTCACCCTCCATGTCCATGATGCTGAGCAGGCTCAGGCTGCCCTTGCCCTTCAAGGACAGGTAGAAGTTCACCGGGTCGGTCTGGCCGGGCGGGATCGTGCTGATCGTGATCGTCTGCACGCCGCCAAGGCGCTGCTGGAATTCGGGCGGGACCTGGTAGACCAGGTTGGCGGTGCCCGAGAACAGGATGAGTTCCAGGGTCTGGATCTCGAGCTTGGCCACCGGCCCGAGCCCGAGCTTCAGCCCGCTCAGCTCGGCCCGAACGCCGAAGCCATTGGCGTTGGCGATCAGCAGGAACTGGGCCTTCTGGGCCTCGAGCCCGAAGCCCGCAGGCCCGATCTTGGCCTTGGCATCGACGAAGAGCGTGAACTCCTTGTCCGTGAGCTTGATCTCGAACACGCCGTCCAGCTGCATCAGCTCGAACACGTCGAACTCGGCCTCGCCCTGCAGGCGGACGATGCGCTGGTCGAAGTCCAGCATGATGGCGCCGGCGGCATTGCCCGTCTCGACGCGGTAACCCGGCAGGTCGATGGCCAGGTTGCGCAGCAGGGTGTCGCGGCGCGCCGGGTCGGTGGTGGCGATCACGATCTTGAAGCCGCCCTGCAGGGTCTGCGTGACGGTCAGGTCGGCCCCCAGCGCCTGCTGCAGCGCGGCCAGCCGCTGCTGCGGGGTCGTGGCGGGGCCGAAGTCCACGCTCTTCTCGCCGCCGCTGCCGGTGCGCAACTTCAGCGTGCCCTGCACCCCGCCCGGGACGTAGAGCTCACCGGTGCGCGCATCCACGCGCACGGTGGACACCGACTCCGAGAAGTCCACCACGGCCATGTCGCCGCTGAGCGCCTGGTTCAGCTCCAGCATGGCCTCGCGCACCTCGGCCGTCACCCCGTCCAGGCCCACCAGGCCGGCGGCGTCCAGGTTCACGCTGCCAGCGAAGTAGGCGGCCGGGTTGGTGATGTTGGTGTCGAGCATGAACACCAGGCCGATGTTCAGGTTCTCGACCTTCAGACCAAAGGCGCTGCTGTCCCGGCCCACGCCGTCGATGCGCCGCTGGGCGTTCTCCTCCCAGTAGCCGCCCACGCCGGCGAAGCCGTAGACGTTGGACATGCCGATGGCGATCGACGTGACCTCGCGCTGGCTGCCGTTGGATAGCTTGACGTTCTCGGCGCCGCGCTTGGTGAAGGCCATCGAGCCGGCCACCTGCAGAATGCCCGCCAGGTCGCCGTGGAAATACTCGATCTTGGCCTGCACCAGGTCTTCGGCGAAGTCCAGCAGCACGGGCGCGTTGGGGGTGCCGGTCGGCACGACCAGGCCCTTCTTGCCGTTGGCGTCCTGGCCGAAGACAGGCTCGGTGGGCAAGGGCAGGTTCAGGCCCTTCAGGATCGGCTCCAGGTTGCCGTCCAGCACCTCCTGGATGTCGGCCAGCACGTCGAACACGCCCTGCAGGCTGCCCAGCGGCAGGCCGGGCGGGAGCGTCGGCAGGTTGACGTCCAGCGTGGGCAGATTCAAATCTTCGAACAGTTCCTCCGGGTCCAGCCCGCCCTGCGTCAGATCGATGTAGGGCATCGGCAGCACCAGCGCTGCCTTGGCCAGGCCCGGCAGCAGGCCGGTGTTGATGTTGACCTCGACGTCCTCCAGGCGGACGTCGAGCACATCGTCCATGCCCACGAGCGCCGCGCGGTCGACCTGCGCCTTCAGCGAGACGTACTTCGGGAACAGCTTCTCGATGCCCTTGATCTCCACCCCGGCGAAGCCCGTGGCCGTCATCAAGGACAAGCCGAGGTCCACGCCCTTGACCTCCAGCCCGATGAAATCGTCACTGCCCGGGGTGCCGATACCGGCATAACCGTTCAGTCCGGCCGCCCCCACGGTCATGATCTCGACGTCGTGGTAGAGCTTGTCCAGGCCGAAGTTGGAGAGGATGCCCGTCTCCACCCGCACCAGTTGCTTGCGCTCGCCCTTGGCGAAGGCGAGCGAGCCCTCGAGGTGCAGGAACTCCGCGACCGACAACTCGGCGTGCTCCACGCTCGCGGCGATCTGGATGCGCTTGTCATGGGCCAGGAACACGGAGCCGCCCAGCGTCTTCATCTCGCGCCCGGTGGCGCCGTAGGTCTTCTTGAAGTCGACATAGACGCCGCCGTCCTTCTTGCCGCCGGCGTTCATCGCCACGTCAATGTCGCGCAGCGTGGCGGTCAGCAGCGGGTCCAGCCCGACCACGCCCGCCTGGTCCACGTGCAGGGCCAGCGTGTTGATGGCGTGGTCGTCGTTCTTGTACTGGCTGAAAGCAAAGTCCACGCCGCCGGCGTACAGGCCGATCGCGCCGTCGGGGTCGCCGACGCCGAAATAGGGGTCGCCGATGCCGACGAAGGCGTTCAGGTTGGTGCCGACGATGTTCAGCGTGTCGAAGGTCTGGGTCGATTCCTGCAGAGGGTTCGTGCCGCCCAGTTGCACGACCTCGCCCTTGCCCAGGCTGAAGCTCAGGTCGCCGCTGAGATGGACGAACTTCTCCACCGCGAAGGTGGCGCCGCGCAGGTTGACCTCGAGCGTCTCGCCCTTGCTGCCGTCGATGTCGAGCACCAGCTCGCCGCCCCCGCCGCCGATGCCGGCCTCGATGCCGCCGACATTGCCGCCCAGCCCCACCGGCACCTTCAGGTTCTTGGCGCTGTAGTCGATCGTGCGTCCATTGCTCGCGGTGTTGATCGCAAGCTCGGCCTGCTGCACGCTCAGGTCCAGGAAGGGCAGGCCCACCAGGCCGGCATAGTCGGTCTCGGCCTTGGCCGAGAGCCAGACGTCCCCGCCGAGACCCAGCACCACGGCGGCGGCCAGGTCCAGGTTCTCGATGAACAGGCCGACACCGCCGTTCTCGACCAGCTCGCCCTGCGAATTGCGCGTGGGCTGGTCGCCGATGCCGGCAAAGATGTCCAGGTCCGCCAGGCCGAGGGTGAAGTAGACGACGTCCTCGAGCGAGCCGTCGCTGAGCACCAGGGTCTCGAACTCGAGCACCAGTTCCACCTGCTCCTGGGCCTGGGCCAGGCCGAGCAGGTCGATGTCGAACAGGCCGTCGAAGGTGAACAGGCTGCCCTTGGTGATCTCGGCCATGTCGATGCCGAGGTCGAGGTTGCCGAAGCTGAGCGGGCTGAGCTCCAGGTCGATGCCGATACGGTCGATCGGCAGCTTCACGTAGGACAGGGCTACGTTGCTGGCCGAGAGGTCCACCCCGGGCAGGCCCACCAGGCCCATGCGGCCGATCTCGGCGGCCATGGTCGTCCAGGTGCGGCTGGCGTTGGCGCGGTCGGTGAAGATGCCCAGGCCGAAGTCGAGACGGGTGACCTCGAAGCCGAAACGGTCCCCGCCGCCGAGATCCACGCCGACGAAGCCGTTGGCACCGGTGGCGGTGAAGGTGAGCGCATCGACGGTGGACGTCGTCCCGTCCGTCAGGACGACGGACTCGGTGGCCTTGGAGAAGCTGAACTCGCCGTCGACCTTCAGCACCTCGAGCACATTCAGCTCGAGCTGGCCGCTGACGTCGAAGCGTGCGCCGGCCATGTCGAGCACGATGCCGCTGGGCGTGCCGCCGCCCTGCGTCGGCGACAGCCTCAGCCCGAAACCCTCGTCGAGCTCGATCTCGCGGCTCGAGTAATCGATGGCGCTGCCGTCCTTGGCCTTCTCGTTGATGGCCAGCACCATCTCGGTGGCCTTGACCTCAAGGATGTCGAGACCCTTGAAGCCCACTTCTTTCGTGGTGGCCTTGGCCGAGAGCCAATAGCGGGTGGGGTTCAGCAGGTCCACCGCCACCGCGAAGCCCAGGTCGGCGTCCTTCAGCGTGAAGCCGATGTCGCCCACGCCGGCGAAGAAGTCGATGTCGGTCTGCGCGAAGCTCAGGATGGCCACATCGGCCTGGCTGCGGGTGCCACCGGCCTCGACCACATCGACGGTGACGAAGTTCTGGGTGACCGACAGGTCGACCGAGATGTCGATGAAGTCGAAGGCCTTGAAGTTGAAGGTGCCGGCGATCGATGCCGTCGGCAGATCCATCTTCGGCAGGTCGATGGTGAAGCCGCCGAAGGTGAGCGGCGTGGCGGTGTAGTCGACCAGGGTGTCGTCGAAGGCGGAACGGTTCAGAGACAACTCGATGGCCGTGCCGCTGATCTCCACCGCGTCCGCGCCCTGGAAGCCGGCGCGCGCGGCGCCGCCGGCGATCGTGGACCACTGGCGCGCGGCCGTACCGGCAGCAGGCGCCGACTCCACCAGCGTCAGCATCATGAAATCGGCATCCTCGATGCCGAAGCCCACGGCGTCGTCCGTGCCGGGGTTGATGCCGACGAAGGCCGTGACGTCGATGGCGCCGATGGTGAGCACGTCGACCGCGACGGACTTCCCGTCGTTCAGCTTGACCGTCTCCTGCGCCTGCTCGAAGACCAGCCGCGCCTGCGCGTGCAGGAAGTCGAAAGCCGTCAGGCTGACCACGCCCGAGGCGCGCACGGTGTCGCCCGGGCCGCCGACCATGTCGAGCACGCGGGTGCGCTCGCTGCCGAAGCCGACGCCCGCGTCCTTGGCCTTGCGGAAGTCCACCGTCGTGCCGTCGCCGGCGGCGAGGTTGATCTCCACGTCCAGGTTGCTGCCGCTGACCGCCACCTCGCCGCCCAGGCCCTCGAAGCTGGCGCGGGCGGCGCGGGCCTGCAGGCCGGTCCAGGAACGCCCTGCAGCATTCGGCGCCGAAGGCACCTCGTCGAGCAGGGCCAGCGCAAAGTCCACGTCGTCGAGCTTCAGCTCGGCCACGCCCTTCAGGCCGGCGTAGGCGTCGAGGTCGGCCGCGCTCAGCACCAGGCCGCGCAGCTGGGCCTGATTGCCATCGGACAGGGTGGCACTGCGCTCCACGCGCTCGACACCCAGCGTGCCCGAGACGCGGAAGAAGTCGGCCACCGCGACGTCCACGTCGAAGTAGGCGGCCTCGGTCTTGCCGCGCCGGCCATCCAGGTCGAGCTGGAAGATGCCTGGCTCGCCGATGCGGGTGCCGAAGGCTGCCGCCGTGCCGCGGTAGTCGATCACGCTGCCATCGGTGGCCGCGAGGTTGACCGCGACCTCGACATCGCGCAGCGCGTCGATGCGCAGCACCTCGTTGTCGATGCCCACCAGGCCGATCGCGCTGGCGCTGGCATCCAGCGAGGTGTAGCTTCCCTGCGCGCCGCTGAGCGCGGCGAAGGCAAAGGCCGCGTCCTGCACCGTGAAGCCCATGCGGTCGGCCGGATTCGCCGCATCGACGCCGACGAAGAAGTTGGCGTTGGCGGCGCCGAAGCTCAGGCCCGAGACCGTCTCCTCGCGCTGCTGGGCGCCGTTGCGCACCAGCACGCGGGTGTCGTCCACGGTCTGGAAGAAGACGTCGGCCTCGAGGCTGACGAAGTCGGCCAGGCGCGCGCGCAGGCCGGTGGCCGCGAAGGCGGCGGTGCCAGCAGACAGCGCACGCTCGAAGGTGTAGCTCACACCACCGACCGACACCACCGTGCCCGCCGCCACCGCCTGGTTGGCGTAGCGCACGCTCACGCTCTGCGCCGAGACCTGGGCCAGGCCGGCGAGGCTGACGTCGAAGGCGCCGTTCTTCAGTTCGAAGGCGAGCTTGCCGCTGTCGACGATCAGGCCGAAGTCGGCGTTGGCCAGGCGCACGTGACCGGCTGCCCCCGCCTCCAGCGAGGCCGAGAAGGCATTGCCGACGGCGCGCAGCTGGTTGCCGTTCTTCGAGAAGCCCAGGTCGCCGGCCACCTTGGCGAAGCCGAGCACGTCGGCCTCGAAGCCGCGCACGGCAAAGGCCTGGGCGCCAGCGGCCACGGCCTCGCCGAAGGTGTAGGCGATGGGCCCGACCGAGAGCGTCTCGTTCTTGGCCGCGCTGCCCTCGGCGTTGGCATAACGCACGAAGACCGCATCCGACGACAAGCCCGCAAGGTTGGCGATGTTGGCGTCGAGCTCGCCGTTCGCCAGCTCGAACACCACGCCGCCGGCCGCCGTGGACTTGAAGCCGAAATCGGCGTTCGCCAGGCTCAGGCTGGCCACCGGCCCTGCATTCAGCGCTGCGGTGACGCGGTTGCCGACGGCAACGATCTGGCGCGTGTTGCCACCGCCCTGCTGCTTGAAGCCGATGTCGCCCGACAGCGTGACGAAATCGGCCAGGCTGGCGCTGAAGCCGCGCACGCCGAAGGCCACGGTGTTGGCGGCGATAGCCTGACCGAAGGTGTACTCGACGCCGGGCACGCCCACCTTGGTGCCCGCGGTCACCACGGTCTGGGCGTTGGTGTACTGGACGATGACTTCGCGCGCCGAGATCGCCTCGAACCCGGCGATGGATGCGGAGAAACTGCCCTGGCTGAGCTCGAAGGCGGTCTTTCCGTTGCCCGCCAGCAGACCGAAGCTCGCGTCCTGCAGCGACAGGCCGATGACACCGTCGATGCCCAGGCTGGCATCCACCGCCAGGCCGGCGGCCTGGATGTCAGTGCCCGACTTCTTGAACGCGAAGTCGCCCTCGAGCCTGACGAAGTCGGCCACGTCGGCCTTGAAGCCCTTGACCCCGAAGGCCACCGTGTTGGCCGCGATCGCCTGCGTGAAGGTGTACTCGATGTCGAGCACGCCAACCTGGGTGCCCGCCACCACCGAGGTGCCCGCGTTCGTGTACTGGACGATGACCTCGTCGGCCGTGACGCCTGCGAAGCCGTCGATGCCGGCCGAGAAGGAACCCTGGGACAACTCGAAGGCCGTCTTGCCGCTGCCCGCGATCAGGCCGAAGCCGGCATCGGCCAGCCGGACGTAGACCGGGCCGGCCTCCAGGGAGGCACTGACATCGCGGCCCGCGGCCACGATGTCGCTGCCCACCTTCTTGAACGCCAGATCCCCCTCGAGCTTGACGAAGTCGGCCACGCTGGCCTCGAAGCCCTTGACCCCGAAAGCCACCGTATTGGCCGCGATCGCCTGCGCGAAGGTGTACTCGATGTCGAGCACGCCGACCTTGGTGTCTTTCACCACCGAGGTGTTCGCGTTCGTGTACTGGACGATGACCTCGTCGGCCGAGACGCCACCCAGGCCGTCGATGCCCGCCGCGAAGGAACCTTGCGACAGTTCGAAAGCCGTCTTGCCGCTGCCCGCGATCAGGCCGAAGCCGGCATCGGCCAGCCGCACGTAGACCGGGCCAGCCTCGAGTGAGGCACTGACATCGCGGCCCGCGGCCACGATGTCGCTGCCCACCTTCTTGAACGCCAGATCCCCCTCGAGCTTGACGAAGTCGGCCACGCTGGCCTCGAAGCCCTTGACCCCGAAAGCCACCGTATTGGCCGCGATCGCCTGCGCGAAGGTGTACTCGATGTCGAGCACGCCGACCTTGGTGTCTTTCACCACCGAGGTGTTCGCGTTCGTGTACTGGACGATGACCTCGTCGGCCGAGAAGCCAGCCAGGCCGGAGATGCCGGCCGAGAACGAACCCTGAGAAAGTTCGAAGCCGAACTGCTTGCCGGTCCCGCCGCTGGCGCTGCTCGCGAAGAGACCGAAACGCGCGTCGTTCAGGCTCACATGGGCTGCGTTGCCGGCAGCCAGGCGCGCGTCGATGGCCGTGCCGACGGCGACGAACTGCTTGCTCTCGCCCTGCGTCTGCGTGCTGAAGCCGAAGCTGCCCTCGAGCCCGACGAAGCCGAAGACGTCGATCTTCAGGTCGGCCCGCACCTCGAGCAGCTTGCCCTTGCTGCCGTCCATGGTGAGCTCGAAGAGGTCTTCGGCTTCCGGGCCGTTGCGCACGAGCAGCTCGGTGCGGCGGCCCTTGGTGGCGTCCGTGGCGTCGACGAGCGAGTAGTCCACCACCAGCGTGCGCTCGGGCACGGCCTCGATGATGGTGGTCGAGCCGGCTTGCTGGGTGCTCAGCGCGGCGGTATCGGCGCGCGGCACGTCGCTGACCTGCAGCGCCGCCACGTCCACGCCCAGCAAGCTGCCCGCAAAGCGCAGCTCCAACGCGCGCCCGCTCCAGAACTCCACCGTGGCGCTGGCGGCGAAGCCGTTGCCGATGGCCGTGTTCAGTGCGGCCATCATCGCGTCCACCTCGGCCTGGACCTCTTCGCGGCTCATGTCCGCGTCGATGGTCTGGCTGTTGGCGGTCTTGGCCTGGTGAGTGAGCGCCAGCGTCCACGCCGGGGTGGCGACCTGGGCGCTGGCCACGATGCGCTGCACCTCGCCCGTGCGCGGCGCGCCCTGGGCCAGGTTGCTGGGCTTGACCACCGCCAGGCTCAGGTTGCGCGCGGCCTCGCTGCCACTGCCGAAGTGCGTGCTGATGTCGGCGATGTCGGTGCGCGCCAGCGTGCCCTGGAAGTTCAGGACGAAGGCTGAGCGGCGGCCCTCGGTCTGGGCGGTGTCGATGCTCACAACCACACGCCCGACGCCGCCATACAGCCCATCCAGCGCCGTCTGCAGGTTCGCGCTCAGCGTCTGCGCGTTGGCGCTGTAGGCGATAGCCGGGCTGTAGACGCGTTCACCGTCGTCGTTGACGTAGGAGATCTGGAAGCTGCCCTCGGGCAGTTGCGCGTCCACCTGCAGCGCGCCGGCCTGCAGCGGCGAGAGGTTTATGCCGCTCAGCCCGTCGCGGAAGCTCACCGTGTAGCGGTCGGTCTGGCCGCCGACGTCGATGGTGCCTAGTGCGCCCAGCGTGCCCGTGGCCCCGGTGGCGGTGGCCGCGCGCAGGGCCGTCTCCACCTGCACGGGCGTCGCACCGAGCGCGATCGCGCCCGTCGTCCAGGTCTTGCCCGCGTGCGCCAGGCTCAGCCTGAAGGTGCCATCGGTGTCGGCGGCGCGGTCCACCACGACGAGTTGCCGCTCGCCCTGGCCCGGCTCGCCGTTGGCGCTGAGCACCCAGTCCAGCGTCGTGCTGGCGATGCTGATGCCCTTGCCCGGCAGGTCCTTGGCCCCGAGCGCGCCGACGAAGCCCACCGTGTACTGCTCGCCCGCGGCGACCTTGCGGTAGCTGACCTCCACGGCGCTGGTGTCGGCCACCCCGCCCGTGCTGGCCTTGAACAGCTCCGCGTAGGCCGCGCGCAGGTTGGCGATGTTCTGCGCCGGGTTGCCCACGACGAAGCGGCCCTGCACCGTCGAGCCCTGGGCCGTGGCGCCCTGCGCCTGCAGCGCCACCAGCCCCAGGTTCTGCCCGGCCAGGCTGCCGCCGATGCCCAGAACGAGGGTGTCGCTGCTGGTGCTGGCGCGGCTGACGGTGAAACTGGCGCCAGGGATCTGCCCGAAGGCGGCCTGCACGGCCGCCTGCACCTGCGCGGCGCTGGCGTTGCCCGCGATCAGCGCCGTGGTGTAGCCCTGGCCCTCGTGCGTCAGCGTGAGCCGGAAGCCCTGCGCCAGCGCGTCTGTGCCCAGCACGATGCGCTGCTGCTGCTGCACGGCGGTCACGCCGGCGATGACGGTGCGCGTGCTGGCCGTGGCGTTGACCAGACCCGTGGCGTTGACCGTGATGGCCTGCGCGTCGGTGCCCGCCAGCGCCCCGGTGAAGGCGATGTCCAGCCCGATGAGGCCGCTGTTGGACTGCTGGGCGTTGTAGCTGGCCTTGACGTTGCCCGAGCCGATGTTGGTCAGCCGCGCGAGTTCGGACTGCACGCGCGTGGCCAGTGTGGCGCCGTCGCTGCTGTAGCTGATGTTGCGCGTGGTCTGGCCGCCGTAGCTCAGCGTGAAGTTGCCCCCCGGCACGCTCTGGGTGCTGCCGAAGTTCACCTGCAGGTCGGCCAGGTTCACGCCTGCGAGCGCGCCGCCAAAGGTGACAAGGTAGGTGTTGGCCCCGGCGCTCGCAACCTCCACGCGCCCGTTGCTACCCAGCGCAGCGTTCAACGCGTAGGCCACCGTGGCGGCGTTGGCGCCGACCTGGATGCCGGTGGTGGTGTAGGTCTGGGCGCCGTGCGTGAGCTTGAGCGTGAAACTGCCCCCGGCTGCAGCGTTGATCTGGACCTTCTGCACCTCGGACTGCGCCGCGCCGTCGGACAGCGTGGTGTAGGTGTAGCCGGTGCTGGAGGAGGCCTTGCTGCCCAGGTGGAACTTGAAGCCCGTGGCCGGGATCGCGCGCCCGGCCAGCTCGCCGGTGAAGCGCACCACGTAGCGGTCGCCCGGGCCGCTGTAGGCGCTGTCGAGCTCGACCTGCACGGCGCCGGTCTTGACCTGCCCGCCGGTGAGGTCCTTGAGCAGCGTGGCGTAGGCCGTGCGCATCTCCGAGAGGGTCTGCGCGACGTTGGCATCGCCGCGGTAGACCGCTCGCACCTTCTTCGTCGGGTCCGACATCAGGAAGATGTCGTACTCCTGGATGACCTTCTCGGCCTTGAAGACGATGGCCAGCGCCGCCGAGGCCCCGGCCCCGCCGGGCTGCACCTGGGTCACGCTGGCGCTGCCCGCCGGTGCGCTGGCCTTCGTGTCGCCCACCAGCGTCAGGCGCTGCAGCTCGCTCGTGCCCGCCACGGCGGCCGTCTGCTCCTGCACCAGCCCGTCGCTGACGAGGTAGACCGTGTACTGTCCGGCCGTGCCCGGGCTCGTGAAGGTGATGGTGTTGACCTCGTCCACGCCGGCCTGGCCGTCGTCGAGCGTGCTCACCGTGATGCTCACCGGCGCGGGCTCCTCGCGCAGCGCCTGCAGCACCACCTGCTTGCGCTCGTCCACCCCGGCCTGCGCGGCCTGGGCCTGCTCCACCTGGTATGTCGTGGCCGCGGCTTGGGCGCTCGCCGTGATGCCCGTCACGTTCACGCCCGCCAGCGCGCCGACGAACTCCACCCCGTAGCCATCGACGCGGTTGCCCGTGACCTGCACGTTGCCTGCGCCCACGCCCTGCAGGCTCTCCAGGCCCGTCTTGAGCTTGGCCAGCACCTGCGCCTCGGTGTCGCCTCGGCCGATCTGCACGTCCGCGCTGCTGGCCGCGTAGCCCGTGCCCGCGGCGCGCTGCAGCTTCAGCGTGCCCACGAAGTCGTGCGCGAAGCTCAGTGCGAGCTCGGTGTTGACCTTGATCGTCTGCGCGGGCTGCGCCGCCAGCGTGATGCCCTGGTTGATGTTCACCAGCACCTGCTGGGCCTGCACCGTCAGCCCTTCGATGCCCTTGAACTGCGCGCTCGCCGCCGTGGCCTGCAGGCTGGTGAAGCGCCGGCTGTCGTCCTCGGGGTCCTGGATCAGCGCCAACCCGAAGTTCACCTGCCCGAGCTTCAGGCCCACCTCGCCGCTGGTGCCGCCGTTGATGCCGGCAAAAGCGTCGATGTTGCGCCCGCCGATGGTGACGAGCCGCGCGTCCTCGATCGTCGAGCCGTCCGACAGCGTCACGTCCTGGCTGCGCTGCTCGATCCCGAAGCCACCCTCGACGCTGAGGAACCCGAACAGGTCCACGTCCAGGTGGCCCGCCGCCTTGATGACCTCGCCCTCGGAGCCCTTCAGATCCAGGCTCAGCGTGCCGCCTTCGGCGTCGGTGACCACGCTCAGCGTGGTGGCCCCGGCGGCGTAGTCCACGACCTTGTCGCCGTCCTTGCCCGCCTGGTTGACCGCCACGCTCAGGCTCGTGGCCGACATCGTCAGACCGTCGATGCCCTCGAAGGCCACCTGCCCGGCCGTGGCCTGCAGGCTGGTCCAGCTGCGCGTGGCGTCGGCGCGGTCGCTCAGCAGCGCCAGCGCGAACTCCACGTCCTGCACGGCCAGGCCGATGCGCTCGCCCTGCTCGCCGCCGATGCCCACGAAGCCGTCGAGGTCGCTGCCGCCGATGGCCAGCAGGTCGGCCTGCACCGTGCTCGCGTCCGCCAGCTTCAGCGTCTGCGTGGACTTCTGCAGCGACAGGAAACCCTCCACCTGCACGAAGCCCAGCACGTCCAGCGTCAGGTTGCCGCTGGCGCGCGTGAGCTCGCCCAGGCTGCCGTCGCTGTCCAGCGCGATGCTGCTGTCCGGGCCGCTGGTCACCTCGTACTGCCGGAACCCATGGTCCAGCACGATGTCTTCGGCCCCGCCCGTGCCCTTGATGCCGCGGTTGATCTCCACGCTCAGCTCGCTGGCGCTGGCGGTGAAGCCTTCCAGGCCCACCACGCCGATGCTGCCGGCCGTGGCCTTCAGCGTGGTGAAGTTGCGCGGCGTGGCCGTGCTGCCGTCCTCGAGCTTCTCGCTGGCCAGCAGCAGGCCGAAGTCCACGTCGCTCAGCGACAGGCCCATGGCGTCGGCCGTGCCGCCGTTCAGCCCCGCAAAGGCCTGCACGCCGCTGCCGCCGATGGTCAGCACGCGGGCCTGGATCTCGGTGGGCGCCTGGGCCTGGGCTGCGTCCTCGGAGATGACCCCGTCGTTGAGGAAGAAGCTGTCGTCCTTGCTCTCGATCGCAAAACCGCCACTAACCTGGAAGAAGCCGAAGACGTCCAGTTCCAGGTTGCCCGAGGCGCGCAGCAGCCGGCCCTGCGCGCCGTCCATCGTCAGCCCGATGCTGCTGCCCGGGCCCGTGGCCACGCTCAGCGCGGTGCGCCGGCCCTGGCTCTGATCGTCGGCGTCCTTCCAGCCGTAGTCCACCACCGCGCCGGCCTCGGTGGAGGCGCGGTTGACCTCGATGGTGATGGTGTCGGCCGAGATCTCGAGCCCTTCCACCCCGGTGAAGGCCGCGCCCGCGGCGCTGGCCTGCAGGCTGGTCCAGTTACGGGTGGCTGCGGCCGTCTGGCCGGGCTCGGGCGTGGGTGGCACCTCGCTGAGCAGCGCCAGGCCGAAGGCCACGCCCGTCAACTCCAGGCCCAGCGCCTCGTCGGTGCCGCCGTTGAGGCCGGCGAACGCCCGCAGGTTCGACGCCCCCACCTTCAGCGCCTGCGCCTGCGCCGTGCTGCCGTCCGACAGCGTCAGCGCCACCGGCGCGGCCGCCTTGTCGAAGGCGAAGTCGCCCTCGACCTGCACGAAACCGAACACGTCCAGCGCCACGTGGCCCTCGGCCCGCAGCAGTTCCCCGCGCGCGCCGTCGATGGACAGGTCCAGCTCGCTGGCCGGGCCCGTGAGCACGGTCAGCGCGGTCGCGCCCTCGGCGTAGTCCACCACCGTGCCGTCGGTGGCTGCGCGGTTGACCTGCACGCTCAGGTCGCGCACCGACGCCGTCAGCCCGTCCACCCCCACCAGCGAGGCCGCGCCCACGTCGGCCTGCAGGCTGGTCCACTTGCGTGCCGTGGCCGTGCTGTCCGTGGCCAGCTTCTCGCCCAGCACCGCCAGACCGAAGTCCACACCCTCCAGCGCCAGCCCCGTGGCGTTGGCCTGCCCGCCGTTGAGCCCCGCAAAAGCCTGCAGCCCCGAGCCGCCCACCAGCAGCATGTCCACCGCCACCGGCTCGGCCGACTCGTCGACCTCGTCGGTGCCCTCGAGATCAGCCAGCGTCACGCTGCCGCTCTTCTTCTCGATCCCGAAACCGCCTGCCACCTGCACGAAACCGAAGACGTCTACCTCCAGGTTGCCCGTGGCGCGCAGCAACTGCCCCTCGCCCGCGTCCATGGCCAGGCGCAGCGAGGTGGGCTCGGCGCCGGCCCCCGTCGGCACGGCCAGGCCCTGCGTCGCGTAATCGATCAGGCTGCCGTCCTCGGCTGCGCGGTTCACCTCCACGCGGACCGTGTCGCCCGCCAGCGTCAAGCCCTGCACCCCCTCGAACGCGGCCGCGCCGCCGGCCGTCACACTGGTCCACCGGCGTGTGGCGTCTTTGCGGTCAGTGACCAGCGCCGCAGCGAGCTCCAGGCCCGACAGCGCAAGGCCCGTGCGCGCCGTGGTGCCGGCTCCCAGGCCCGCGAAGCCCGTGAGTGCGCTGCCGCCGATGCTCAGCACCTTGGCATCGAGGTCGCTGCCGTCGGCCAGCTTCAGCGTCTGCACGCTGTCGCGCACGACGAGGTCGCCCTCTGCGTGGACGAAGTCCGCGATCGTCAGGGTGGCATCGTCCAGCACGACACCGCGCAGGTCCTCGGCGCCCAGGCGGCCGAAGGTGTGCTCGACCGGGCCGATCTTCACCGTCTTGCCGGTCCAGTCCTTGCCGGTGCTGTTGTAGAAGACGGTGGCCTGGGCGGCGCCGAGCGAGGCCACCCCGCCCAGTTGGACATGCAGCGCGCCGCTGCCCTCGAAGGCGATGCCGTCGCCGTCGATGACGAGGCCCAGGTCGGTGTCGAGGACGCCGACCTCGAAGCCGCCGACGGAGAGCGTGACGTCGATGTCCTGGCCCAGCACCGACAGCCAGTTCGGCAACTTCTCGAAGCCGAACTTCCCGCTGAGGACGAAGCTGTCGCCGAAGGCCAGGTCCAGGTCGCCGAAGATCCGGAAACCCAGGTTCTGCAGGTCCAGGTCGAAGGGCAGCTTGCCGATCAGGCCGTCCAGGCTGGGCAGTTTGGGCAGTTCGATGCCGAAGAGCCCGAAGTCCAGCCCCGGCAGCTTCATCTGCGGCAGCTTCAGCAGGAACTGCAGCACGTCCAGCTCGGCCCAGTCCACGTCGAGGCCGGGGAAGGCCAGCTCGCCCAGCTTGAGATCCGGCCACTCGGGCAGGAGCACGCTGAAATCGAAGCTCAGCTGCAGGCCCTGCAGGTTCAGGCGCGGCAGCGCGAACAGGAATTCGGGAACGCTGAGGTTGGCCCAGTCGATCTTCAGGCTGGGGAAGGCCAGCGCCAGGTCGGGCAGGCGGATCGTGTCCCAGTTGACGCCGCCGAAGTCCGGCAAGGTCAGGCTGACGCCGGGCAGGCTGGGCACCAGGTTCTTCAGCGCCGTGAGCAGGTCGCCCAGGCTCACATCGCCCAGTTGCGGCAGCGTCAGGCTGGGCAGCGCCACGTCGGGCCAGCTCACGCCAGGCAGGTTGGGCAGCTTCAGAGCCGCCCAGTCGAAGCCGAACTCGGGCAACAGCCCCGACAGGTCCAGATCGAATCCGGGGATGTTCAGCCGCGGCAGCGCGAACACCAGTTCCGGCAGCGTCAGGTTCAGCCAATCCAGCCCCAGCTCGGGCAGCCGCGCCGTCAGCTCCGGCCAGGTCAGCCCGAGCGGGCCCAGGTCGAGGTCGGGCAGGCTCAGGTCCAGGCCGGGCAGGCTCAGCAGCGTCAACCCGAGCTCGGGCAGCGTCAGGCTGCCCCAGTCGATGCCGAGATCCAGCGCTCCCAGCCCTGGCAGGTTGAAGCTGGGCAGTTCCGGCAGGCTCAGGTCCAGGAAGGGGAAGGAGCCCAGCGAGAGATCGATCTCGGGCAGGTCCAGCGCGGGCGTCAGCCCGCTCAAGTCGAAGGTGTTGAAGTTGAAGGGCAGGTCGCGCAGGCGCAGTTCCAGGTCCATCACCAGCGGCGTCACGCCGTCGGCTTTGGTCAGCGCCACCTCGCCCACCTGCAGCGAGCCCGAGAACCCGGTCTTGCCGTTGACCTGGGCCACGATCACGCCACCCTGCAGGCCCTTCAAGGCCAGCTTCGCGCCGCCCGGGGGCGAACCCACCGTCAACGCCGTGTGCGCGTCGAAGGCCGACAGCACCCAGCCCGCCTGCGGCTGGTCCTTCAGGATGGTCATCTGCTCGCGGCTGATGCCGAAGCGTCCGCCGAGCTCGTAGCTCACCCCACCGAAAGACAGGCCCAGGTCCAGGTCGGCCGAGACCGAGAAGAAGTCGTGGTGCTGGGCCGCGCTGTAGTCGAAGGCGAAGGCACCGACCTGGGTGTCCACCGCGCGCCCGGTGGTGTTGAAGCCCAGGTGCGCGCTGCGGATCGCGGCCACGTCCAGGCCTTGCAGCGCGGTGCCGTCTTCCTGCGTCAGCTCGAGGCTGCCCACGCGCAGCACGCCGGCCGAGCCGTCGGCTTCCAACAGCAGCGCGCCCTCGATGTCGCTGGCCGCGAGCTTCACCCCGCCGGCCACGAGCGCGAAGGCCCCGTCTTCCAGCGTCAGCTCCAGCCGGTCGGGGTGGGCCGAGGTCTGGCGCGCCGTCACCCGGCCCTCGAGCGTGCTGCCGAACAGCCCGAACTTCAGCGTTCCCGCCGCTACCTTCAGCGCCCCGTCGGCGCCGTCCATGTCCAGCGTGATGCTCGTGCCCGGGCCGGTGGACAAGGTCTTCTTGTTCGCTCCGGCGAAGTCCAGCACCGTGCCGTCGGCCGCGGCGCGGTTGATCCGCACCTGCAGCGCCTCGCCCGTGGCCGTGACCGTGTCCACCCCCACCAGCGCCGCCGAGGTGGCCGTGGCGCTCAGCGCGCTCCACTGCTGCGCCGTCTTGCCCGCCGCGGGGTTGCGCTCGGTGTACAGCGCCAGCCCGAAGTCCAGCTCCTGCACCTGCAGGCCCAGCGCCTGCGGGGTGCCGCCGTCGATGCCGGCGAAGGCGCTCACGCCGCCGCCGCCCACCGTCAGCTTGTCCACCTGCACGCTGCGGCCGGTGCTGTCCACCACCGTGTCGGTGGACTTCTCCACCGCAAACCCGCCCGCCACCTGCAGGAAGCCGAAGACGTCCAGCGTCAGCGTACCGGCCGCGCGCGTGAGCTTGCCCAGCGCGCCGTCGATGTCGAGCGTGTAGTGCGCATCGGCCGCCACCAGCACGTCCAGCGGCTTGACCCCGAAGTCCACCACCAGGTTCGCGTCGGCGTCCAGTACGCGGTCGGGCTGCGCCACCGTGGCGCCTGGCTGCACCACCGTCAGCGTGGCGCTGCCTTGCGCGGCGATGCCGCTGACCTGCAGCAGCGCCAGATCGCGCCCGCCCAGGCTGCCGCCGAAGCTGATGTCGTAGACGCCCGCCTCGGGCGGCGTCACGGCCACCGTCGCCCCGGCGAGCCCACCCGCGCTCAAGGCCTGGCTCAGCGCCTGCTGCACCTGCGCGGCCGTGGCGTCCAGCGCCAGCGCGGCCGTCGTGTAGGTCTGGCCCTCGTGCGCGAGCGCGAGCGTGAAGCTGCCGCCCTCGCCGCTGACCGTCACCCGCTGCACCTCGTCCACCGCCGGCGTCGTGACCGTCGTCGTCTGCGTGCGCGTCTCGCCGCGCTGCAGCACCGCCAGGTCCACGCGCGCCGGCGCCGGCTGCGCCGTCACCTGCACCGGGGCAACCGCGCTGCCGGCGAGCGCGCCGTCGAAGGTCAGCGTCCAGTCGCCTGCGCTGCCCGTGACCGTGATGTCCGCGCCAGCGGTGCCGGTGGCTGAGCGCAGCGCGGCCTGCACCTGTGCGGCCGTGCTCGCCAAGCTCAGCGCCGCCGTCGTCACCCGCCCGCCGCCCACGTCCAGGCTGATCGTGAACGTGCCCTGCGCCCCGGCCGGCGCCTGAACGCGCTGTTGCGCCGCCGTCTTCTGCAGCACCGGCGTCACCGTCTTGGCCTGGCCCTGCTGCGACGTGCTGACCTGCACCGTCACGCGGTTCTGGCTGGCCACGGTGAACGGCGGCACGTCCTTGAAGGCCAAGTCGCCGGTGAAATCGACGAAGTAGCGCGGTGCGGCCGCGGTGGAGCTCTGGTCGAAGCTGACAGTGGCGCGGCCTGCGCCCAACATCGTGTCCAGCGCCGCCTGCAGCGTCGTGCGGTTCTGCGTCGGGCTGGACGTGGAGAAGTCGATCAGGCCGGTGGTCTTGGCGCCGTAGCCCAGGCTGTAGCGCACGCTGGTCTTGGCCGTGGCGTCGCTGAAGGAGATGACCTGGCGCTCGCGCACATTGCTGCCGCTGCTCGTGCTGCCGGTCTGGACCGTGCGGCCTTCCTGCACGCCCGTGACCTGCAGCGCCAGCGCCGGCTGCTGCAGGCTCACCGCCAGCGCGCTGTAGTCCTGGCCCGCGCGCGTGCCGCCGAACTCCAGCACGTAGCCTGCCGCGCGCGTGCCCGTGACCGTGACCACGCTCGCGCCCACGCCGGGCAGCGACTCCAGCGCCGTGTCGATCTTCTGCGCCAGCGCCGCGTCGGTGTCGGCGGCGGCCAGCGCCACCTCGGCCGTCTGCCCGCCCAGGCTGAAACGCAGCGTGCCCGAGGCTGCCGCCAGCGTCATCTGCAGGCGGCTGTTCTGCTGCAGCGGCGTGAGCGTGACGTTGTTGCGCGCGGCCTGCCCCGCCACGCGCTCGCTCGAGCCGGCGCTCACCGTCGCGGGCTCGGCGCGCACCGTCAGCGTGGAGTAGTCGCTGCCGGCCAGCGCGCCGCCGAAGACGATGGTGTAGCCGTCCTCGCGCGTGCCGGTCACGTCGACGGCGCCGTCCACGTCGGCCTGGGTGCGGCCTGCGCCCACCAGCATCTGCTCCAGCTTGCGCCGCAGCTCGTTGCGGATCGACTCGTTGCTGCGCGTGGCCGTCAGCGCCAGCGCCGCCTGCTGCGCGCCCAGCGCCAGGTGCAGCGTGCCCTCGGCCAGGTCGGTGTCCAGGCGCAGGATGGTCTCGTGCTCGAGCGCCGGCTGCGCCTGCGTGCCGCCGGTGGTGGCCAGGTTGCGGTTGATCGCCAGCTGCAGGCTCTGCGCCTGCACCGTCAGCCCGTCCACGCCCACGAAGGCCGCCGAGCTGACGTCGCTCTGCAGCGCCATCCACTTGCGCGCCGCGTTGGCGCGGTCGCTCATGATGGCCAGCGCGAAGTCCGCCTTCTGCAGGTTCAGCCCGAGTGCGTTGCTCGCGCCGCCATTGAGCCCGGCAAAGGCCGAGATCTCCTTGCCGCCCAGCGTCAGCACGTTCGCGTCGACCGTGCTGCCGTCCGACAGCGCGAGCTCGGCGGTGGTGCGCTCGAACGCAAAGTTCCCCTGCACGCGGAAGAAGCCCCCCACGCCCAGCGTCAGCAGGCCGGCCGCGCGCAGCACCGGCCCGGCCGAGGCCGCGTAGGCGATCTGGATCGAGCCGCTCCCGGTGGCCACCGTCACCGGCGTGAGCGCGAAGTCCACCAGGCTGCTGTCGCCGGCCGCGCGCGTGACCTCCAGCTTCAGGTTCGAGGCCTGCAGCGTCAGCTCCGGCACGCCCCGCACCGACACCACCCCGTCGGTGGGCACCACCGCCTGCAGCGCCATCCAGCGCCGGGTCGCGTCGGCCGCGTCGCTGGCCAGCACCAGCGCCAGGTTCAGCTTGCTGATCTCCAGGCCCGTGCGGTCCGCGCCCTCGCCCACCCCAGCAAAGGCGCTCAGGTTCGACCCGCCAAAACTCAGCACCTTGGCGCTGACGTCGCTCGTGCTCGCTGCCGCGCCGCCCGTGCCCGGCTCGAGCACCTTCAGCGTCTGCGTGCCGTCGCGCACCGCCAGGTTGCCGCTGGCCTGGATGAAGTCACCCACGCGCAGGCTCGCGCCGGTGAGCGTGGCGCCGCGCAGGTCACCCGCACCGAGCGCGCCGAAGGTGTGCGAGACGGTGCCGATCGTCAGCGTCTGGCCCGTCCAGCTCTTGCCCGTGCTGTTGTAGAAGATCGTGGCCTCGTCGGCCCCGAGCTCGACCGCGCCGCCCAGGTCGGCGTAGAGCTCGCCCACGGCCTCGAAGGCCAGGCCCGAGGCGTCGATCACCAGGCCGATGTCGGCGCCGGTGGCGCCCACCTCGAACCCGCCCGCGCCCAGGATCGTCGTGGCGTCCTGCGCCAGCACGATGATCCGCTGGTTGTTGCGGTCGAAGCCGAAGTTGCCGCTGAGCTTGAGGTTGTCGCCCAGCGTGATGTCCAGCGCGCCCGAGATGCTGAAACCGCCCTTGGCCAGGTCGAGCTCGAAGGGCAGCTTGTCCATCAGCACGCCCACGAAGGGCAGCTCGGGCAGGCGCAGGCCCAGCAGCTCGAGGTTCAGCCCCGGCAGGTTCAGCCGCGGCAGGTTGAGCACCAGCTCCGGCAGGCTCAGCGCGCCCCAGTCGATGCGCCCGGGCGCGTCGGCGCGGCCCGCGCTGGCGAACCAGGCCTTGAGGTTGGGCAGGCTGACGTTGGGCCACTGCGGCAGCAACTGGCCGTAGTTGATGTTCACGCCCAGCCCTGAGACGTTCAGCCGCGGCAGCGCGAACACCAGCTCGGGCAGCGTCAGGTTCGGCCAGTCCAGCTTCACGTCGGGAAACAGCGCGCCCAGGTCCGCCAGCTTCTTGCCCGACAGCGTGCCCCAGCTCGTGGGCAGCGTGATGTCCAGGCCCGGCAGGTTCAGCCCGCGCAGTTGGCCCACCAGGTCGGGCAGCGCGAGGTTGGGCCAGTCGATGCCAGAGCCCACGCCGCTGCTCGCGCCGGCCAGCGTGGACAGCTTGAAGTCGGGCCAGTTGATACCGTTGGCCTCGAGCAGGCCCGACAGGTTCAGGTCCAGCCCCGGCAGGTTCAGCCGCGGCAGCGTGAACACCAGCTGCGGCAGCGTCAGCGCGTTCCAGTCGATGGCCGCCAGCGCTGCCGCGTTCGGCCCGCCCAGGCCCGCGAAATACGACGCCAGCTTCGACAGCCTCAGCTCGGGCAGCCCCAGCGTGAAGTCGAACGGCAGCTTGGGCAGGCTGGGCAGCCTGATGCCCATGAGCTTCAAGTCCAGCGCCGGCAGCTCCAGGCGGCTGAGGTTGTAGACCAGCTCCGGCAGCGACAGCTTGCTCCAGTCGATGTCCAGCGCCAGCCCGGCCACCGGGCTGCTCTTGCCCGCGCCCGTGCGGAAATACTCCGCCAGCCCCGACAGCGACACGTCCGGCCAGCCCGGCAGCAGCGTGCCGAAGTCGAAGTTCAGCGACACGCCCGGCAGGTTCAGCCGCGGCAGCGACAGCAGCAGCTCGGGCAGGCTCAGCGCGGCCCAGTCCAGGTCCACCGACGGCAGCCGGGCCTTCAGGTCCCCCAGCTTCAGCGTGCTCAGCGACGCGCCGCCCAGGCTCAGGCCCGACAGGTCGGGCAGCGTCAGGCTCAGCCCCGGCAGGCTGCCCGCGTCGATGCGCGTCTTCAGGTCCGTCAGCAGCGCCGACAGGTCCAGCGTGCCCCAGCCCGTAGGCAGCGCAGTGCCCCAGCCGAAGTTGTTGAACTTCTCCAGCAGGTAAGAGTAGTCAGGCGTCAGCCCAGGCAGGTTCAGCCGCGGCAGGCTGAACACGAACTGCGCCAGGCTCAGATTGGGCCAGTCCAGCCCCAGGCCTGTGCCGTCGCCGGCCAGGCTGGGCAGGCTCAGGTTGGGCAGCTTCAGCTCGAAGCCCGGCAGCTTCATCCCGAAACTCGGCAGCAGCGCGCCCAGCTGCGGCAGGCTCAGGCTGCTCCAGTCGATGCCCGGCCCGAACGAGCCCAGGCTGGGCAGGTTGAAGCTCGGCAGGTCCGGCAGGCTCAGGTCCAGGTAGGGGAAGGACAGCGCCGACAGGTCGAACTTCGGCCACGCGAACGCGGGCTTGTTGCTCTCGGTGAAGTCGAAGGTGTTGAAGCTGAACGGCAGGTCCAGCGGCAGCATGCTCAGCCCGGGGATCAGATCGCTGCCGTCGTCGCGCGTCAGCGCCACGCTGCCGACCTTGACGTTGCCGATCGCGCCGAACTGCCCGCGCACCGTGCCCAGCACCGCCCCGCCCTGCAGGCCGCCGAGCCCGAGCTTCACGCCCGCGGCCGACAGCGCCGTGGAGGCGTCCTTGACCGACAGCATCAGACCGCGCGCGGCCGTGCCGTCAACCTCGAAGTCCGTGTCGCCCAGCCCGAAGCGCCCCGACAGCGTGTAGGCCACAGGACCCACCGTCAGCTCGAGGTCCAGGTCCGCATCCACCGCGAAGAAGTCGTGGTGCTCCTGCGCGCTGTAGTCGAAGGCAAACCCCGGCAGGCTGCCCACCACCGAGCGTCCCGTGGTGTTGAAACCCACGTGCACATCCCGCACACCCGACAGGTCGATCCCCGCCAGCGGCGCACCCGAACCGTCCGTCAGCGCCAGACTGCCCACGCGCAGCACGCCAGCGGTACCGGCCGAAGACAGCACGAAGCCGCCGTCGATGCCCGCGACAGAGAGCTTGGCGCCGCCTGCGGACAACGCAAAGGCGCCCTCGTCGATGGAAACCTCGACCGCCCCACCGCCGCCCGTCGGCAGGGCCAGGGTGACCGCCCCGGAGAGCGCGACCGGGCCGACGTCGACAGCCCCGTTGACCTGGAGCAGCGCGCGCTCGCGCGCGCCATCCCAGGACAGGCGGAAGGCGCCGTTGTCGATGTCGAAGCCACCGACGTTCAAGTCGGCGCTGAAATCGATCGCGGGCAGGCTGCCGGGCAGGAAGTAGTCGGCGTTGAGCAGTTGGCCGAACTTGTCGAGGACGCCCAAGGAACCCGAGAGCTGCGACAGCGGCAAGGCTTCGCCCGTGCCGGGCAGCAGGTCGCGCGCGACGAGCTTGAGCTGGCCGGCGGTGGTGGCGTCGCCCGTCTGGACGAGGTCGAACCAGACGTTGCCGTGCAGACCGAACAGGCCTTCCACGGCGTCGAAGCGCCCCTGGATGGCGCTGTAGCTGAGCACCACGAACTCGTCGCCGGCCTTGGGCTTGAACTCGTTGACCAGCTCGATGTCGAGCGTGCCGTCCAGCGCGGCCAGCCCGGTGACGTCGATGCGGTCGTGGAAGGCGCCTGTGCCGTGATCGGCCAAGGTGGCCGGGGCGGTGCCGCCCAGTTCGATGACGGTGCGCGTGACGTCCGTCAGCGTCAACCCGTTCTGGTACGAGATCAGGCCGGGCGAGTAACCCGGTGCGAGCGTGCCCTCCACTCGCGTGGGGTTTGCGACAGTGCCGCTGCCTGCCAGCGTGGCGCCTGCGCCGACGACCAGGATGCGCAAATCCAGGCTGCTGACCTCGCGTGCGAGACGGGCGGTGTCGAACAGGCCGACGTCGAGATGGAGTTCTCCATCCCGGGAACTCGGCGCCGGGGCGCCGTCCTGCGGCGCAGTGGCTGGAGCATCTGCGTCAGCAGCCCCAGCGGCGATCCAGGGCCCGGCGAGAGGGGCATCGCGCAACGGCGAGGATGCGCTGTCGCCCTCCGCCTGCAACACCTGCACCGACAGCACGCCGTCGATGAAGCGCCCGTACCCGGGGTCGGCCAGCGCGAGCGCCGAATCCATGAAGGCGGCACGCGTCTCGGACAGCGCCGCGTCGAAGGCGCTGGCGTCCACCGCGAACGGGGGCTCGGCCGCCGGCGCGGGCTCGACCGCGGGCAGCGCGGCCTCGCCGGCGTGCGCGGCGCGATCGAGCGCGTCGAGCTCGGCCGCGGCGCGCAGCCCGTTGTCGTAGAGCACGTGCTCCCCGTCGCGCAGCGCCAGCGCCTGTGCGGTGGCGCCCAGCGGGTCGGCCGACAGCAGGATGCGCTGCTCCAGCGGCTCGACCTGGAAGGTCGTGCGCAGCAGCTTCTGCAGCAGCCGCGACATGCGCGGCTGTGTGTCAGCAGCCTTGGATCGGCGCATGCGGTTCGACCGGACCGGGCGTCAGGGGAGCCTGTCGGTGCGGCGGCGACGTCAGTTCAGCGCCTTCTGGCCCGCGGCACGCTCTTCCTTCAGCGTCATCAGGCGCTCGATCTGCGCCAGCGAGACGAGGTGCGCGTACACGGCAGGCAGGTAGCGGCGCTCGCGCATCTCGAGGAAGCGCTCGTTCGAGAGGTTGTTCAGGCGCTCCTCGTTAACGACGTAGCAGCCGCTGATGTTCTTGGCCGAGTCGCCCTGGCGCACGCGCATGTTCAGCGGCGTGAACAGGTTGTGCTCGGCGAAGTACTTGCAGAAGGCGCGCGTGAAGACATCCATCTGCTGCAGCTCGCCCAGGTAGCGCTTGACGTTCTCGATCGCCTCGGAGGGCTCGCCGTCCTCCTTGAACAGCGGCACGCCCTCGCTGTCGTTGACGAGCGCGCTGCCCTCGTCGATGCAGACGGTGTACTGGCCCTCCTGGCCGGTGCTGGCCAGCGCGAAGGGGTAGCGGCGGATGATGGCCGGCACGTAGGACGCCTGCCACTTGCCGGCGGCGTCGACAAACAGGTTCTCGCCCTCGTCCAGGCCCATCAGCGCCACCGGACGGAACTCGTCCTGGGCCTTGTCCTCGAGGAAGACGACCGGGTAGATGGCCGCGGCGCGCGCGAACTCGTGCACCATGACCGAGGCGATGTGGAAGCGCGAGGCGAAGCCGAAACCCTCGATCTGCCTGATCTTCGTGCCCGCGTGACGCGCCCGGTTCACGGGGACCAATTGCTGGAACATCCTGGAGACTCCTCAGTTTGTCGTCGAGTCGCCTGACCCGACCGCCACAGTCGGGGCGATCGCCGCCCTCACGACCGTGGCTCGAAACGTTCGAGGCCAAGCCTCGAACACCAAAACAGCCATGGAATCTACCTTATGGATTCTTTGTCGCGCACCTTCGTGACAGAAAATGTTAGAAATCGAGCTCGCGTCGCATCGACTGGGTTCGGGAAACGACGGACGTGAAGCGGCCCGCGTTCGAGTCCGTCAGGACCTCCACCTGCCCACCCGAAGCGCCGAGACAGCAGACGTCAAGCTTCGGCGCGAACGGGCCCAACCTCCCATACACCATCGAATCCGATCAGCACGTTGCCGCACGCGGGCGCGGCTCGCGCGTGGCGTGTCTCGATGGCATGACACCGCGTGCGCATGGATCCCTTCGAACGCCAGACGCCCGCGCGCATGTCGACAAGCCCACACCCGAAGATCCAGCTGGCCGCCGCCCTCCTCCTTTGGGCTCTGGCGGTCTGCCTGCCGCTGCCGGGGTGGTCGGCTCAGGACGGCGGGCGCGTCGTCCTGGACCGCGGCTGGGAGGTGCTGCATGACAGGGAGGCGGTGCTCGGCGTCGAAGATCTGGGCCGACCGGACGTCCGCACACGTTTCGAAGCCCTGAAGGGCGCGCCTTCGCTGGGCTACCTGCGCGGCGCGGCATGGCTGCGCTTGACCCTGCCGCGCGCCGAGGTCGCCGAGCCAATCGCTGGCGAGCGGCTGCTGGAGCTGCAGTTCCCGCCCATCGACGAAGCCACGCTGTACTGGCCGGACGCAGCGGGGAGGCTCCAGGGACGCCTGGCGGGCGACCGCCATCCCCTGACGTTGCGGGACCTGCCCGCGCGCAACATCGCCTACCGGGTGACTGTCTCGGCTGACGAGGAACAGACCTTCTACCTGCGTCTGCAGGGCAGGAACGCCCAGAACTTCGCCGTCGTGCTCTGGGATCCGGCGCGCTATGCGCAGGCTGCATCCACCGAGCAGCTGCTCTGGGGGGTGGTACTGGCGGTGCACCTGGTGCTGATCCTGAGCAACCTCTGGTTCTTCCAGGCCACGCGCGACACGCCGCATGGCCTGTTCGCGCTCTTCGTCGGACTCAGTTTCCTGAGCGTGCTGTCTCTGGAGGGCTTCGCCTACCACTATCTGCTCGACCGCCATCCCCTGCTGAATGACGCGCTGGTGGTGTCCTCGTGGATGCTGGCGATGCCGGCGGCTTTCCTGTTCGTCCTGAGATACACGGGACTCGCAGGGCCCGGTGGCCGGCACTGGGCACGAGCGATGCTGGTCGGGCTGTGGCTGTTCGCCGCAACGATGGTGACGGCCGACCAGATGCTGGAAGCGCCCTGGGCCCGCCCGCTCTTCAGCATCGTCCATCTGCTGACCGTTCCGCTGATGATCGTCCTTCTCGGAGTTCAGTCCTGGCGTGGTTCGGCAGATGCACGGCTCATGCTGGTGGCCATGTGCCCGATGATCCTCGCCGTCGGCGCTCGGCTGGGTCGAAACCTCGCCCTGCTCCCGCCTCACCCGCTGTTCGATCATGGCTATTACATCGGCCTGGTGCTCTACCTGCTGACCCTCAATTTCGCGGTCAGCCGGCGCCACCAGGCCTTGCTGGAAGACGCGCACCGGCTCCAGGCGCAAGCCCTGGCCGAGTCCCGACGCACGGCGCGCGAGTTGGAATCCAGGGTGAGCGAGCGCACGGCGGACATTGCGGCCGCCATGCATCAGGTGCAGGGCTCGCTGGCGCTGGAGCGCCGTCTGCGTGAGCAGCAGCATGAATTCTTCGCCACGGTGTCGCACCAGATGCGCACCCCACTGGCAGTGATCGACGCGTGCGCGCACAACCTGGCACTGGCAAGCCCCCCGCTTCCCCGCAGCGCCAGTCCGAGGGTTGACAAGATCCTCCTGGCAGCCCGACGCATCAAAGCGCTACTCGACCGACATCTCTACACCGGACCAGCTCCCGACGAACGAAGCGGCCCGCAACTGAAGGAATGCCATGTCGCCGAGTTGGTGCAGGAAGCCACCGCGTCGGCGAAGCTCTTGTCGGACGAACACCGGTTCGACATCCAGATGTCTGCAGCACCGCAGACGTTTCATTGCGATCCGGAACTCACCCGGCTCGCCCTGGCAAACCTCGTGGACAACGCCGTCAAGTACACACCGAAGGGCACGACAGTGACGATTCGTGCACACGCGGAAGGTCGCCGGTCCACGGACGGCTTGGTGATCGAGGTCTCGGACGACGGGCCCGGGATCCCGCTCGACGACCGCCGACACCTCCTTGTCGAGCCCTTCAGGGGGCAGCCTGCATCTATCCAACCCGGCACAGGCACCGGCCTGCTGCTGTCGCGCAAGATGCTCGAGGCTCAGGGCGGGCACCTGTCGATCGAATTCCCGCTCACCGGGGGTACGGTCGCACGCCTGCGGCTGCCGGGTGTCCCCATCGGTCGAGCGCCGCTCTCTCAGCGCCCACCGGCGGCCAGCGGGCACGCATCACGGATCGCCGAGGATCAGGCTTCCTCGAGGAACTCGGCAAACTCGTAACCCTCACGATGCAAGGTACGCAGCGGCAACTCACGCCCGGTCTTGCGCAGCCAGCGTGCGCGCAGGCGGCTGACCAGGGTGTCTAGGCGGCGCAGGTCATAGGTCAACCAATCCTGGCCCAAGGCCTCGACGATGTGCCGGCGTGCCACTGGGTGCCCCCTTGCTCGAGCCAGCAAACCGACGAGCACGACCTCCTGATCGGTGAGCTCGATGACTTCGCAGGCGGGGTCGAGCAAGGTACCGCGGTCGACGTCGAACACCCACTCGCGGCCCACACGGCGCAGCAGGGCATCGATCACGGCCTCCAGTTCGAGCAAGCCCACCGGCTTGACCAGGTAATGGTCGGCACCGCGCTTCAAGCCCGCCACCCGATCCGCCGAACCGCCCAGGGCGGTCAGCATGATCACACCCGAGCGACGCGACGCCCGCCGGACCTGCTCCAGCGCCGTGAACCCGCTGCCGTCAGACAACATCACGTCCAGAACCGCAACCCTCACCTGCGCGGCGAGCGGCGCGAACTCCGCCAGCGAGCCCGCTTGCAGTACGCGATGCCCACGCCCTTCCAGAAAGTCGGCGAGTTCCTCGCGCAGGTCGATCTCGTCCTCCAGCAATGCAATCGTCGTCACATCCACTCCAACGCAAGACTCGAGGGATCCCGCCAGGACCCGCAGGCCAGGCCACGCCGGCCCGGCCGACCGTGTCTGGCGCCGCCCGCGCATCGGCGGAATCCAGCCTTTCCATGGGGAGATGTTGCCATGCCGGCCGTACAGCCATGTGACGACGGTGGGCGGCCACCCTGATGCGCGCGGGAATGACAGATCCGGACACAACTTTGTCAGGATTGACCGGCTTCAGCCCCCCAAAAAACGAGCAAAATACGGATATTGTGGTGACATGAGCCCGCTTGGGTCACGCCGTCCCCACAACGCGTTCGAGGAGCGCAAGGCCGCCGGGAGGGCCCGTCGGCCCTTTCAATCTCAGAGGTCAATACATGTTCCAGCAACTGGTTCCGGTCAACAAGGGCAGGCACGCGGGCACCCGCATCAAGCAGATCGAAGGCTTCGGCTTCGCATCGCAGTTCCACATCGCCTCGGTGATGGTGCATGAGTTTGCGCGCGCGTCGGCCATCTATCCCGTGGTCTTCCTCGAGGACAAGGCGCAGGACGAGTTCCGTCCGGTGGCGCTGATGGGTCTGGAGCAAGGCGAGAACCTCTTCGTGGACGCCCAGGGCAAGTGGCAGGCCTCGTATGTGCCGGCCATCATCCGCCGCTACCCCTTCGCGCTGGCCAGCACCGGCCAGGAAGGGCAGTTCACGGTGTGCATCGACGAGGGCAGCGCCTTGGTCAACAAGGTTGACGGCGTGCCGCTGTTCGACGAGAACGGCGAGCCCTCGCAGGCCATCGAGAACGTCAAGCGCTACCTGGGCGAGCTGCAGCAGATGGACGTGTTCACGCGCGGCTTCTGCAAGTACTTCGCCGAGCACAACCTGTTCACGCCGCTGAACATGCGCGTGCGCCAGGGCGAGCAGGCCCGGAACATCACCGGCTGCTACGTGGTCAACGAAGAGCGTCTGAACAACCTCTCGAACGACCGCTTCCTCGAGCTGCGCGAGAAGCGCTTCCTGCCGGCCGTGTACGCGCACCTGGTGTCCCTGGCCCAGATCGAGCGGCTGATGCAGCTGAAGGAACAGCGCGCCACCCCCGCAGCGCCGACCCTGAACTGATCTTCCCGGCATACGCCGGAGCCCTGCACGCGCGCGCCCACACGGGCGCGCGCTGCCTTGGGGCCCTGGCACCCCCGGCCCGGATCGATCAGGCACCACCCTGCCGGCATGACGCAGACCCGACGGCATGACCCCGCAGACCGACGCACCCGCCGCGACATCCCCACCCGGCCGTGAGGTGGTCGCCTCGGGCCTGGCGCAGACCTTCGACGTCGCGGATGCGCACACCTGCCACCGCTGGGCTTCCCGGGTGCTCGGTCTTCGGGACCACTGGACACCGCGTCATCCGCACTACCCTTTCCACACACTGGGCCTGGCGGCCTATCTGGATGCGGTCCCGCGCGACCGAACCTCGAAGGCGCCCAGTCTCTACCGCAGCCAGGGCCTGCGCCGGCACTACAACGACCTGCTGCGGGCGCACTTTGCCGACCTGCTCGACACCGGCCGGCAGGTCCTGGCCTCCCGGCTGGGCCTGGCAAGCTGTTACGACGAAGCGCGCGCAGCCCTGCCCGGCTTCCACATCCATCTGCCGCACCCGGCCTTCTCGCACGAGGTTGCGAGCATCCACCGAGACCTCCAGTTCCGGGAGGTCTTCCCCGAACTGCGGCCCTCGGCAGCGCAGGTGTTCACATTCACGCTGCCGCTGTCCCTGCCTGCTGGCGCCGGGATCCACTTCTGGGTCGACGGACAGCGGCACTTCCATGCCTACGAGCTCGGACGCATGCTCGTGCACGACGGCCTGGTCACGCATCAGGCCGTCCTGCACCCTCAGGCGCAGGATCTGCCGCGGATCATGTGGCAGGGCCACGGCATCGTGGACGGCCAGCAGTTGATCCTGTATTGGTAGGTAGGCCTTTGGAGAGACGAGTGGACAGGATGAAGACCCAGGTCGACGAACCCCCTTTCTGGGACGACCAGTTGCACCGCGTGCCCTGGTGCAACGAAGTGCTCAAGAAGGCCGAGCGCATCCGCGACGAGATCCTGGACTTCGTCGAGCGGCACCAGCCCTTCATGCCCTATCCGAAGTACGGCAACCTTTACAACAACACCTGGGACACCTTCCCTCTGTCGGTCTTCGAGGGCGAATACATCGAGCTGTCCAAGCGGAGTCTCGAGATCAACATATCACCGCTGGTGACGGCCTACCGCAAGCGCTTGCCCGTGACGTCCAGCGTGATCGGCCCGCTCGAGTCCCAAGGCGCGCTGCGCAACGTGTTCGTCAGCCGCCTGATCCCCGGTTCGGTGATCAACCCGCACCGTGGCTGGATACCGGACTTCATGCGCGTGCACCTGGGCCTGCAGTGCGACCCGGCATGCCGGATCACCGTCGGCGACCAGACCCGTACCTGGGAGCCGTTGAAGCTGCTGGCCTTCAAGGACGGCGGGCCCTACCCGCACAGTGTCGTCCACGAGGGCTCGACCCAGCGCATCGTGATCTCACACGACCTGCGGCTCAGCTACCTGGCGCGCTTCATCCCGGAAGTGATGCCAGGGGCTTGCGAGGCCAGTCGTTGCGATCCATGAGGAATGCACTGCGGCGCTGCCGCGAGATATAGCGCTGCGTGACCCGATTGCGGTCGAATTCCTCGCGCAGCAGCGCGATCTGGACGATGTCCTCGTAGCGCTGCTCCTCCTCGATCCAGACGGCCTGCCTCAGGACCCCTTCGCGGCGGAAACCGAAACGCTCCTGCAATTCCGCCACCACGACGTTGCTTCGATAGATCATCCCCTGCACCTTGTTCAAGCCCAGGGTATTGAAGGCGAACGACAGACTGGCCAGATAGGCGTCGCCCACCGCGAAGGCCGTGTCGTGCCCAGGCAGGATGCCCATGATCTGCTCGGCCACGCGGTTCTGGAAGTTGACGTTGACAAACATCGACAGACCGATCGGCTGCCCGTCGCGGACGACGACCCATTGCACGGCGCGGCGCTCCGGGATCAGCCCCGCATGGTCACGCGTCAGCACGTGCAGCAGATCCCTCGGTGTAAAGGCCTGGGGCACGTGCTTGAGCCGACGGGAAAAGTCCCGGTCCAGCAGGACGGACCAGACAAAATCGAAATGCTCGGGCGAGCGCCGTTCCAGTCGGATCGCACCGAACTCCAGCGGCTGCCACCACTGCGGCCGGTGCCACAGCGCCAGCGCCTGCAGTTCCGCCTGGTCCGGATAGCGCCGCGCCAGCCGGAAGACGGCCTCCTGCGCTGCAGCCAGGCCCTGATCGCGACGCACACGCTCCAGCCAGTCCGACACCTCGGGGATGTCGGGCGGGGGCTGGGTGTCGAAGGTGGCGATCATGCCGACCCGCCCCCCGGCGCCTCGGCGACAGCGGGCACCGGCGCGTCAGGCCGGTTGAGCTCCTGTCGCGTCAGGGCCAGATCGAGCCGCCGCCCGACCTCCTCACGTGAGATGCGCAGAACACTCAGCTGCATACCGATGCGGTCGAGTTCGGCGTCGATGAACGACAGCGCGCGCAGGTGTCCCTTGACCTCCTCGCTGATCGCGTCGACGTCATAGGTCACACCGTTGATCTTGACAAGGGGCATTTCGAACTCCCGCAGACATTCAATCGGAAAAAGACAATTGACCGGCGACCTTCTCCTCGCGCTCGGCCAGACGGCGGCGCTGTGCCGCCGCCTTGGACTGGTGCAAGGCCTGCGACAGCGCGATCGCCAGCCGCGCCGCCCAGGGCTGGATCAACAACGGCGCCAACACCAGCACGGCACGCGCATACAGGACGCCCAGCGCCCGGACCAGGGTCTCGTCCTTCAGGCAGGCGAAGCCGACGAACGAACCCGGCGCGCCCTGCCGGCCCGCACGCCCGGACAACTGTCGCTCCACCCGGCGCGCGTCATGGGGCTCGTACATCAGCACGCGAAGGCCGCCCAGCGCCGGCACGTCGTCGTCCAGCAGGATGTCGGTGCCACGGCCGGCCATGTTGGTCGACACCGTGACCGACCCGCGCGCGCCGGCACGGCGGACGATCTCCGCCTCCAGCGCATGGTGCTTGGCATTGAGGACGTGGTGTTCGACGTTTGCCTCGCGCAGCGCCTGCGACAGGCGCTCGGTGTCGGCGATCTTGCGCGTGCCCACCAGCACCGGCGTGCCCGACCGCTGGCTGGCCAGGATCTCGTCGACCACTGCCCGGAAACGCGCCTCGGGGTCGAGGAAGACGCGCAGCCCGTCGTCACGCAACTGGCTCGGCACCCGGGGGTCGATGGGCACCACGTTCACGCCGTAGGTCTTGCGCAATTCGGCGTGGATGCCCTGCAGTGTGCCGCTGGCGCCGCACAGGCGGTGGTAGCGGATGAAGAAGCTCTGGAAGGTCATGCGGGCCACGGTCTTCGGCGGGCTGCTGAGTTCCAGCCCCTCCATGGCCTCGATGGCCTGATGGATGCCGTGGCTCCAGGACCGACCGGCCATGACGCGGCCGGTGGACTCGTCGACGATGGCCACCTTCCCGTTCTCGTCCACGAGGTACTGTCGGTCGCGCTTGTAGACATGGCGTGCCATGACCGACAGCGACACGACGCCCTGGGCGCGCTCCGGGAAGCGCCAGAAGGCAGGCAGCTTGAAGGACATCTCGTCGATGCGCTGCTTGCCTCGCGAGGTGAATCGCACGTCCGGCACCGGCTCGGACTTGACGACATAGTCCTCGTCCTGCTGCAGGCTCTCGAAGATTTCCTTGCCCGCGAGCACGGCCTCGACGAGCATCGGGTTGTCGTCGGCGGACGAGATGATCAGCGGCGTGGTCGCCTCGTCGACCAGCACGCTGTCGGCCTCGTCGACGATGGCCGCCCACAGTCCACGCCCCACGGGACGCCGGTCGTGCGGCTTGTGCTGCATCTCCCACAACAGCCGCTGCGTAGGGCGCTTGTCCGAGCCGATCAGCAGCGCGTCGCGCAGGAAGTCGGCCAGCAGTTGCTTGCCCGTGGCGTAGACCACGTCGTGCGCGTAGGCACCGGCCAAATCGCCGGGAGAGGTCTCGGGCGTGATGGCCACAGCCCGCAAGCCTGCGAGCTCGAGCAGCGGCCCCATCAGCTGCGCGTCCCGGCTGGCGAGGTAGTCGTTGGCCGTGATCACGTGACACGGTCGCCGCGCCGCGGCGTACAGCGCCGCGGCCATGCCGATGGCCAGGGTCTTGCCCTCGCCGGGAGCGAGCTGCACCACATGCCCGTTGTGCATCTCCAGCGCGGCCACGAGCTGGGTGTCATGGGGCTGCATGCCGAGCACGCGATGCGCGCCCAGCGCCCACAGCCCGAGCAGGCGCGCGCGGATCTCGCGCATCTCGCGTCGCCGAACGAGGTCGGCATCGAAGGGCTCGCCGGCGAACCGCAGCCTGCGCGAGAGATCGACGAGTTGCGCGCACAGTGTCGGCTCATCGATGTCGGCGTGCTCACGGGCCACGGATTTCGCCAGCAGCACCTCCTGCCGGGTGTCCTGTCTGGCGCGTCCACGCAGCAGATCCAGCCGCACGCGCCAAGCCTGCCACACCGGTCGCGGGGTGGTCGGATCCCGCGGTGGGTGCCAGCCAATCGAAGGCGCTGCCGCAGCCGGTCTCATGCGAACCAGTAGCGCTTTTGCAGCAATTGCCGCAGCGATTCGGACACGCGCTGGTAGAGCGTGCGCCCTGGCAGCTCCATGCGGACCACTCCGCGCAGCCCATGGTGCAGCGCGAGCGCACCAGCACCGGCCGGATCGACGAGCGAGGCGCGGATCTCGAAGAATTCCTCCGCCGCCCGGTCACCCCGCTCGTCACCGGCCTTGACCGGCACATCTCCGCCGCCCATCCAACCCAGCGCCGCCGACGGCAAACGCTCGCGCTGATAGGGCACGACCACCACCTGTTCGACCGCGATGTCCCGGTCGGCCTGACCGGCCAGCCGCAGCACCGCCTGGTCGGGCCTGGCCCGGAACAGCTCCCGCGCCCGCTCCTGGGAGATCACGGCCACGAACTGGAAACCGGCCGAAGGGTCGAGCACATGCCCGAGCGTCGTGCCATTGGCGATCCAGGAGCCGACGCGTTCCCTGCCCTCCAGCGCCACGTACAGACCGTCGTGCGGCGCGCGCACGGTCAGGCGCGCCAGCCGGTCGTTCAGGTCCTGCAGCCGCTGGCGCTTGGCATCGGTCTGCTCCTGCAGCGCGCGCATCTCGGCCATGCGCTGCGCCACCGCCATGCGCTGGAAGGCGACGAGTTCGTCCAGCTCCGCCCGGACCTGCTCGATCTCCAGCGTGATGGCGGTGTCGTCGAACCAGATCAGCGACTCCGCCTGCCTGACCGGCTGACCGTTGCCCAGCACCGCCCGCTCCAGCCGCGCGTCCATCGGCGCATACAACACCGACTGGCGGCTGGCCTGCAGCACGCCGGGCGCCGTCAGCGAATGCGGGAAGGGAACGACGAAGATCAGCACGCCCAGGACGGCTGCAACGAGCCCGGCCCCGCTCCAAGCACGCAGGCGGTGTGCCTGCACGCGCTGCCCGACCAGATGGACCAGGCCTTTCCACAGCGGTCCGAGCAGCAGCATGTACAGCGTGATCACGAAGACCAGCACCCCCAGGCCGAACCAGAGATCCATCACCAGGATGACCACGGCGTACGAGACGACGAGCCGGTACAGGAAGCTCACCGGCGCGTAGGCGATGAACCACAGACGCTCGCCCGGCTCGTCCACCGGCGGCTTCGCGCCGTGGGTGCCCAGCAGATAGCGATCGGCCAGGTACATCCAGTACTGCTGGGCGCGCTGGTACATGTTCGGGATGTCCAGCCAGTCCGCCAGCACGTAGTAGGCGTCGAACCGCAGCAACGGGTTGCCGTTGAAGACCAGGCTCGAGATCGAGCCGATCATCATCACGTTGAAGGCCAGGCTGTTGACGATCCCGGGCCCGGTGGCGGCCCACACGACGGCACCCAGCGCGGCCATGAACAGGTCGGCCAACATGCCCGCACCGCTGACCAGCATGCGGTGCCAGCGGTTGGGGAACGACCAGCTCGCCGTGGTGTCGACATAGGGCAGCGGCGTGGTGACCAGGAACATCAGGCCCAGGGCGTGCACCTCGCCGCCGTAGCGTTTGCAGACCAGCCCGTGGCAGATCTCGTGGACCATCTTCATGACGGCCAGGCAAGCGTACAGCAGCGGCAGGTTGGTCCAGGCGAACACGCCCTGGCTGCGATCGGCGATCGAGTCGACGTGGGTGATCACCACGTAGGCGCCGACCAGCATGGCCAGCACCCAGGCCACGGCGAAGGACCAGCCCGGGACGCGGCGCAGACCCCGGTCGACCGCCGTCAGGAAGTCGTCCGGGTCCCAGATGGGCACGCGGAAGTACAGGAAGGACAGCAGTTTGGCGCGCAGCTCCTTCTTGCGCGTCTTGCCTGCGCGCAGCGCGATCTCACGGCTGTCCCCGCGTTCGCCGAAGAACAGCAGGTTCGACACATGCAATTGCGACAGCAACTGCACCACCTCTTCCTGGCCAGGCGCGCGGTCAGGGTGCTCGCGAATGCAGGCCTGCCACGCCTCATCGACCGTGATGTCGAGGTGCAGGCTGCGGATGAAGTCGTAGGCCTCGGGCGTGATGCGAAAGAAGCGGTGCGAGTACCCGTCCTCCAGCACGACCCACGGCCTGCCGCGGTACACCTGACGGGACACCCGCACCCCGGGCAGCAGACTGACCCGCGAGCCCGCAATCTTGTACCAGGCATCGCTGTAGATGGCACCTGACATCGCTCAGTCCTCGGACACGGCGTACATCACCACCAGAAGTACAGACGCAGGGTGTCGAACAGCCGATGGAACAGAATCCATGCGACGTTGCGCTGCCCGGCGTCGATCTTGGCCAAGCCCGTCATGCCCGGCCGCCACCAGGCCTCGGGCGGATCGATGATCTGGGCCTTGACGACGAACTGGTTGCCTTCCTCGCCCTTGACCTGCGCCATCGGCACGAAGTGCGTGACACGGAAGCGGATCTGCTGCGAGGTCTGCGTCAGCAGGATCAGGGCGCCCTGCGCCTGCGACGGCAGGTCGCGGATGTCGCGCTCCGGCACCTGCATGACCACGTACAGGCCATCCACCGCCGCCACACGGAACAGCAGGTCGCCGCGCCGGACCGTCGAGCCCAGCAGATTGCGCCGCTCGCCCTCGACGATGACCCCGTCGAAGGGCGCTCTCGCCTCGGCCTGCTCGATCAGCGCCTGCACCCGCTTGATCCGGGCCTGCGACTGCTCACGCCGGAAACGCGCCACCTGTGCCTCGGCCAACGAGCCCGCGGCACGCGCCTTGTCCTCCTCGGCCATGTAGCGCCGGATCTCGGAGCCGACCTCGAGTTCCTGCTGCCGCAGGTCGGCGACATCCAGCCGCGCCAGGGTCTGGTCCTTGCGGATCAGGTCGCCGATGTCGGCGCCGACATCGAGCAATCGACCGTCGTTCGGTGCGGTCACGACCCGCGTGCTGTCCGTGGCCAACTGCGCCGATGCCTCGATCCGGTAGGGCAAGGTGCCGAAGGCCATGAACAGCACCGCCGCACTGCCGACGACGGCGCCCGCCTTGATCCAGGGGTGACCCGGGCCGAACAGCAGTTCCAGGTGGCCGAGGGTCTTGAGACGCCAGCGTCGGCCCCACCACGACTGCTCCAGCCGCCCCTTGGCCAGCGCCGGCTGCACCATGTCGAGCACGGCCGTGAGTTCGTCGACATCCTCGTCCGGCAGTTCGCGCTGGTCCAGCACGCACACGAGCACGGCCTCGGCCAAGCCCGAGCGGTTGCGCACCGGCACGCTGACGACGCCGCGGGCATCGACCAACGCGCCGAGCAGCATCTGATGCGCGGGCGGTCCGGCCAACAGGGCGTCCGCCGCGCCGTCCTGATCCGCCACCCGCCAGGCGCGCACGCGGGAGTCGGTGGACAACACCTCCAGGGCCGCCGCCTGCAGGGCCTGCACCATGCGCGAAGTCTTCTCGAAGCGATCGACGTGGCTGACCGTCACGAGCTCGGCCCGGCCGGCCTGACGCCAGACCAAGGCCGCCTGCCGCAAGCGGAAGAGCGAAGTGACCCCGTTGACCAGCGCCAGGGCGGCCTCGTTGAATCGGGGCGCCTGCATGACGTCGGCCGCCACGCTCAGGAGGTCCAGCATGCCCTGACCCGGTCCGGCCGACGCGAGCGCCGGGACATCTCGCCCCGTCATGCCGTGCACGGCCTGGCGCCCCGCAGCCGCCGCGCCGTCCTGACCGGGGGACGGGAGCGACAGTACCGTGTCGCCCGCAGCGCCGGGGCCGGCCCGGGCAGCGCCAGGGCGCCGAGGCCGGATGTCCTTGACCAGCATCGCCCGGACGAGCGCTTCCTTCAGGTGCGCGCGCTCTCGCTCTGGCAACGCCATGACGAGCACGCTGGCCACGTCGTCGAGCAGTGCGACCCCCAGCAGCACCGTGCTCAGGCCATCCGGTTTGCGCACCGTGTCGTGGGAATAGCCCTGCGCCGAGGCCCCCGGCAGCAGGTCAGGGGGGAGGTGCTCGAACAGCCACCGGCTGTCCTCCTCCGCCCCGAAGGTGCCGCGCAGCAGGGGCGCGGGCGGCTCCACGGCGATCACCAGTGCCACATCGGCCCGGCAGACGGCCGCGATGGCGCGCGCGTAGCGGTCGTGGAAATCCGGCTCGTCGCCGCGCTCTGCCAGCAGTTCCAGCAGGGACTCGATCGTGCGGACAGGGCTGTCCTGACGTGCTGCCGTCGTGCTCATGTCGCGATCGCCCCTTCGAGCGTCAAAGCGGTCGCTGCTGGGCGCCGGACAGCCGGACGATACCCTTCAGACCCGGCCGCAGGGCGCCGCGCGGGTTCGAGAACACCGCACGCACTTCCGACAGCCCGCTGGCCGGATCGGCCACCGGCGAGACGAACTGCACCTGACCTTCGGCCGACGTCATGCCGCGGCCCGATTCGAAGCTGGCGCTGAGCTTGCCGCCCACCTTGAGCGACGCAATGGCCTCGACCGGCAGGCTGAAGCGCAACTCCACCGTGGTCGCGTCGACGATGCGCAAGACCGGATCTCCCGGCTTGACCCACTCACCGACCTGCGCCGGGGCGTCGACCACCAGGCCCGAAGCCGGCGCGCGCAGCACCCGCTGGGCCACATCGGCTTGCGCCTGCTCCTGCTCGATGCGCTCGCGGCGCTTCTGACCTTCGAGTTGGGCGACGCGGGCCTGGGCGCCCAGCGTCTCCAGCCGTTGCTTGAGGACTTCCTCGACGGACAGGGACGTGGTGGTGCTCGCCACGGCATCGGTCATGCGCTGCATCTCGGCCACGATCTCGCGCCGCGCGCGAGCGGCCACGATCTCGGCCTCGTCCTGCAGGATGGCCGAACGACGCCGCAGCTCGATCTGCTGCGCCGTGCTGTCGAGTTCAAGCAGGGGCTGCCCCTCGCGCACCCACTGCCCGGGCCGTACCAGCATGCGCTCCACGACCCCGGCCACAGGCACGCTGACCTGGATGTCGGCCGTTGGCCTGACGAGACCGACGAACTCCTGCGCGAAGGCGCACGTCGTCGCCAGCACCAGCACACAGGCGCCGAACCAGGATCGAGCCTGTCGCAGGTGCCCGGCCACGCCGGCCCGAGGAACGGATCCGGGAACGGGGAAGTTGCAGGTGTTCATGGCGCAGCCGGCAGTCGGGCGTCGACGCCATGGACGTCGAGCAAGGTGCCATCGGCGAGCGCCAGCGACAGACGAACCGTCTCCAGGCGACCGACCGCCTCCAGCACCCGGATGTCGGACTCGATCAGGTCATCCTCGGCCAGCATGACGCTGGCCGGAAGACCGACGCCAGCGGCCAGACGACGCCGTTCCTCGTCCAGGAACTGGCGGCGCATGACCAGCTCGGAGCGCCGGAGCTCCAGCTCGCGCTGCGCCGAGGCCAGCGCCCAGAGCCTGGCTGACAGGTCATTGGTGAAGGCCGAGGTGATGGCCGCGATCTCGGCGTCCGACTGCGTCACGCGTAACTGCTGAGCCAGCACCTGCGCCTGCGCCTTGCGGCCGCCGAAGGCGCCGAGTTCCATGTTCAGGCCCACGGACCATTCAGGGAAGGCGCCGCGCGAGACGGTCGACATCGACGAGGACACCGTCGGCTGCGTCCCAGAGGAGGTATAGGAAACCTGAACATCGGCTGCAGGTTTGACCTGATCACGCGCGAAGGCCAGACGCACCAGGCCCTGCTCGCGCCGCAGGCGCGCGATCTGATAAGGCGGCCACTGCGCGAGGGCCTGCCCGTCGACTGCTTCGACTGCCTGCGACATCTGGCCGGCGTCGGCGGGCTGCAGTAGCATGCCGTCGAGCTGGCTGGCGTCGAGGTTGAGCGCGCTGAGCAAACGTACCCGCGCATCGTCGTGCGCCTGTCCCGCGCGCACGGCTTCGGACAAGCGATCCAGCCGCAGCCTCTCGACCTCGGCCACCACCCGCTCGGCCATGCGGCCGGCGCGCACGCGCTGGCGCGCATCCTCGAGCTGCGCGGTGCTGGTACGCACCAGCTCGTCGCGCAGCTTGCGGGACTCTGCAGCCACCCAGGCCTGCCAGTACAGCGACAGGCCCTCACCGACCACTTTCTGCAACTGCTGACGGAACTGCCAGGCTGCGATCTGCGAATCGAGCTCGGACACCCGCAGGTCGGTCTCGGTGTACCCCACCCCCCTTCCGCGCAGCAGCGGTTGGCGCAGTGTCAGCACCAGCGCCGAAGACGCCCTGACCGCCTCCGGATAGACGTCAGGGTGGTTGCCGTCGATGGTGCGCGTGCGCAACGCGCCACTGAGCTCACCACCGGTGAAGATCTTCTGGCGCACGCCAAGTTCTAGCGCGGCCGTCCGCTCTTCGAGCTTCGTAATCAATCCCTTGTTGGCAAGCGCATCGTTCAAGATTTCTTGAGCCGAGCGTGGCCGATCGGTCCGCGTACGCCGTATTGCTCCAAAAATCACCGGTTCGTACAACGCCGCCTCGGCCTTGTACAGCGCGCGGGCGATCGACACCGAATCCTGCGCGTAGGCCAGTTCCAGGCTTCGGGTGACGAGCAACTGCGCGACCGTCCTGGGTTGCAGCGGTGTGAGCGGGGCTGCAGCCACCACCGGCGTCGTCGCGCCCGACGGTTGCGCCTCCACGCCGCCGACGAGCGCCAGCCCCGCCGCCCCGGCGATCAGGCCCGCGACCCACGCGGTACGCGCGCGGCGTCCCCGTCCTGACCGTGCCAACACGTCACTTCCCATGGCGGGAACGGCTCCTGGCGGACTTCCCCGCGTCGTTCTGCGCCTGACGCGCCTCCTTGTCCTTGCGCATCTGCACCAGCCGCTCGATCTGCGGCAGCGACATCAGGTGGGCGTAGATGGCCGGCAGGTAGCGCCGACGCCTCAGCTCGAGGAAGGTCGCATCGTCGAAGGCGTTGAGCTTTTCTTCGTTGACGACAAAGCAACCGGTCACGTTGCGCGTGCGGTCGCCCGAGGCGATGCGCATGCTCAGAGGTGTGAGCAGATCATTCGAAGCGAGGAAATCAACGAATTCACGCGTCGCGTGATCCATCTGCTGCAGCTCGGACAAGTAGCGCTTGACGTTCTCGATCAGCTCGGTGGGCTTGCCGTCCTCGTCGAACAGGGGCGTGCCCTCCTGCTCGCTGAGCAACTCGCTGCCCTCGTCCAGACAGACGACGTAGCGCCCCTCGCGGTCGCCCCGGCTCAGAGCGAACGGGTAGCGCCGGATCATCGCGGGGATGTACGACCCGGCCCACCGGCCCTCCGGCCCGACGAACAGGTTCTCACCGGCCTCCAGGCCCATCAGAACCACGGGGCGATAGCGACCCGGCTCGCCATCCTGCAGGAAGAGGACGGGGTACAGGGCCTCCGCACGAGCGAACTCGTGCATCGTCACGTAGGCGATGTGAAAGCCGGCAGCGTAGCCGAAACCCACCGCCTGCCGCACCCGCTTCCTGCCATGCCGCTCCACGCTGATCGGCACCATGCGATCGAACACTTCAGTACTCTCCTGACCACGCCATCGGACATCGAAGAGCCCGCACGGGCAAGCTCCCGCACGGGCCCCGTGACCCGCCCAGTGGCGCTCCCCCCAGACACTAAAACAATTTTCGCGCGTTTTGCCCGACCGAAACCAATTAAATCC
>CAZFVH010000005.1:10251-74507 GCA_964522465.1 uncultured Rubrivivax sp. | reverse complement strand
GCAGCGGTCAAGGCCCAGCCCCGAATCCGAGTCGATGGCAGGTGAAGACATGGCAGATCTCGTCCATATACCCATATGGGTATCTTATTACATACCCTTGAGGGTATGACGACGAGATCGGCCAGAGCTTGTGTCAGGTCAAGTCCGGTTCATCCCCGACAGGGCTGCGGGCGTCAGAACGGGATGTCGTCATCCATGTCGTCAAAGCCCGTGGCCGTCTTGGCCGGGGCCGATCTCGGGGCCGGCGCTGGCGCCGGTGCGGAAGCGCGTGGCGACGGCGCGCTACGCATCGGTGCCCCGCCGCCGCCGGCGTCATCCCCATAGCCCCCGCCGCCGCCTTCGCGCCCGCCGAGCAGTTGCATCTCGGTGGCGACGATGTCCACCGTGTTGCGCTCGATGCCGTCCTTGTCGGTGTACTTGCCGTACTTCAGTCGGCCCTCGACGTAGACCGGGCGCCCTTTCTTGAGGTACTCACCGGCGATCTCGGCCAGACGGTCGTAGAAGGTGACGCGATGCCACTGGGTCTCTTCGATCGACTCGCCTGACGCCTTGTCTTTGCGGCGACTGGACGTGGCGACCGAGATGTTGCAGATGGCCGCGCCGCTGGGCGCGTAGCGCACTTCGGGGTCGCGGCCGCAATTGCCGACGAGGATGACTTTGTTGACCGAGGCCATGGGATGCTCCTGGAACGTGGTGTGCGAGAAAGTGAGGAGGTGCTGGCGGAGTCCCCGGCTGTGTGCGCCGAAGAGGTCCCTGGGGCCCTGGTCTGCTGCCCATCTCGACCGAGCGGCAGGCCAAAGCCCGGGCAGTGATGATACCGGCGGGGCTCCTACCGACCACCCCCTTCCGGGGGAAGCGACAGAGGGCCTCGAGGAGGGGAGGCGTGAGGATGCGAAGCGGGTCTGGCGGGTCGCTTACCATCACCGCCCATGACGCAGACTGCCTCGCCGGCCCGGGACGCGACGCGCGCCGAAGCCCACCCGGCTGCGGCTGCGATCGCCGCGGATCCACGCAACCGGTCACCTGGCGTGACGGCGGACGCCGCAGCCATCGAAGTGCTGCGCGACGTCTTCGGCTACCCTGCCTTCCGCGGGTTGCAGGCCGAGGTGGTGACCCACGTGGCCGGCGGCGGCGACGCGCTGGTGTTGATGCCCACCGGCGGCGGCAAGAGCCTGTGCTACCAGGTGCCGGCCATCGTGCGCCACCGCGCCGGCCAGGGCGTGAGCGTCGTCGTCAGCCCGCTGATCGCGCTCATGCACGACCAGGTCGGCGCGCTCGAGGAGGCCGGCGTGCACGCGGCCTTCCTCAACAGCACGCTCGACGGCGACGAGGCGCGCCAGATCGAGCGCGAGCTGCTGTCGGGCCGGCTCGTGCTGCTTTACGCCGCGCCCGAGCGCATCCTCACGCCGCGCTTCCTGGCGATGCTGGATTCGCTGCACGAGCGCGGCCGCCTGGCCCTGTTCGCGATCGACGAGGCGCACTGCGTCAGCCAGTGGGGCCACGACTTCCGCGCCGAGTACCTCGGCCTGTCGGCACTGCACGAGCGCTATCCCGGCGTGCCGCGGGTGGCGCTGACGGCCACCGCCGACGCCCACACCCGGCGCGACATCGTCGAGCGCCTGGCGCTGGCCGACGCGCGCTGCTTCGTCTCGAGCTTCGACCGCCCCAACATCCGCTACACCATCGCCGAGAAGGACAACGCGCGCGCGCAGCTGCTGCGCTTCCTGCGCGACGAGCACGAGGGCGACGCCGGCATCGTCTACTGCCAGAGCCGGCGCAAGGTGGAGGAGACGGCGCAGTGGCTGGACGACGAGGGCATCCCGGCCCTGCCCTACCACGCCGGGCTCGAGGCCGACACGCGGCGCCGCCACCAGGACCGCTTCCTGCGCGAGGACGGCCTGGTGATCGTGGCCACCATCGCCTTCGGCATGGGCATCGACAAGCCCGACGTGCGCTTCGTCGCCCACCTGGACCTGCCCAAGAACATCGAGGCCTACTACCAGGAGACCGGGCGCGCCGGGCGCGACGGCGGCCCGGCCGATGCCTGGATGGCCTATGGCCTGGCCGACGTCGTCAACCAGCGCCGCATGATCGACGAGGGCGAGGCGGGCGATGACTTCAAGCGCCTGCAGCGCGCCAAGCTCGAGGCGCTGCTGGCGCTGGCCGAGGCGCACGACTGCCGGCGCGTGCGGCTGCTGGCCTACTTCGGCGAGGAGCGTCCGCCCGGCTGGCGCTGCGGCAACTGCGACAACTGCCTGAACCCCCCGGCCACCTGGGACGCGACCGAGGCCGCGCGCAAGGCGCTCAGCTGCGTCTACCGCTTCCAGCAGCATGGCGGCCTGAACTTCGGCGCCGGGCACCTGATCGACGTGCTGCGCGGCAAGGCCACCGACAAGACCCGCCAGCACGGGCACGAGCGCCTGTCCACCTTCGGCATCGGCGCCGACGTCACCGAGGCGCAGTGGCGCGGCGTGCTGCGCCAGCTCGTCGCCCTCGGTCACCTGCGCGCCGAGGGCGAGTACGGCACGCTCGGGCTGGCGCCGAGCGCGCGGGAGGTGCTGCGCGGGCAGGTGCAGATGCTGCTGCGCGAGCCGGCGCTGCCGCCGCGGCGCGAGCGCGTGGCCCGAGGAACTCGCGGCGACGCGACCAAAGCCCCGCCCGTCCCGCTGGACGCGACGGGACAGGCCTTGTTCGACGCGCTGCGCGCTTGGCGGGGCGAGGTGGCGCGCGCGCACGGCCTGCCCGCCTACGTGATCTTCCACGACGCCACGCTGGCCGAGATGGCCCGCGAGCGGCCGGCCACCTTGGACGCGCTGGCCGGGGTCAGCGGCGTGGGGGCGAAGAAACTGGAGGCCTACGGACGGGAGATCCTGCGCGTGGTGGACACGACCACTCCCACCCGCTGAGCGCGCTGCGCATGCCGCGGCTCATGGACCGCGGCGCATGGGAAACGGCCGCACCGGCCTGCGACGCGTGTTCGGACGGTACGACAGATCAGACCGGCACGGGCGTGCCGGCCATGCGATCGTGTCGCAGGAAGTATTGCCGCGCCATGGCCACGAGCTGGCGGTCCGTGGGGTGATCGACCGTCTCGTAGGCGACGATGTGCTGCGCTGACTGCGGACGATGCTTCTCGACGTAGTGGCGGAAGTCGGCAACACCGGTGCGCGGCCCCGTGACCAGGACCTCTTGGATGCCCTGCAGCGCGTCGCACACGTGGCCGAAGAACTCATGCTCGCTGCGGACCTGACTGCCGTGCTGCCGCGTATGCCGGGTGTGGGCCTTGATCTTCTCGGCGCGCACGTGCTCAGCGTCGAACTGCAGGATCTGGGCGTGCTGGTGGTCGACGAAGACCACGGCATGGAATGTCGTCATCTCAATGTGTCCTTCCGGATCGGGGATGGTGCTCGCGCATCGACTCGCAGGGTACGCAGCGCTCGGCCTGCGGCTCGACCTTGAGGCGGTCGAAGGGGATCTCGGCGCCACAGTCGGCGCACAGGCCATAGTCGCCCTCGCGCAGCCGCCGCAACGCGCGGCTGACGGCGCCGAGTTCGGCGATGTCCAGATCCGACAAGGCCATGTCGACCTCGCGGTCCATGGCGTGCCGGCTCACGCTGTCTTCGTCCTGCGCAAGCACTGCGTGGGCATGCTCGACCCGGCTCGTGCCCTCGTGGTGCGTGTTCAGCAGCTGGTCCAGCCGGCGCTGGCGCACCTCTAGTTCGGTCTGCAGCAAGGCCCGTTGTCCGGCGCCCAGGTGTCTCGACATGTCATATCCTCCTGTGCGCTGATCATGCGCAAGCCAGCGGCGTGCCGCCCTGATGCAGGTCAAGGAGGGAGGATCCCGATGTGCCGGGCTCCGGAACGGGCGGCCTGCGTGACCTGCCGTGCGTGCAGCGATCCCGCTGCGCCGGGACGACCGCCCGCCTATGATGACCGGTTGCCCACCCGACGCTGGCCGTGCGCCGCTGTATCCCCTGATGTCCCTGCCCCAACCCGGCGCCCAGGACGCCGCTCCGCCCATGATCCGTGTGCGCGGCGCGCGCACGCACAACCTGAAGAACATCGACCTGGACCTCCCCAAGCACGCTCTGGTGGTGATGACCGGGCTGTCGGGATCGGGCAAGTCCAGCCTGGCTTTCGACACGCTGTACGCCGAGGGCCAGCGACGCTATGTCGAGAGCCTGTCGGCCTACGCACGTCAGTTCCTGCAACTGATGGACAAGCCCGACGTCGACGTGATCGAGGGCCTGTCGCCGGCGATCGCCATCGAACAGAAGGCGACCTCGCACAACCCGCGGTCGACGGTGGGCACGATCACCGAGATCCATGACTACCTGCGCCTGCTGTTCGCGCGTGCCGGCACGCCCTACTGCCCCGACCATGCGGTGCCCTTGCAGGCCCACAGCGTCAGCCAGATGGTCGATGCCTGCCTGGCCCTACCCCCAGGCACACGCCTGATGGTGCTGGCGCCGGTGGTGCGTGACCGCAAGGGCGAGCACGTCCAGGAACTCGCCACCTGGCAGGCGCAGGGCTACGTGCGCTTTCGCCTCGACGGCCAGGTCGTCGAGGCGGCCGAGCTGCCGGCGCTGAAGAAGAACGACCGCCACGACATCGATGTGGTCGTCGACCGCCTGCGCATCGATCCGACGAACCCGGCGCTGCGCCAGCGCCTGGCCGAGAGCTTCGAAGCCGCGCTGCGCCTGGCCGACGGACGGGCCCTGGCCATCGAGATGCCGAGCGCTGCCGCAGAGGCACCAGCAACCGCTGCCGCCAGCGAACACCGGTTCAGCAGCCGTTACGGTTGCCTGCACTGCGGCTATTCGCTGCCGGAACTGGAACCGCGGCTGTTCTCCTTCAACTCTCCGGTAGGCGCCTGCCCGGCCTGTGACGGCCTGGGCCAGGTCACGGCCTTCGACCCCGAGCGCGTCGTGGCCTTCCCCAGCCTGAGCCTGGCCTCGGGCGCGGTCAAGGGCTGGGACCGGCGCAACCCCTACACCTTCTCGATGCTGCAGGCGGTGGCACGCCACCTGGGCGTGGACATCGAGCAACCCTTCGAGCAGTTGCCCGAGCGGGCCCGCCAGGTGATCCTGTTCGGCTCGGGGGAGGAAGCCATCGAGTTCACCTACGAGGCCGAGGGCACGCGCGGCCGACCGCGCAGCGTCAAGCGTTCACATCCCTTCGAGGGAATCCTGCCGAACTTCGAGCGCCGATGGCGCGAGACCGAGTCGTCAGCCGTGCGCGAAGAGCTCTCGCGCTACCAGGCGGCACGCCCTTGCCAGGCCTGCGCGGGCGAACGGCTGCGGCGCGAGGCGCGCCATGTGTACCTGGTGGCGGCGCCGACCGCGCAGGCGCAGGGCGCACCGCAGCCCCCCCCCGACGACCCCACGCGCCCAGACCCGCCGGTTGCGCCCCACGTCCCGCCCCGTCTGTCGCTGCACCAGCTCGAGCGCGCCACGCTGGCCCAGGCCCTGGCTTGGTTCGAGGGCCTGCATCTGGTTGGCGCGAAGGGCGCGATCGCCGACAAGATCGTGCGCGAGATCCGGTCGCGGCTGAAGTTCCTGAACGACGTCGGCCTGCAGTACCTGAGCCTGGCACGCAGCGCCGACACACTGTCTGGCGGCGAGGCTCAGCGCATCCGACTGGCCAGCCAGATCGGCTCGGGGCTCTCGGGCGTGATGTACGTGCTCGACGAACCCAGCATCGGCCTGCACCAGCGCGACAACGAGCGCCTGATCGGCACCTTGAAGCATCTGCGCGACCTGGGCAACTCGGTGCTGGTCGTCGAACACGACGAGGACATGATCCGCGCCGCCGATCACGTCGTCGACATGGGGCCGGGCGCCGGTGTGCACGGCGGGCAGGTCATGGCGCAGGGGCGCCCCGAGGAGGTGGCGGCCGACCCGGCCTCGCTCACCGGCGCCTACCTCGGGCGTCGTCTGCGCATCGAGGTGCCGCGCCGACGGCGCGCGCCATCGGCGGGCGGCCCGGCCGGCGTGCTGCGCATCGAAGGCGCACGCGGCCACAACCTGAAGCACGTGACGATCGAGATCCCGGTCGGGCTCTTCACCTGCGTGACCGGGGTTTCGGGATCGGGCAAGAGCACGCTGGTCAACGACACCCTCTACGCCGCGGTGGCGCGTCGTCTGCATCAGGCCCAGGCCGAGCCTGCACCGCACGACATGATCGAGGGCCTGGACGCCTTCGACAAAGTCATCAACGTCGATCAGAGCCCGATCGGACGCACTCCGCGCAGCAACCCGGCCACCTACACCGGGCTGTTCACCCCGATCCGTGAGCTCTTCGCCGAGGTGCCCGCCGCACGCGAACGGGGCTGGGGCGCCGGACGCTTCAGTTTCAACGTACCGGCCGCCTCTGGCGGCGGGCGCTGCGAAGCCTGCCAGGGTGACGGCGTCATCAAGGTCGAGATGCACTTCCTGCCCGACGTCTATGTGCCCTGCGACAGCTGCGCCGGCCGACGCTACAACCGCGAGACGCTGGAGGTCCTCTACAAGGGCCGCCATATCACCGAGGTGCTGGAGATGACGGTGGAGGAGGCACACACCTTTTTCGGCGCCGTACCGACGATCGCGCGCAAGCTGCAGGCCCTGCTGGACGTGGGTCTGGGCTATGTCCGCCTGGGCCAGAGCGCCACCACGCTGTCGGGCGGCGAAGCGCAGAGGGTGAAACTCGCCCAGGAACTGGGCAAGCGCGATACCGGTCGCACCCTCTACATCCTGGACGAGCCGACCACCGGCCTGCACTTCCACGACATCGGGCTGCTGCTGAAGGTGCTGCATCAGCTATGCGACGCCGGCAACACCATCGTCGTCATCGAGCACAACCTGGACGTCATCAAGACCGCCGACTGGCTCATCGACATGGGCCCGGAGGGCGGCGCCGGCGGCGGACGGGTGCTCGCCACCGGCACGCCCGAGGCGGTGGCGGCGTGCGAAGCCAGCCATACCGGACGGTTCCTCGCGACGTTGCTGCAACGCGATGCCCTTGCGCCTCCGAAGACCGGCCGGCCTGCGGATTGAGGTGAAATGAATGGCGTCGCGTCCGGCGCGGGTGCGCGGGAATGCACCCGGCGCCCGACCGGCCGGGCGCCGCATCGCCCACGGAGGCCCCCCATGCATTCCTTGCCGCCCACCGCAGTCCCTGCGCCGACCGCCGGTGCTGACGCCAGCCGATCGCTGCGCGCGCCCGCATCCGTCGACACCCGACCGGCGGACGCCGCCGACGAGCTCTGCTGGGTGCCTGCCCACGAACTGGCGCGTCGCATGGCCACACGCGAGGTCTCACCGGTGGAGGTGATGCAGGCCATGCTGTCACGCGCGGCAGATGTCGATGCGCGCTGCAAGGTCTTCGCCCACTTCGATGCGGATCGCGCGCTGGACGCGGCGCGGCAAGCCGAACAGGCCGTGATGCGGGGCGACCGCCTGGGCCCACTGCACGGCGTGCCGATCACGGTGAAGGACAACATCGCCGTCGGCGGGGTGCCGATGCGTCACGGCTCGGCGGCGCTGGATGGCGCGCCTGCGGCCGCCGACGCGCAGGCCTGGCGCCGGCTGCGCGAAGCCGGCGCCGTGCTGCTGGGCAAGACGACCCTGCCGGAGTTTGCGCACAAGGTGCTCACCGACTCGCCCGTGCACGGTATCACCCGCAACCCCTGGCGTCTGGACCGCACGCCGGGGGGCTCCAGCGGGGGCGCCGCGGCCGCCGTGGCCGCCGGCCTGGGGCCGCTGGCGCTGGGCACCGACGGCGGCGGATCGATCCGCGTCCCGGCGGCCTGCACCGGGCTGGTCGGACTCAAGCCCACGCTCGGCCGCGTGCCCAACGAGAGCTTGCCCGACACCTTCGGTGGGCATTCGCACATCGGCCCGCTGGTCCGCGAGGCCGTCGACGCGGACCTGATGCTCGCGGTGCTGGCCGGGCCCGACCCTGCAGACGCGCTGTCGCTGCGCTCGTCCGCCTACGCGCACGATGCCCGGGCGTTGCAGGTCCTTCCACGTCATCTGCGCATCGGGTGGATCGTCCAGATGGGTCACACCCCGGTGGACGGGGAAGTGGTCGCAGCCTGCACAGCAGCGCTGCAGTCGCTGCAGCAGGTCGGCGCAGCCGATATCGACCCCGTGGACCCGGGCTCGCTGCGCGATGCGTACGAGGACTATGCACTGATCTCGTCGGCCGGGATGGCGGCACGGCTGCAGGACCTGCGGGTCGGACAGGCGTCGCGGCTCACGCCCAGCCTGCAAGCCGCGCTCGACCGGGTGGCTCGGGCCGATGCCGTGCGCCTGGCGCGGGCGGTTCAGCAAAGAACGGCGCTGTTCCGGACGGTCCAGACGATGCTGCAAGTCCACGACCTCCTGGCCATGCCCACACTCACATGCCCCGCCGTGTCGGTTCACGAGGAAGGGTCGGTGTTCGAGCCGCTCTACCAGGCCTGGTGCCCGGCGCTGTTCCCCTTCAACCAGACCGGTCACCCGGCGGTCTCGATCCCTTGCGGATTCAGCGCCGAGGGCCTGCCGATCGGCCTGCAGCTGGTGGGCCGCTGGCACGACGAGCGCCTGCTCCTGCGCTTGGCGCAGTCGCTCCAGATCATGTCGTCGACGACGCCCAGACGACCCCGCCTGGCGGCGGGCCCCGCGCCGACGGCCGGCGCCCCCCGCCCGTAGAATCCCGTCACTATGGAAATGGTCCGCCAGGCGCTGCTGCATGCCCTGCGCTCGGCGCTGGCCGAGATCGCACCCGAACATCCCGTCGACGCCGCATTCGAGTCGCCCCGCCAGGCGGCTCATGGCGATCTGGCCATCACCTGCGCGATGCAGCTCGCGCGGCCCCTGCGCCGCAACCCGCGAGAGCTCGCCACCGCTCTGGTGGAGGCGATGCGCCGCCAGCCGGACGTGGACCGGTGGGTGCAGGCGTTCGAGATCGCCGGCCCGGGCTTCGTCAACCTGCGCCTGGCCGCAGCGGCCAAGCAGTCGGTGATCCAGGAAGTGCTCGCGCACGGCGACGCCTACGGCCGTCAGCCGTCCAACGGCCGCCGCGTGATGGTCGAGTTCGTCTCCGCCAACCCCACCGGGCCGCTGCACGTCGGGCACGGGCGGCAGGGCGCCCTGGGCGATGCGCTGTGCAATCTGCTGCAATCCCAAGGGTGGGAGGTGCATCGCGAGTTCTACTACAACGACGCCGGGGTGCAGATCGCGACCTTGGCGCGCTCGACACAGGCCCGGCTGCGCGGGCTGAAACCGGGCGACGCCAGCTGGCCCGAGGACGCCTACCACGGCGAATACATCGCCGATATTGCCGAGGACTTCGCCGCCGGCCGGTCGGTGCGGGCCGACGACCGCGCCACCACCGCCAGTGGCGATCCGGACGATCTCGACAGCGTGCGTGAATTCGCCGTGGCCTACCTGCGCCACGAACAGGACCTGGACCTGCGCGCCTTCGGCGTGCGCTTCGACCACTACTACCTCGAGTCGAGCCTGTACGCCACCGGTCGTGTCGAGCAGACGGTGCAGCGGCTCGTCGACGCCGGCAAGACCTACGAACACGATGGCGCCCTGTGGCTGCGCACCACCGACTACGGCGACGACAAGGACCGCGTGATGCGCAAGTCCGCGGCACCGGGGCCGGATCCGGTCGCGGCCGGCGGCAGCGCGTACACCTACTTCGTGCCAGACGTTGCGTATCACATTCACAAGTGGCAGCGCGGCTTCGTCAAGGTGATCAACGTCCAGGGCAGCGACCACCACGGCACGATCGCACGCGTGCGCGCCGGGCTGCAGGCCGTCGGGATGGGCATCCCCGAAGGCTATCCGGATTACGTGCTGCACAAGATGGTGACCGTGATGCGGGGCGGCCAGGAGGTGAAGATCTCCAAGCGCGCTGGCGGCTACGTCACGCTGCGCGACCTGATCGACTGGACCAGCCGGGACGCGGTGCGCTTTTTCCTCATCAGCCGCAAGGCCGACACCGAGTTCGTCTTCGATGTCGACCTGGCCCTCAAGCGCAATGACGAGAACCCGGTCTTCTATGTGCAGTACGCTCATGCGCGTATCTGCTCGGTGCTGACACAGTACCGACTCCAACTCGGGGCGACACCCGAGGCAGCGCATGCCTACGACAGCGCCACGGCCGGCTGGCTCGCCGCGGCCGACCTGGAGCGGCTGGTGGCGCCGACGGAAACAGCGCTGATGCTGAAGCTGGCCGAGTACCCGGGCATGCTGACCCGCGCGGCGACCGATCATGCGCCCCACGATGTGGCGTTCTACCTGCGCGACCTGGCGGCGGCCTTCCACGCCTACTACGCCGCCGAGCGCTTCCTGGTCGACGACCCGGCGCTGGCCCGGGCCCGGATGGCCCTGCTGGCGGCGGTGCGCCAGGTGCTGGGCAGCGCGCTGGCCGTGCTGGGCGTGAGTGCGCCGCAGAGCATGATGCGCGACGCCGAGGAGCCGGTCGATGCAGCTGCGGCCTGAGCGACAGGGTGGCCATCGCGCCGCGCGCGCGAAGGCGCCAGCCGTGAGCGCACGCGCGCAGCGCGGTGGCTTCACCGCAGGGCTGGTCGCCGGCTTGCTCGTGGGCCTGGCTGTCGCGCTGGGCGTGGCGCTGTACGTCACCAAGGTGCCCGTGCCCTTCATGGACAAGGTGCCGCAGCGCAGCGCCGCGCAGGACGCGGCCGAGGCGCAGCGCAACAAGGACTGGGATCCGAACGCGCCGCTGGCCAGTCGGGCTCCTCGACCCTCGGTGAGCGCCACCGGCGCCGTGACGCCCGCCCCCGAGGCAGGTGCGCCGGCGGCGGGGGCAGCCTCCGAGCCCGTCCAACCGCCTCGCGACCCTGGCGCGATCCTGGACGGCCGCGCGGTGGCCCTGCCTGGCCCGCCCACGGCAGAGCCGTCGGCTGGGGCACCGGTGGTCGATGCCACGCCCTCGATCGTGTCGCGAGCATCGCCTGCGGAGGCCTACGTCTACTTCGTCCAGGCCGGCGCCTTCGAGAAGGCGGCCGACGCCGAAGCGCAACGCGCCAAGCTGGGCATGCTCGGGCTCGAAGCGCGGCTGCACGAGCGCAACCAGTCCGGACGGATCGTGCAGCGGGTACGCGTCGGGCCCTTCGACACGCGCGAAGATGCCCAGGCCACGCGCGACCGTCTCGTGTCGGCCGGCATCGAGGCGCAACTGCTGCGGGCCGAACGCGTGACGCCGTGAAACTTCGGACGCATCGAGGACTCAGATGCGGTCCATCGACATTTCTGGAAGGAGCGACATGATGAAACGCCGCCAGTTCCACGGCTTGGTCGCCATCGGGTTGGGCGCGGCTGGGGCTACCGCGTTGGCGCAGGCCGGCGCGCCGGTGGAAGGGGTGCACTACCTGCGCCTGTCCAAACCCGCGCCCGTGTCGGCGCCGAACGGCAAGATCGAAGTGGTCGAATTCTTCTGGTACGGCTGCCCGCACTGCAACGCACTGGAGCCCGCACTCGAGACATGGACGAAGCGGCTGCCGGCGGACGTGGCCTTCCGACGCGTGCCCGTGGCCTTCAGTGCGACGCACGAGTCGCACCAGAAACTCTTCTACGCGCTCGAGGCGATGGGCGAACTCGACAAGATGCACTCGAGGGTCTTCGCCGCGATCCACAACCAGCGTCAGCGCCTGGACCGCGATGCCGACCAAGCCGCCTTCGTACGTGCCAACGGGCTCGACGGCGACAAATTCCTGCAGGCAGGCAAGTCCTTCACAGTGCAGACCCGCATGCGTCAGGCAAAACAGCTGGCGCAGGCCTACGACGTCGACGGCGTGCCCACGCTCGGCGTACATGGCCGCTTCTACACCGGCGGCGCACTGGCAGGCGACAACCTCAGGGCGTTGGCGGTCGCGGAGGTGCTGATCGACCGGGTGCGACGCAACGTCTGATCTGTCCTCGGCGTCGACGGTCGTTGCGCAACGGGCCACCGGCACTAGAATCCATTGCAAATTCTGTGCCTTGCCCATGAAGTCCTTGCCTAACCGCCCGGCGGACGCCGGATCGACGACCCACCGCCGCGGCCCCTGTCTTCGCAGCATAGGACTGGCGCTGCTCCTGCCGTGGCTCATGGCACTCGGTCCAGCGGCGAATGCAGAGCGGGCCGACCGCAACCAGCCGATGGTCGTCGAAGCCGACAAGCCCGGCAGCTTCGACATGCAGCGCCAGATCGTGACCTTCAGCGGTAATGTGGTGATCGTCCAGGGCACCATGCAGATCCGGGCCGACCGCGTGGAAGTGCGCGAGAGCAAGGACGGCCACCGCAGTGGCGTGGCGTCGGGCACACCCAGCCAGCGGGCCACCTTCCGCCAGAAGCGCGATGGCGCGGACGAGTTCATGGAAGCCGAGGCGCAGCGCATCGAGTTCGACAGCCGCACCGACTCCCTGCGCTTCAGCGGTGACGCCGTGGTGCGACGCCTGCAGGGGTCGCGTGCCACCGATGAGATCACCGGCCAGTTGATCACCTGGAACAACGTGACCGAGGTCTTCAATGTCGAGGGTGGCCCACCCACGGCCCAGAGCCCGTCGGGTCGGGTGCGCGCCGTGCTCGCGCCGCGGGCCGACCCCGGGGCCAGCCCACAGCCGCCTGCGCGCAGCCCTGGCGCGTCGCGGTGAGCGTGCCGCTGCCGCCAGATCCGGCACGTCCCGCCCGCTCATCCACCGCTGCAGCGATGGCGCAGTCGCCACCTGAAGGGGCGAGCGCGGGCAATGTGCTCGAGGCCCGGGGGCTGCAGAAGCGGTTCGGCGCCCGCCGGGTGGTCAAGGATGTGCACCTGACGATCGCCGGTGGCGAAGTCGTCGGTCTGCTCGGGCCCAACGGCGCCGGCAAGACCACGACTTTCTACATGGTCGTCGGTCTGGTCCGGGCCGATGCAGGCGAAATCCTCATCGATGGCCGCGCGGTGCAGAGCGAGCCCATCCACCGCCGTGCGCAGCGCGGGCTGTCCTACCTGCCACAGGAAGCCTCGATCTTCCGCAAGCTGACGGTGGAGGAGAACGTGCGCGCAGTCCTGGAGCTGCAGCAAGGCCCGGACGGCCGACGCCTCGACGACGCCAGCATCGATCGCCGTCTGGACGAGCTGCTGCGCGATCTGGGGATCGAGCGGCTGCGCGACGCGCCGGCGCCGGCGCTGTCGGGCGGTGAACGCCGCCGGGTCGAGATCGCGCGCGCCCTGGCCACCCAGCCGCGGTTCATCCTGCTGGATGAACCCTTCGCGGGTGTCGATCCGATCGCGGTGATCGACATCCAGCGCATCATCGGCTACCTGCGCCAACGCGGCATCGGCGTGCTGATCACGGATCACAACGTGCGCGAGACCCTGGGCATCTGTGACCGCGCCTACATCATCAGCGACGGCACGGTGCTGGCCGAGGGCACACCGCAGGACATCGTCGCCAACCCCCAGGTACGCCGCGTCTACCTGGGTGAGCATTTCCGGATGTGACGGCGACGATGCGTGCGTCCCTGCAGGTCAAGCTGTCGCAGCATCTGGCGTTGACACCACAGCTGCAGCAGTCGATCCGGCTGTTGCAGCTGTCCACCCTGGAACTGCAGCAGGAAATCGAGCAGATGCTCGAGCAGAACCCTTTCCTGGAGCCGGACGACGAGGAGGGACCGTCGTGGGAAGCCACAGCGGTGGCCGTGCCCACCGCCGAGCATGCCGGTGAAACGGCGTCGACGCCCGACACCGACGCCGCACCCGACGGCGACGACGCGCCCGGCCTGGACGACCTCGGCGACACCGCGTTCGGTCTGACCGAGCGCGACGACTGGGCCAACGGCACCGAAGGCGACGACTTCGACAGCATCCGCGAGCTGCCCTCGACGCTCGCTGGCGGCGTCGGGTCGGACGACGAGGACCACGATGCACTGGGCTCGCGCAGCGCGCCTGTGGGGCTGGCCGAGCACTTGACGGCCCAGGTTGCAGGCCTGCGCATCGGGCCACAGGAGGCTGCGGCGGTGCGCGCACTGATCCAGTCGCTCGACGACGACGGCTACCTGGCCGACCCGCTGGAGGAGATCGCCGCGAGCCTGGGCGCCGGACTGGACGAAGACGACATGGCCGACCTGCAGTCCAGCCTGCGATGCGCGCTGCACTGGCTGCAGCGGCTCGACCCGCCGGGCGTCGGCGCTCGCTCGCTGTCGGAATGCCTGTGCATCCAGCTCCTGCTGCGCGAGGACACCCCGGCCCGAGCGGTGGCGCTGCAGATCTGCCAGCACCATCTGGACCTGCTGGCACGGCGCGACGCGAAGAAGTTGGTCGCCGCCACCGGCGCCGACGAGCCGATGCTGCGTCAGGCCCAGGTCCTGATCGCCGCCTGCGAGCCTCGCCCCGGGCGCCCCTTCAGCAACGCGCAGGCGCAGATTGTCGTGCCCGACGTGATCGTGCAACGCGCCGGGCGTGGCCACAAGGTCGTGCTCAACCCCGATGTGATGCCGAAGCTGCGCGTCAACGACATCTACGCCGCCGCGGTGCGGCAGCAGCGCGGTGGCCCGATGTCCGCCCGCCTGCAGGAAGCGCGCTGGTTCATGAAGAACATCCAGCAACGCTTCGACACCATCCTGCGCGTCAGCCAGGCCATCGTCGAGCATCAACGCGCCTTCTTCACGCACGGCGAGATCGCGATGAAGCCGCTGGTGCTGCGGGAGATCGCCGACGAGCTGGGCCTGCACGAGTCGACGATCTCGCGCGTGACCACGTCCAAGTACATGGCCACACCGATGGGCACCTTCGAACTGAAGTACTTCTTCGGCAGCGGTCTGACCACCGAGACCGGCGGCAACGCCTCGAGCACCGCGGTGCGGGCGCTGATCCGGCAGATGGTGGCCGCCGAGAACCCACGGCAGCCACTGTCGGACAGCACGCTGAGCCAGATGCTGGAGGAGCAGGGCATCCAGGTCGCGCGCCGCACCGTGGCGAAGTATCGCGAGGCGCTGAAGATCGCGCCGGCCAACGTGCGCAAGGCGCTGTGATGCAAGCCTCCCCGATGCCTGCGCGGCCCGCAGCGACCCGATCAGACGGCCCGGCGGTCGACCTCTTCCTGCCAGCGGCCGGCGGCACCGAACCCTGGCTGGCAGAGGAGGTGCGGCATCTGACGGGCGAGCCTGCCGAGCCTGGACGGGGCGGGGTATGGGCGCGCGGCACACCGAGCGTGGCGATGCGGCTGAACCTGGAGAGCCGGCTGGCCCAGCGCGTGCTGTGGCCGCTGGCATCCGGGCCCTACCGTGACGAGCACGACCTCTACGACCTCGCCCGGCGCGAGGTGGACTGGCCCGCGTGGATCACGCCGCAGATGACACTGCGCGTGGACGTGCACGCCCACGCCAGCCCGCTGCGCAGCCTGAACTTCGCCGCGCTGCGCATCAAGGATGCCGTGTGTGATTCGCTGCGCCAGGCCTGCGGGCAACGCCCGGATGTCGACACACGCCACCCCGACCTGCCGCTGGTGCTCTACCTCGGCCCGGATCAAGCCACGCTCTATGCTGACACCTCGGGCGAGGCGTTGTTCAAGCGCGGCTGGCGCGACGCGCGCGGCGGCTCGGTCGACGTCAAGGGCGAGGCACCGCTGAAGGAGACCCTGGCGGCGGCGATGCTGGCGGCCGCCGGCTGGCAGGGGCGGGCCGCGGATGGTCCGCTGCTGGATCCCTGTTGCGGCGCCGGGACCATCGCGATCGAGGCCGCGCAGATGGCTTGCCGCATGGCGCCCGGCCTGAACCGTCGTTTCGCCTTTGAGCGCTGGCCGCTGTTCCGCCAGCAACTGGCGCACTGGCATCGCCTGCGCCAGGAGGCCCGGGATCGCATCCGCACGCCTGAGGTCCCCGTGTACGCCGGGGACGTGAGCTTCCGGATGACCGACTTCGCCCAGCGAAACGCCGAACGCGCGGGGGTGTCCCGTGCCATCGACTTCCGCGCCGGCGACGCGCTGCAACGGCCGCCCCCGGCGCCCAGGGGAACGATCGTGATGAATCCGCCCTACGGCGAGCGCATCGATCCTAAGGGGCAGGGCTCGGCGCGCACGCGGACAGGGCGCGAAGGCTTCGACGACGCCGACGCAGGCGCGTCGGGCTTCTTCGGCGCGCTTGCGGGCCATTGGAAGCGGCACTATCCCGGCTGGACGGCGTGGTTGCTGAGTCCTCAGTCCGACCTGCCGTCGGTGATGCGGCTCAAGGAGAGCCGACGCGTGCCGCTGTGGAACGGGCCGATCGAATGCCGGCTGTTCCGCTTCGACATCGTGGCCGGATCGGCTCGGGGCAAGATCGTGGGCGAAGAGCCCGGCTGAGGCGGCACGCCCGCGTGATCGGCGCTCGACGGACGGCGACCGGACGGGATCGACGGGTTCAGCGGCGCAGCAGGAGACCTGCGAGCAAGGCGAGCGGGGCCGTGTCGGCGCGCAGGATGCGCGGACCGAGGCTGACCGGCGTGAACCCTGCCGCACGGGCCAGGGCCTCCTCGGCCGGCGCCAGACCGCCCTCCGGCCCCGACAGCGCCACGACGGGACCGACCGGATCAGGAAGCCGGTGCAGCGGCTGGGCGTCAGATGCCAGGCTCAGCACCAGACGCACCGGCGCTTCGAGCCCTGCGCCCAGCCAGGCGGTCAAGGCCTGCATCCGGGCCACAGGAGGCACGAAGGCGCGGCCGCATTGCTCGCAAGCCGCCACCGCCACGGCCTGCCAGTGGGCGCGTCGACGCTCGGCGCGCTCTCCTTCCAGGCGCAGCACCGTGCGCTCGCAGGCCAGCGGCTGGATCGCCGCGGCTCCCAGTTCGACCGCCTTCTCGACCAGCGTGTCCATGCGCTCGTTGGCCGGCACCCCCATGGCGAGGGTGAGGGACAGCTCGGGCTCGGGCGTCGACGCCACCAGCGGGCCCAGGCTCAGCACCACGTCGCGGCGACCCATCGTCTGCACCTGCGCCTCGTGCTCGTGGCCCGCACCGTCGAACACCCGCAGCCAGTCCCCGGGCTGCACACGGCGCACCTGCGCGTGGCGGGCAGCGTCTTCGGGGAGCACCAGTGTCTGCCCGACGGCCGGCAAGGCGCCGACGTGCAGACGGACCGTCATGATCGCGCTCGGACCTTGGCCGGACGCTCAGGGCTGCGACGCAAGCGCCTCTTCCACGGCCAGCGCCACGGCGCCCAGCCGGGCGTCTTGGCCGCCAGGCGCTGCCAGCATCAACCCCACCGGCAGTTCGCCGGGGCGGTGGCAGGGCAGACTGAAGGCACAGCCGTCCAGGAAGTTGACCGGAAAGGTATTGCGCAGCATGCGGGCGTTCATCGCGAAGAAGGCCTCGTCACTGGCCTGCAGATCGGCCATCGGCGCGGCCACCGCGGGCACGGTCGGACAGACAAAGGCGTCGAAGCCCTGCAGTGCCCGCGTGGTGCGCGCGATCCAGTCGCGCCGGCGCTGCTGCATGCAGATGTAGTCGGCGGCGGAAACCGACTCTCCCAGGGCGATGCGCGCAGCCACGCGCGGGTCGAAGCGCTCGCGCTGCGTGCGCATGTCCTGCCGGTGAAGAGCCCAGGCCTCGACCGCGGAGAAGCCTCCGGGCGCGTTGATCTGTGCGACCTCGGCCAGTTCGGCCAGCGGCACCTCGACGAGGTGCGCGCCGGCCGCCGACAGCCGGGAGAGGGCGCGCGCATGGGCTGCAGCCACGGTCGGGTCCAGCCCGTCGAGCACCAAGGTCTGGGGCAGCGCCAGCCGCAGGCCCTGCAGTGGGCGAGGCTCGACAGGAAGCGGCGCGCCGGCCAGCACACCGTCGACGAGCAGTGCGTCCTCGACGCAGGCCGTGATGGCACCGACCGTATCGAGCGTGTGGGACAGCGGGAAGGCCCCGGCCAGCGGGACGCGCGACTGGGTGTTCTTGAAGCCCACCAGACCGCACAGTGCTGCGGGAATGCGCAGCGAGCCCCCGGTGTCGGAACCGAGCCCGGCCACGCACAGCCCGAGCGCCACCGACACCGCCGCCCCCGAGGACGAGCCGCCGGGGATGCGCGGCGTGACGGGATCGGCCGGGTTGGCCGGCGTGCCTTGGTGCGGGTTGATGCCGATGCCGGAAAACGCGAACTCGGTCATCTGCGTCTTGCCGACAATGGCTGCGCCGGCCCCACGCAGCCGTGCCACGGCGAGCGCGTCGGCCAGGGCAGGCGCCGCGTGCTCGCGCAGGGCGGCACCGGCCGTGGTCGTCTCGCCGGCGACGTCGTACAGGTCCTTGATCGACACCGGCAGGCCGGCCAGGACCGGCAGGCTCAGGCCGGCACGCGCCATCGCGTCGGCGTGCCGCGCCACCTCGAGCGCTGCGGTCCCGTACAGGCGGGTGAAGGCGTGCGCGGCGCGTGGTCCGCGTGCGCCGTCCAGGGCCTGCTCGACCAGCTGCTCCCGAGTGATCTGCCCGGCCGAAAGCCGGGTCCGCAACGTCCGCAAGGTATTCATGTCGTCAGTCTCCCACAGGCGCGACGCGCAGACACGGCGCAGCGACCGTCGGGCACGCGGCACGGTGGGCCCCAAGGTCCGGTGCTGGGGCCGCAGGCCAGGAGCGCCCCACAGGCCGCGGCAAGGCCCGCCTGCCGGCGGTCTGGCGAGCCACGGTCACGTGCGCAGCTCCCGGCGCAGGATCTTGCCCACCGGGGTCTTGGGCAGTTCTTGGCGGAATTCGACCACCTTCGGGCGCTTGTAGCCCGTCAGGTTCGACTCGCACCACTGCCGCACGTCGGCCTCGCTCAGGGCTGGATTCTTCCGCACGACCACAGCCTTCACGGCCTCGCCCGACTTGTCGTCGGGCACGCCGATGGCCGCCGCCTCGAGGATGCCCGGGTGCTGCGTCAGCACGTCCTCGATCTCGTTGGGATACACGTTGAACCCACTGACCAGGATCATGTCCTTCTTGCGGTCGATGATGCGGAAATAGCCGCGCTCATCCACCGTCCCGATGTCGCCGCTGCGGAACCAGCCGTCGGGTGTCATGACCTTGGCCGTCTCGTCGGGCCGCTGCCAGTAGCCGGCCATCACCTGCGGGCCACGGATGCAGATCTCGCCGGGAGACCCCGGCGGCACGGGTCGCCCGTCATCATCGAGCAGGATCATCTCGGTGTTGGGCAGCGGCAGGCCGATCGAGCCACTGTAGGCGGTGGCGTCCACGGGGTTGCAGCTCACCGAGGGGCTGGTCTCGGACAGGCCATAGCCCTCGACGACCGGACAACCGGTTCTGTGCAGCCACAGCTGAGCCGTGGCCTGCTGCACCGCCATGCCGCCGCCCAGGCTGATCTTGAGCGAGCTCCAGTCCACGCGGGCCGCATCAGGGTGGTTGGCCAGCGCGTTGAACAGCGTGTTGACGGCCGGGAAGCTGTGGAAGCGGTGCCTGGAGAGCTCCTTCAGGGTGGCGGGCAGGTCGCGCGGGTTGGGGATCAGCACGTTGCACGCGCCCATGCGCAGGCCCAGCATCATGTTGATGTTGAAGGCGAAGATGTGATAGAGCGGCAGCGCACAGACCGTCACGAGCTGCTCGCCGGCCGGCAGGGACTTCAGGGCCGGCTGGTTCCAGGCCTCGGACTGCAGCACATTGGCCACCAGGTTGCGGTGCAGCAGCACCGCCCCCTTGCTGACACCGGTGGTGCCGCCGGTGTACTGCAGCACGGCGATGTCGTCGGGGCCGACGGGCTCGGGCCGCATCCCGGCCTCCCCGACGCGCCCGCGCTGCAAGGCCTCGCCGAAGCGCGTGACACCGGACAACCGGAACGGGGGCACCAGCTTCTTCACGTTGCGCACGACGTGGTTGACCACCATGCCCTTGAGCCAGCCGAGCATGTCGCCCATGGCCGCCACGACGACCTTCCTCGTCGGGACGGACTCGTGCACCTTCTGCAGCGTTGCCGCGAAGTTCTCCAGGATGACAATCAGCTTGGCGCCGGAGTCCTTGAGCTGATGCTCGAGTTCGCGCGGCGTGTACAACGGGTTGACGTTGACCACCACCATGCCGGCACGCAGGATGGCAGCCACGACCACGGGATACTGCGGCACATTGGGCAGCATCACCGCGACGCGATCGCCCCGCATCAGGCCCTGCGCCTGCAGCCAGGCGGCGAACACGCGAGACAGGGCGTCGAGCTGACCGAAGCTCAAGGTCATGCCCATGAACTTGAACGCCGGCTTGTCGCGGTGGCGGCTGAAGCTCTCCTCCATCAGTGCCACGAGCGATGGATAAGCGTCCACCGCGATCTGTGCAGGCACGCCTTGCGGGTAATACGCGGTCCACGGTCGGTCCATCGTCGATTCTCCAGCTCCTGGCGAAAATTCTGACGACTTCCTGACGGAAAACCATCGGGGGATTCGATAACCCGCGAGGATGTGCCGTGCCGTTGGGCTGGCTGCTCGCCAGTGCTGGCGGCCCGGTGACGCGCGGTGTGGAGACGGGGTCTCAGTCGGCCGGGCCGCAGGCCAGCGCGTGCAGCACGATGTCGCGCGCGTACTCCGCTGCGACTTCGGCCACGAACCGACCGAAATCGGTGTGCGCCTGGTCATCCGCTCGGTCGGAGATCGTGCGCAGAACCGCCAACGGGCAGCCGAAATCAGCGCACACCTGCGCGATGGCCGCACCCTCCATCTCGACGGCCAGCGCATCGGGCAACGCCGCACGCAGCGCCGCGCTCTCAGCGGACGTGGCCACGAAGCGGTCGCCGCTGATCACCAGGCCCTGATGCCGACGCGGGGGACCGAGCCCGAGCGCACCGAGTGCAGCAGGCGGATCGGCCAGCACGGCATCGCATGCGACGTTCAGCGCGTCACGCCAGCGGTCGCAGGTGGCAAACCGCGCGCGTCCGGTCAGCGGCACCTCCCATCGCGGGAACAGCGGCGAGGCATCCATGTCGTGCTGCAACAGGGCGTCGGCGACGACCACATCACCGACCCGGACCTCGCGGCCCAGCCCACCGGCCACGCCGGTGAACAGCAGGGTCCGCGCGCCGAAACGATCGATCAGCAAGGTGGCCGTTGTGGCCGCGGCCACCTTGCCGATGCCGCACAGCGCCAGGACCACGTCCCGTCCGGCCAGACGCCCCTGAACGACCGAACGACCCCCTGCGGACTGCACACGGGCATCCGCCAGCGCGGCACGCAGGGCCGCCCACTCCTCGCGCATCGCGCTGACGATCGCCAGCGTCACAGCCAGCCCCCAGTGCGCGGCGACCGATGCGCGGCAGCTCCCCCGCCAACATCGGACGCGCGGCCAGGGGCATGCATTCGCCGTTCAGGCCGGGCACGGGGCAGCAGCAACCCGTCAAAGGCAGAGGGCCGGGGCATGGGCGCGCTGTTTCGTGGCAGTCGTTGTCGAATGGCCGGTTCAAGCCAGAATGCGAGCCTACGCCAAGCGCCGGCGGCAGGCAAGCCAGCGAGCGAGCCGTGTCGGCCTCACCAGGAGCCGCAACGGTCCGCCCAGGCCCCGCCTGCGCGCCGCAGGGTGCGGCCGGGATCTTGCCGATGCCGCGCCCATCGGTACACGACCCGGCCGGACAAACCCACGACCCTAGACACCACAGGAGTTCATCCGTGACCCCAGCACAACACGACCAGGCCGCTGCCTTCCTGATGGCCGCGTGGGACGCGCGCCGCCGCGAGCCCAGCCTGCCCGAGGGGCTCAAGCCCGCCGACGAAGCACAGGCCGCCGCGATCAACGAGGCCATCCATCGACGCAACACGCGCCCGATCGCAGGCTGGAAGATCGGCGCCACCGGGCCCGGCCCGCAGAAGGCGCTCGGCCTGAGCGCGCCGTTCACCGGCTTCATCCCGGCCGAGGGCATCGACCACAACGACGTCGTCTACCGCTTCGCCGACATGATGCGGCCGGTGGTGGAGTCGGAATACGCCTTGCGCATCGGCCGCGACCTGCCGCCGCGTGCCGAGCCCTACCGCCGCGCCGAGATCGAGGACGCGATCACGTCGCTGATCATCGGCTTCGAGATCCCCGAGAGCCGGCTGGGCAACGACCACGGCCTGGGTTCGCTCGCCACGGTGGCCGACCACGGCGGCACCGGCCGCTTCGTGATCGGACGTGAGTTCACCGACTGGCGCGACATCGACTGCGTGAACCAGCCCGTCGTGCTGACCTTCGACGGCAAGGAAGTGGGCCGCGGCACGGGGGCGGCGATGATGGGCCACCCGGTGGAGGCCGTGACCTGGTTCGCCAACCACCTGTCGCGCCGGGGCATCACCCTGGCCGCCGGCTGCTTCGTGACCACCGGCTCCTGCACCGGCGTGATCCCGGCGCCCGGCCCTTGCCGGGCCGTGGCCGATTTCGGTCCGCTGGGGACGGTGACCGCGACCTTCGAGTAACGGGCACCATCGCGGGCCGGAAGCGGTCTGGCCCGCGGTGTCCACCCGAGGCAGGGGCCTCTGCCTTGCAGACGGGCCGCCCGCCTGCACCAGCCGACGCACCGGGCCGCCGTGGGGATCAACCCTTCAGCGCGCCCAGCACCTCGTCCAGCATCTTCTTCGCGTCGCCGAACAGCATGCGGTTGTTGTCCTTGTAGAACAAGGGGTTGTCCACGCCGGCGTAGCCGCTGGCCATGGAGCGCTTCATCACGATGCTGGTCTTGGCCTTCCAGACCTCGAGCACGGGCATGCCCGCGATCGGGCTCGCGGGGTCGTCCTGCGCGGCCGGGTTGACGATGTCATTCGCGCCGATGACCATCGAGACGTCCGCGTCGGGGAAGTCCTCGTTGATCTCGTCCATCTCCATGACGATGTCATAGGGCACCTTGGCCTCGGCCAGCAGCACGTTCATGTGGCCGGGCATGCGGCCGGCCACCGGGTGGATGGCAAAGCGCACGTTCACGCCCTTCTCGCGCAGCAGCTTCGTGATCTCGTAGACCGTGTGCTGGGCCTGGGCCACGGCCATGCCGTAGCCGGGCACGATGATCACGCTCTTGGCCTCGCGCAGCAGCTCGGCCGTCTCGGCGGCGCTCACCGGCTGGACTTCACCCTGTGGCTCGGCTGCACCACCCGCGCCCTTGGGCGCCGGGGCGCCGCCGCCGAAGCCGCCGGCGATCACGCTGATGAAGTTGCGGTTCATCGCCCGGCACATGATGTAGCTCAGGATCGCGCCCGAGCTGCCCACCAGCGCGCCGGTGACGATCAGCAGGTCGTTGCTGAGCATGAAGCCGGTGGCCGCGGCGGCCCAGCCGGAGTAGCTGTTGAGCATCGACACCACCACCGGCATGTCGGCACCGCCAATGGCCATGACCATGTGGATACCGAAGAGCAGCGCGATCACCGTCATCACCAGCAGTGGCGTCATGCCCGCGTCGACACCGGGCGCCAGCACGAACTCGCGGCCAAACCAGATCACGATCAGCAGCGCGGCCAGATTGAGCAGGTGGCGCGCCGGCAGCAGCAGGGGCTTGCCGCCGATCTTGCCCGACAGCTTGCCGAAGGCGATGACCGAGCCGGAGAACGTCACCGCGCCGATCAGGATGCCGACGTAGATCTCGACGAGATGGATGGTCTTCTCCGCGCCCTCGTAGACGACCGAGGTGTCGACGTAGCTGGCGAAGCCCACCAGGCAGGCCGCCAAGCCCACGAGGCTGTGCATCAGCGCCACCAGCTCGGGCATCTGCGTCATCTGGACCTTCTTCGCCGCATACAGGCCGACGGCGCCGCCGACGACCAGGGCGCCGACGATGTAGGGGATGCCGGCGGCCGTGACGCGCGGGCCGAGCACGGTGGCGACCACCGCGATGGTCATGCCGAGCATGCCGAAGAGGTTGCCGCGGCGTGCGGTCTCCGGGTTCGAGAGGCCCCCCAGGCTGAGGATGAAGAGGATGATCGCGCCGATGTAGGCGACCGTGGCGAGGCTGGCACTCATGTCCGCTCCTTGTCTTTGTCGTCTGCGTTCACTTGCGGAACATGGCCAGCATGCGGCGCGTGACCGCAAAGCCGCCGAACATGTTGATCGCGGTGAGCACCAAGGCCACCACGGCCATGGCCAGGATCAGCGTGTTCGGCCGGTCGGCCGCGCCAGAGGCGTCCAGCGGTGGCGCGATCTGCACCAGCGCGCCGATGGCGATGATCGAGGAGATGGCATTGGTCACGCTCATCAGCGGCGTGTGCAGCGAGGGCGTGACGTTCCACACCACCATGTAGCCCACGAAGCAGGCCAGCACGAAGACCGTGAAGTGCTGCAGGAAGCTGGCCGGCGCATAGGCCCCCACCAGCCAGAACAGTGCCGCGCCCACCGCGAAGACGATGGCCAGCGACTTGGCCGACATCGGCTCGCCAGGGCCGTGGCCGTGGGCAAGCGCCTTGGGCGCGGCGGCGGCCGACGCGGGCTTGGCCGCCGGCGCGGGCGGCAGCTTGGGCGGCGGCGCCGGCCAGGTCACGGCGCCGTCCTTGACGACCGTCAGGCCGCGGATCGCGTCGTCCTCGAAGTTGACGTGGATCTGCCCATCCTTGGTCTTGCACAGTTCCTCGGTCAGGCGCAGCAGGTTGGTGGCGTACAACGTCGAGGCTTGCTTGGCCAGGCGGCTGGCCAGGTCGGTGTAGCCGACGATGGTGACGCCGTGGCGCACGACCGCCTGCCCCGGCACCGTGAGCTCGCAGTTGCCGCCCTGCTCGGCCGCCATGTCGACGATGACGCTGCCCGGGCGCATGCTCTGCACCATCTCGGCGGTGATGAGCCGTGGCGCGGGCTTGCCCGGGATCAGCGCAGTGGTGATGATGATGTCGACCTCGCGTGCCTGCTGCGCGTACATCGCGCGCTGCGCGGCCTGGAAGCCCTCGCTCATGACCTTGGCGTAGCCGCCGCCGCCCGAGCCCTCTTCCTCGTAGTCGACCTTGACGAACTCGCCGCCCAGCGACTTGACCTGGTCGGCGACCTCGGCGCGGGTGTCGTTGGCGCGCACGATGGCGCCCAGGTTGGCCGCGGTGCCGATGGCCGCCAGGCCCGCCACGCCAGCGCCGGCGATGAAGACCTTGGCCGGCGGCACCTTGCCCGCGGCCGTGATCTGGCCGTTGAAGAAGCGGCCGAAGGCGTTGGCCGCTTCGATCACCGCGCGGTAGCCGCTGATGCCGGCCATCGAGGTCAGCGCGTCCATCTTCTGCGCGCGGCTGAGCTGGCGCGGCAGGCAGTCGATGGCCAGGACGGTCGCCTTGCGGGCCTGCAGCTGCGCCATCAGCTCGGCGTTCTGCGCCGGCCAGACGAAGCCGATCAGTGTGGCGCCCTCGCGCAGCATCGCCACCTCGTCGGCCGTGGGCGGGCGCACCTTGAAGACGATGTCGGACTTCGACCAGATGTCAGCCGCCGTAGGCAGCACCTGGGCCCCGGCTGCGCGGTAGGTGTCGTCGGCGAAGTTGGCCGCGTCGCCCGCGCCGCTTTCCACCGCGACCGAGAAGCCGAGCTTGACGAGTTTCTCGACGACATCCGGCACGGTCGCCACCCGCTTCTCGCCTGCTGCCAACTCCTTCGGAACGCCGATCAACATGGGAATCTCTCCGGGGTCTTGTTCGATCAAACCCGTCAGCTTACACAACCAACCCTACAAAGCGGCCCGCTGTGACTTCCCTCGCGCCGTTGGGGATCCGCGCGGCTGCGCGCCCCATTGGCGTGGCCACAGGGCGACGCTTGGCGCGGGCGCAGGGGGTAGCATCGGAACATGCCTGCCCCCCGATGGAAGCCCAGCGTCACCGTGGCAGCGGTCATCGAGCGCGACGGCCGCTTTCTCCTCGTCGAGGAACACACCCCGGAAGGCTTGCGCCTGAACAACCCGGCCGGCCACCTCGAGCCGGGCGAGACGCCCCTGCAGGCCGTGTGCAGGGAGGCCCTCGAGGAAACAGCCCGGATCTTCGAGCCAGAGCACTTGCTCGGGGTGTATCTCGCGCGCTTCCAGCGTGCCGCCACCGGTGAGGACGTGACCTACCTCCGTCTGGCCTACGGGGGTACCTGCGGCGAACCGCTGGCCGGTCGCGCACTCGACGAGGGCATCGTCCGCACCCTGTGGATGTCGGCCGAGGAGCTGCGCACCAGCGTGGCGCACCACCGCAGTCCCCTGGTGCTGCGATGCATCGAGGACCACCTCGCAGGCGTCCGTCTGCCCCTGGGCGCGGTCTCGGTCGACCAGAGCGTGTGGACCGGACCTCGACAATCCTCGTTGCCCACCCGAACGCCCGAGGCGGATGCCGCACCCTGAATGAACGGCGTCGTTTCCCGAACCGCCCGCCGACCTCCATCGATCTGGGGGTTAGGGATAGGCACGATTGATGCAATCACGTTTTCCGGATACTGTCACGTTCTTTCCTGCGGCTGAGAGCCGTTCTTGCATTTCGCGTTTCGTCAACCAGGAGCATCAGACCATGCCCAAGTCCTTCTCCCGCATCGCCATCGCGGCGGTGGCTGCCTTCGGCGCCCTCGCCACCGTCCCGGCGCACGCCGGCAAGACGCTCGACACGATCAAGCAGCGCGGCCAACTGGTCTGCGGCGTCAACACCGGCCTGGCCGGCTTCTCCGCTGCCGACAGCCAGGGCCGCTGGTCCGGCATGGACGTGGACTACTGCCGTGGCCTGGCCGCCGCCATCCTGGGTGACGCGAACAAGGTGCGCTATTCGCCGCTGACGGCGCAGCAGCGCTTCACCGCGCTGCAGTCGGGTGAGATCGACGTGCTGTCGCGCAACACGACGTGGACGCTGACCCGCGACGCCTCGCTCGGCCTGAGCTTCGCCGGCGTGAACTTCTACGACGGTCAGGGCTTCATGGTTCCCAAGGCATTGAATGTCACCAGCGCACGCCAGCTGCGCGGTGCGACGGTCTGCGTGCAGTCCGGGACGACGACCGAACTGAACCTGACGGACTTCTCGCGGGCCAACAACCTGCAGATCCGGCCGGTGGTGTTCGAGAAGGTCGAGGCCGCCACCGAGGCCTATTTCTCCGGCCGGTGCCAGGCCTACACGACCGACGCGTCGGGTCTGGCGTCCGTGCGGGCGAAGGAAGCGCGCAATCCCGCCGACCACGTGATCCTGCCCGAGCTGATCAGCAAGGAACCGCTCGGCCCCTCGGTGCGCCGGGGTGACGACGAGTTCTTCGCCATCGCCCGTTGGGTGCTCAACGTGATGATCGAGGCCGAGGAACTGGGCATCACCCAGGCGAACGTCGACCAGATGAAGCGCGAGAGCCGGAACCCGTCGGTCATGCGCGTACTGGGCTCGGGCACCGAGGACACGGGCAAGCTGCTGGGCCTGGACAAGGACTGGGCGTACCGGATCATCAAGGCCACCGGGAACTACGGCGAGCAGTTCGAGCGCCACGTCGGCCCGAACACGTCGATCGGCCTGCCACGCGGCACCAACAACCTCTGGTCCAACGGCGGCATCATGTACGCGCCGCCGGTGCGCTGAACGGCGGTTGACCGGTTGGTGAGAGACGCCGAGCCGGGCCGGTCCCGGTTCGGCGCTGTCACCGTGATGGGGCGCCTGCCTCATCCTTGTTCCAAACGGAGAAGCGTTTGAAAGCCCGCGCACCGACCAAGAAGCCCATCGAATGGAGCTGGCGCAGCCGTGTCGTGCGCGGCTGGGTATATCAGGCGGTGGCCATACTGGTGGTCGTCGGCTCCGTCTGGTTCCTCGCGTCGAACACGCAGCACAACATGCAGACCCGCGGCATCCAGAGCGGGTTCGACTTCCTGGGGCAGGCCGCCGGGTTCGACATCGGGGAAACCACCGTCGTCGCCTACGACCCGAGCGAGTCCTACGGCAAGGCCTTATGGGTGGGCGTGCTGAACACCCTGCGCGTGGCGGTGATCGGCATCGTGCTGACGACGATCCTGGGCGTGCTGGCGGGCGTCGGACGCTTCTCGCGCAACGCCTTGGTACGGGGCCTGTGTTACGGCTACGTCGAGGTCTTCCGCAACGTACCCATCCTGCTGCAACTGTTGATGTGGTACCTGCTGTTCGTGGACGTGCTCCCGCCGTCGCAGAGCGCTTGGAACCTGTGGAACCTGTTCTACATCAGCAAGGGCGGGTTCTCCTTCCCGGCGCCCGTGTGGGGCTCGGGCCACGCCTGGATGCTGCTGGGCGCCATCATCGGCATCCTGCTGGGCCTGCGATACCGGCGGCATGCGCAGCAGGCCTTCGAACAAACAGGACAGGATCGGAACCGCTGGGCGCTGCCGGTGGCCTTCGTCATCCTGGGCGCCGTGGCCGGATGGGCCGCGGGCGGGGCACCGCGCGAGTGGTCCCTGCCCGAGCAACTGCCGTTCATGGTCGATGGCGGCATGTCGGCCACGCCGGAGTTCCTGGCGGTGCTGATCGGCCTGGTGATGTACACCGGCGCGTTCGTCGCAGAGGTCGTGCGCAGCGGCATCCAGTCCGTCTCGCACGGGCAGGTCGAGGCGGCCAGTGCGCTCGGGCTGTCCCGACGCCAACAGATGCGTCTCGTGATCCTGCCGCAGGCGATGCGCGTGATCATCCCGCCGCTGACCAACCAGTACCTCAACCTGACGAAGAACTCGTCCCTGGCGGTCGCCGTGGGGTACCCGGATGTGGTGTCGATCGCCAACACGACCCTGAACCAGAGCGGTCGCGCGGTCGAGTGCATCGCCGTCATCATGGTCGTGTACCTGACGACCTCCCTCGGGACTTCCGCGCTGATGAACTGGTACAACAAACGCATGGCCATCAAGGAGCGTTGAGGCGATGGCTGAACACTTCACGCCGATCGCCGCGCGCAGCGCGCCGGTCAACACCGAGGGGCTCGTCCCCTGGCTCAGACGCAATCTGTTCGCCGACTGGCGCAGTTCGCTGACCACCGCCGGCGTGGTCGCGCTGGCGATCTACGTGCTGCCGGGCCTCCTTCAATGGGGCCTGTTCCAGTCGGTCTTCCGCGCCGACGCCGACGCCTGCCAGGCGGCGCGCGGGACGGGGGCCTGCTGGGGCGTGGTCACCGAGAAGTGGCGCATCATCATCTTCGGTCGCTATCCCTTCGAAGAGCAATGGCGGCCCGAGCTGGCGACCACGCTCATGGTGGCCGGTCTGGTCATCAGCTGCATGCGCCGGTTCTGGACCCGGTGGTTGGTGGTGCTTTGGGTCGCCGTGCTGGCGGTCTTCTTCACTCTGATGGGTGGGGGTCTGTTCGGCCTCACCCCGGTGCGGACCGACCTGTGGGGCGGGTTGCCCCTGACCGTGATGCTGGCCACGCTGTCGATCTTCTTCGCCTTTCCGCTGTCGGTGCTCGTGGCGCTCGGGCGGCGCAGCAACCTGCCGGCAATCCGCACGGTGTGTGTGGTCTACATCGAGCTGATCCGCGGTGTACCGCTGATCTCGGTGCTGTTCATGGCCAGCTTCATGTTCCCGCTGTTCATGCCGCAGGGGACGTCGATCGACGTGCTGGTGCGCGTGCTGGTGGGCATCACGCTGTTCGCGGCAGCCTACATGGCGGAGATCGTGCGTGGCGGGTTGCAGGCGATACCGAAAGGGCAACTGGAAGCCGCTGCGACGCTCGGTCTGACCTATTGGCAGACGCAGCGCAAGATCGTGCTGCCCCAGGCCCTGGCCATGGTAGTGCCCAGCATGATGAACAACTTCATCAGCATCTTCAAGGACACCTCGCTCGTCACCATCGTCTCGCTCTACGAGCTGACTGGGGCACTCGGCCTGGCGCTGAATTCCGACGTCAACTGGCGTCCGTTCAAGATCGAGGCCTACCTGTTCATCACGGCCATCTACTTCCTCTTCTGCTTCGCGATGTCTCGCTACAGCCTGTGGGTCGAGAAGCAACTCTCGGTCAGCCGCACGCGCTGACGCATTGGAACGAAACCCCGAGGACCCATGAGCGACGACCGCATCATCCGATTCGAGAAGGTCAACAAGTGGTACGGCAATGCCTTCCACGTGTTGCGTGACATCGATCTGGACGTCAGCCCGGGCGAGCGCATCGTCATCTGCGGGCCCTCCGGATCGGGGAAATCCACGCTGATCCGCTGCGTCAACGCGCTGGAGGAATACCAGGAAGGGCGCATCACGGTGGATGGCATCGTGCTCGGCGATGACGTCAAGGCCGTCGAGCAGGTCCGGCGCCAGGTCGGCATGGTGTTCCAGCATTTCAACCTGTTCCCTCACCTCACGGTGCTGGAGAACCTCACCTTGTCACCGATGTGGGTCGGCAAGGTCCCCAAGAAGGAAGCCGAGGAACGCGCGATGCAGCAACTGCAGCGCGTGCAGATCGCCGAGCAGGCGAAGAAGTACCCGCTGCAGCTGTCTGGAGGCCAGCAACAACGCGTGGCGATCGCCCGCGCCCTGTGCCTGACGCCCAAGATCATGCTCTTCGACGAGCCGACCTCGGCCTTGGACCCGGAGATGATCAACGAGGTGCTCGACGTGATGATCGAGTTGGCAGGCCAGGGCATGACCATGCTGTGCGTCACCCATGAGATGGGTTTTGCTCGTCAGGTCGCCGATCGCGTGATCTTCATGGACCAGGGCCAGATCGTCGAGCAGAACACGGCGGCCGCCTTCTTCGAGAATCCCCGCAACGAGCGCACCAGGGATTTCCTGTCGAAGATCCTGGCGCACTGAATCGCAGGTGGTTGAGCTCAACGCCACTTGCTGTTCATCCTGCGACAAGGCTGTGTCCCAGGGAACGAAGGGAAGGTACCCGATCCCCGAGCGGGCCGACATGTTCGCAGGGCCCGTCCGATGACCCGCCGCGTGGTCGTCGGCCTGTCCGGCGGCGTCGATTCGGCTGTCAGTGCCTGGCTGCTCAAACAGCAGGGATTCGACGTCGTCGGCTTGTTCATGAAGAACTGGGAGGACGACGACGACAGCGAGTACTGTTCTTCCCGAGTCGACTTCGTCGACGCAGCAGCCGTGGCCGACGTTGTCGGCATCGACCTCGAGCATGTGAACTTTGCCGCCGAGTACCGCGACCGGGTGTTCGCCGAATTCCTGCGCGAGTACCAGGCCGGGCGTACGCCCAACCCGGACGTGCTGTGCAACGCAGAGATCAAATTCAAGGCCTTCCTCGACCATGCGATGCGGCTGGGGGCCGATTACATCGCCACCGGCCACTACGCGCGGGTACGGCGGGACAGGCAGGGCCGCTTCGAACTGCTCAAGGGCCGGGATCCCACCAAGGACCAGAGCTACTTCCTGCACCGGCTGAACCAGGCGCAACTCACGCGTACCCTGTTCCCGGTGGGCGAGTTGCACAAGACCGAGGTGCGTCGGCTGGCTGAGCAGATCGGTCTGCCCAACGCACGGAAGAAGGATTCCACCGGGATCTGCTTCATCGGCGAGCGCCCCTTCCGCGAGTTCCTGAACCGATACCTGCGGCACGAGCCCGGCGCGATCGTCGACGAGCATGGCCGCGAGATCGGGCGCCATGTCGGTCTGAGCTTCTACACCCTGGGCCAGCGCCAGGGCCTGGGCATCGGCGGCCTCAGCCGCGGCGGCGGGGCACATGCGCCTTGGTATGCGGCACGCAAGGATCTCGCTCGCAACACCCTGGTGGCGGTTCAGGGCCACGACCATCCCTGGCTCATGTCAGACCGGCTGCACGCGGTGGAGGCGAGCTGGGTGGCGGGTCGGCCCCCGGAGGACGGCCCGCTGGCCGCCAAGACCCGCTATCGGCAGACGGATGCGCCGTGTCGCTTCGGCGTCCACGACCCAGGGTTCGAACTCGAGTTCGAGTCGGCGCAGTGGGCCGTGACCCCGGGGCAGTCGGCCGTGCTCTATGACGGCGAGGTCTGTCTGGGCGGCGGCATCATCGAATCTGCCCGCACCGTGGCCTGAGAGCCCACGCCGACCCCGCCGACACCGGGCCAGAGCCTCGGTCGGGGCGGCAAGTCGGCGCCGCGATCAGCCCTGCAGCAGCTTGGCCTCGGCCAGGGCCAGCGGTTCGGGCAGGCCGGACAGCACCAGGGTGTCACCGACGCCCAACACCAGCGCATCGTCGGCCTCGCGCACGGCGCCCTCGTGCTCACGCACCGATACCACCTGCACCCCCACCGCGTGCAGGGCGAGGTCGCCCAGGCGCACGCCCACGGCGGCCGCGGCTGCCGGGAGCGTGACGCTGCGCAACCGCGCCTGGTCGAGTTCCAGCACGGTGTCGTCGTCGGCACCGTGGAAATAGCCCCGCAGCAAGCGGTAGCGGGCATCGCGGGCGTCGCGCTGCAGGCGGATCACGCGCGCCATCGGAACACCGGCAAGCGCCAGCGCGTGCCCGGCCAGCATCAGCGAGCCTTCGATCGCCTCGGGCACGACCTCGGTGGCCCCGGCCCGGCGCAAGCGGTCCATGTCGGCGTCGTCGACCGTACGCACGATCACCGGCACCTTGGGCGCGTGCTCGCGCGCCAAGTGCAGGATCTTCAGCGCCGAGGGCGTGTCGTGGTAGCTGACGACCACGGCGCTGGCACGCGCGAGGCCGGCAGCCATCAGGCTCTGCAGCCGCGCGGCGTCGCCGAAGACCACACTCTGGCCCGCCGCGGCGGCCTGTCGGACACGGTCGGGGTCGAGGTCCAGCGCCATGTAGGGCACACGCTCCTGCGCCAGCAGCCTTGCCAGGTTCTGGCCGCTGCGCCCATAGCCGCAAATGATGACGTGGGCTTCGGCCGCGATGGACTTGCGCGCGATCGAGGTCAGGGCCACCGACTGCATCAGCCAGTCGCTGGCGCTCAGCCGGCTGACGATACGGTCGGCGTGCATCACCAGGAAGGGCGCGGCCAGCATGGACAGCACCATGGCGGCGAGCACCGGGCTCATCCACTGCGGGGCGATCAGTCCGCGGTCGGCGCCGAGCGTCAACAGCACGAAGCCGAATTCACCCGCCTGCGCCAGGTACAAGCCCACCCGCAGCGAGGTGCCGGCGCCGGCCTTGAACAGCCGCGCGAGCAAGGCGATCAGCGCGAACTTCACCACCAGCGGCACCGTGGTCAGCAGCAGGACGAGGAGCCACTGGTCGATCACAGGGCGCCAGTCCAGCTTCATCCCGATGGTGATGAAGAACAGGCCGAGCAGCACGTCGTGGAAGGGCCGGATGTCGGTCTCCACCTGGTGCTTGTACTCGGTCTCGGCCACCAGCATCCCGGCGACGAAGGCGCCGAGGGCCAGCGACAGCCCCACGTGCTCGGTCAGCCAGGCCAGGCCCAGCGTCACGAGCAGCAGGTTGAGGATGAACAGTTCCTCACTCTTGCGGCGCGCCACCAGCGTGAGCCACCAGCGCATGACCTTCTGTCCACCGACCAGCAGCACGGTCAGCAGGCCCACGGCCTTGACCAGCGCCAGCCCGAGCGACCAGGCCAGATCCTCGGCGCCTGCACCCAGCGCCGGGATGATCACCAGCAGCGGCACCACCGCCAGATCCTGGAACAGCAGGATGCCGAGCACGCGCCGGCCGTGCTCGCTGTCGAGCTCGAGCCGCTCGGCCATGAGCTTGACGATGATCGCGGTGCTCGACATCGCGATGGCACCACCCAGCACGACGGCGCCCTGCCAGCCCAGTTCCCAGGGCCTCGTCGTGAACGAGAACAACCACAGCAGCAGGAAGTGGCCGACCACCGCACCGGCGACCGTCAGCGCCACCTGCGACAGCCCGAGCCCGAACACCAGCGTGCGCATGCTGCGCAGCTTGGGCAGGTTGAACTCCAGCCCGAGCACGAACATCAGGAAGACCACCCCGAACTCGGCCAGGTAACGCACGCTGGCGCTGTCTTGGGCGAGGGCCAGGGCATTGGGCCCGATGACCACCCCGACGGCGAGGTAGCCGAGCATGGGCGGCAGCTTCATCGAGCGAAATGCGACGACGCCGGCCACCGCAGCGATGAGATAGAGCAGGACGACTTCGAGCGTGGTGGCCATGGCGGACGGGCAGACGTGCGCGATCGCGAGCAGGTGTCGCTGGTGGACAGTCGGTCGACCCTGCGCACTGCAACGCGGATCTCGACCCCCGGGAGGCTGTCGGACTTTGGGCCCCGACACCGAACATCGGGCCCAGCGAGACTGGTTTTTGCCGGATTTGCAGGCTCATAGGCCGGCTACGGGTCAAAAAACCGGTGAAAGATGGCCCGCTGCGGCCGATTTGCGGCAGGCAGCTCCCCAGTCCGACAGCCTCCTAGAATGCCTTGATCGTATCGGACCGGCCGACCGTCCTGCTCGACGTCGGTCCGCCCTCTTCCTGCCCCCGCCTGGACCGTCCCACCCTTGAACACGGCGTCCGTCGACCTGTGCCCTGGCACCCCCGCCGTCGCGTCGCTTCCCGGACGGCCGGGGCAGTTCATGCCGGAACGCGTTCGTGCGCTGGCGGCTCGGACATTCGAGATCGAGGCGCGGGCCCTGCAGGCGCTGGCCACCCGGCAGGATGCCAATCTCGCCGCAGCCGTCCAGGCCATGCTCGAGTGCCGGGGCCGCGTGGTCGTGACCGGCATCGGCAAGAGCGGGCACGTGGCATGCAAGGTCGCGGCCACGCTGGCCTCCACGGGCACCCCCGCCTTCTTCGTCCACCCGGCCGAGGCCAGTCATGGCGACCTGGGGATGGTGGCGGCTGGCGACGTGGTGCTGGCCATCTCGAACAGCGGCGAGACCGAGGAACTCATCGCGATCCTGCCCGCGCTGCGGCGGCTCGCGGTCACGCTGGTGGCCATCACCGCACGGCCGGCGTCGACACTCGGCCGTCACGCGCACCACGTCCTGAGCTGCGCAGTCGACGAGGAGGCCTGCCCACTGAACCTGGCGCCGACGGCGAGCACGACCGCCCAGATGGCGCTGGGCGACGCGTTGGCGGTGGCCTTGCTGGACGCGCGCGGCTTCGTGGCCGATGACTTCGCACGCTCTCATCCGGGCGGGGCGCTGGGACGTCGACTGCTGGTCCACGTGCGTGACCTGATGCGCACGGCGGACGCCATGCCCCGCGTCGCACCTGACGCCCCGCTGACCGGGATGCTGCGCGAGATGAGCACCAAAGGCCTGGGCTTCACCGCCGTGGTGGACGGTGACGGGCGGCCCCTGGGCATCTTCACCGATGGCGACCTGCGCCGCCTGATCGAGCGCGGCGCAGACCTGCTTTCGCTGAATGCGGCACAGGTGATGCACGCCGGGCCCAAGATCCTGAGCGAGGACGCGCTGGCGGTCGACGCCGCGGCGCTGATGGAACGCCATCGCATCACGAGCGTTCTGGCCGTCGATTCGCAGGGGCGCCTGAGCGGCGCGCTGAACAGCAACGACCTGATGCGTGCCAAGGTCATCTGAAGGATCGGGCATGGATGAACTGGGCCCGGTGCTGACCTTCCCCCCTGACCTGCTGTTGCGCGCCCAGGGCTCGGACCTCGGCATGAGGGTGGCGGTCTTCGACGTGGACGGCGTGCTGACCGACGGACGCATCTTCGTGGGCGCTCACGGTGAAGTGCTCAAGCCTTTCTCGACGCTGGACGGCTACGGGATCCGCCTGCTGAAGCGCTCGGGCATCGTGCCGGTGGTCGTCACCGGCCGGGACAGCACCGCCCTGCGGCGGCGCATCGGCGAACTCGGCATCGATCACGCGGCCTACGGCGTGGACGACAAATTGGCGGTGACCGAGGCCCTGCTGCGCACGCTGGGCGTGGCGTGGTGCGATGTCGCCGCGATCGGCGACGACTGGCCCGACCTGCCGGTCCTGGCGCGGGCTGCGCTGGCCTGCGCGCCACCGCAGGCCCACGCCGAGGTGCGCGCACGCGTCGACCACGTGACGTCGGCTCCTGCAGGTCTGGGCGCCGCCCGCGAGTTCTGCGACCTGCTGTTGGTGGCGGGCGGGCACTATGCGCGGCGTCTCGAAGAGGTCATCGGTGCGCCAGGGGGGCTGGGATGAAGCATCAGCGATCGCCGGCCGTGGCCTGCCTGGTCGCAGCACCCCCCGGGCATACGCGATGAGTCCACGCGGCATCGAGCTGACTCTGCCCGACCTTCCGGAAGTGCCGATCGCACTCGGTCGCGAAGGCCCGGTGCTGGAAGGGCGCCCGACACGCGGCAGACGCCGGCGCAAACCGACGGATCTGATCGCCAGTTGGCTGCCACTGTTGTTGATGGCAGGACTCGCGCTCGGAAGCTGGTGGCTCGTGCGCCATGCCCCGCAGGCGGCCGTCGCGCAAACCCCGCGTGCGGAGCGCGTCGACCCGGACTACACCATGGACCGTCCGGTCGTCCAGCGCTTCGACGCCGAAGGACGGCTACGGCTGGAGATCCAGGGCCTGGCGATGCGTCACTATCCCCAGGGTGACCGGGTGGAGGTGGACCGCCCGGTGATCCGCGCCTACGCACCCGATGGCCGTGTGACCACCGGCACCGCGCAGCGGGTGCTGTCGGACGCCAGGGCGACCGATGTGCTGCTGGCGGGCGGCGCCCTGGTGCAGGGGACCACGCGCGCCGGCCTGCCGGCGCAGATCAGCGGCGAAGCGCTGCGAGTGATGCCGCGCAGCGGACAGGTTCGCAGCGATCAGGCCGTGGAAGCGCGCATCGGCGCCGACCAGATGCAGGCGGCCGGGCTGCTGTACGACGACGCCGAGGGTCGGATCACGCTCGACGGGCCGATGCGCGTGGTGCTACCACCCCGAACGACCTCCACCGCCGTGTCCAAGCCTGTGGCCGGGCCCCGGGGGGCCGCCCCCCCGCGCCCGGCCGCGGCCGCTGGAAAGACCGCCCCGGGCACCCGCACGGCCCCGAACGCCAAGCGGCGCAACACCGACGCCAATCGCAGGCCCCAACGATGAGGATCGTCACACTTGCAGGACGCTCGGCGGCCGACGGCTCCTCAGGACGGGACGCGGCGGCTGTCGCGCCGTCTGGAGCGTTTCCCAGCGGGCTGCACATGCTGGCAAGGGACGGCCAAGACCTCCCCAGGCCCACCTGTCCATCAGGCGAGCCCTTCGCATGATCGCGGTGGATGTCGTCGTCTGGTTCTTCGTCCTGGGCGTGATCGCACGCGTCGCTGGCAGCGACCTGCGTCTGCCGGAGGCCTTGTACGAAACGCTTTCAATCTACCTGCTGCTGGCCATCGGGCTGAAAGGCGGGATCGAACTGAGCCGCCAGCCGTTGGAGGTCCTGCTGCCGCAGGTGGTGGCCTGCGTCAGCCTGGGTTTCGCCATCCCGCTGGTGCTCTTCCCGGCCTTCCGGATGCTGCGGCTGGCACCGGCCGACGCGGCCTCGCTGGCGGCGCACTACGGCTCTGTCAGCGTCGTCACCTTCGCCGTGGCCAGCGCGGCCCTGACACGGGCCGGGATCGCGTATGAGGAACATGCACCGCTCTGGGTGGCCGTGATGGAGGCGCCAGGGATCATCGCGGGCGTGCTGCTGGCTCGGCTGTCGATGCGGGACGTCGACAGCTCGACCGGGCGCGACCGCAAACGCTGGACCGCGCTGGCCCACGACGTGCTCTTCGGCAAGAGCGTGCTGCTGCTCGTCGGAGGTCTGGTCATCGGTGCGCTGGCTGGCGAGGCCGGCACCGCACCGATCGCTGCGGTGTTCATCGACCCCTTCAAGGGCGTGCTGGCGCTGTTCCTGCTGGAACTCGGGCTGGTGGCAGGCGGGCGGCTGGCCGAAGTCCGGCGATTCGGGGCACGCCTGCTGGTCGTGGGACTGGCGGTCCCGCCGGTGCTGGCCATCGCCGGCGCCGCGGTGGGTGTGATGCTTGAGTTGTCCACGGGCGGTGTCGCCCTGATGGCCACGCTGGCGGCCAGCGCGAGTTACATCGCCGCGCCCACAGCCATTCGGATCGCCGTCCCCCAGGCGCACCCGGCGCTGTCGATCACCGCCGCACTCGGACTGACCTTCCCCTTCAACCTCATCGTCGGGATCCCGCTGTACATCGAGCTGGCCCGCCGGTGGACCACCGCATGACAGACCCGACATGAGCACACCGACGGTCCCCCGACACCGCAAGACATTGCTGGTGATCGTCGCCGAAGCGGCGCTGGAGAAGGCCCTGGTGCGGACCGCACGCGAACACGGGGCGCACTTCTGGACGGTCGGTGAGGTGCACGGCGCCGGCAGGGAAGGCGTGCGCGACGGCGACTGGGAAGCCGACCGAACGATCGAATTCAAGGTACTGGGCGATGATGCCGTGGTTGACACCATCGCCCGCCACGTCCTGCAGACCTGGACGCCCCACTACAGTGTGGGGATGTACTTTTCGGAGGTGTCTGTGCTCAGGCCGGATCGATTCTGACCCGACACCCCGAATGCGCGGGCTCGGACCCGCGCGTCATGGACCCAGAGCAGGCTCAGTAGCCGTAACCGCCCCTGTCGCCGCGACTGCCGCGATCGCCGCGGCCATAGCTGCCACGCCCGCCATCCTGGTCGCTGCCACGATCGCCAGCGTAGCCGCCTCGACCACCGCCGCCGCCACCGTAGCCACCGCCACCGCCACCGCCACCGCCGCCATAGCCGCCACCGCCACCGCCGTAGCCTCCGCGGCCACCGCCGCCCGCGCCACCACCGTAGCCACCACCTCCGCTGCCGCCACCGCCGCCGCTGCGGCCGCCGGTGCCGTAGGGGCTGCGACCACCGCCACCGCCACCACCGCCGTAACCGCCACCGCCGCTACCGCCGCCACCGTAGCCGCCACCACCGCCACCGCCGCCGCCGCCGAAGCGACCACCGCCACCGCCGAAGCCACCGGGACGCTCTTCACGCGGCCGCGCCTCGTTGACGACGATGGCGCGGCCCTCGAGGGGCTGGCCGTTCATGCCGTTGATGGCCGCCTGCGCCTCGGCGTCAGAACCCATCTCGACGAAGCCGAAGCCCTTGGAACGGCCGCTCTCGCGGTCCATCATCACCTTGGCAGACGTCACCGCACCGAACTGCGAGAATGCCTGCATCAACGAATCGTCACGCACCGAATAGGCAAGATTGCCAACGTACAGTTTGTTTCCCACGGGGGAGCCCTTTACCTCTCGAACACTCAGAACATGTGGAGCTTCAACCCAGCGTGACCCATTCAGCTGCAGATGCGGCGTCCATACTCGAACTTTGGATTATCGCGCTTGCTAGCCGAAGTCAATACCGTTATTCGCACTCAGATGTTGTTTTTTTGCGGCGAGTGAAAACCCTTGACCCAGCCAGCGCACGAACGCCGGGCCCCGCCTCACCGCGGATCGGCTCCGACGTGGACAGCGCGGGGCATGAGGTACGACCGGAGCCAGCGCATGTCTGAACCCGTCACGCCATTCGATCACGTGATCGTCGGTGCCGGCACGGCTGGCTGCCTGCTGGCCAACCGGCTGAGCGCAGACCCGTCCCGGCGCGTCCTGCTGCTGGAAGCCGGCGGCCAGGACGACTACCTGTGGATTCACATCCCCGTGGGCTACCTGTACTGCATCGGCAACCCGCGCACCGACTGGCTGTTCCGGACCGAGCCGGACACAGGGCTCAATGGACGACAGCTGCGCTATCCGCGCGGCAAGGGCCTGGGTGGCTGTTCCAACATCAACGGCATGATCTACATGCGCGGGCAGGCGCGTGACTACGACCACTGGGCCGACGTCTGCGCCGACCCGAGCTGGCGCTGGGACCGCTGTCTGGAGGCGTTTCGCCTCCACGAGAAGCACTGGCGCGGTGCCGACCCGCTGCATGGCGCCGGTGGCGAGTGGCGCGTCGAACGCCAGCGTGTCCGTTGGGACTTGCTGGACGCATTCGCCGAGGCCGCGCAGCAGTCCGGCATTCCCGCCACGGCGGACTTCAACACCGGCGACAACGAAGGTGTGGGCTACTTCGAGGTCAACCAGCGGCGTGGCGTGCGCTGGACCGCCGCCAAGGCCTTCCTCCATCCGGTGCGCCAGCGCCCCAACCTGACGGTGTGGACCAGTGCGCAGGCGCGCAGGCTCCTGTTCGACCGCCTCCCGGACGGCCGCCTGCGCTGCACCGGCGTCGAGTTGCACCCGGCGGCCGGCCGGCCCGAGATCGTGCGCGCCGCGCGCGGGGTGGTGATGGCCGCAGGCGCGGTGGCGACGCCGCAGATCCTGTTGCGCTCCGGCATCGGCGCGGGGGCGCTGCTGCAGCGGCAGGGCATCGCGCCCTTGCTCGACTTGCCGGGCGTGGGAGAGAACCTGCAGGACCACCTCCAGATCCGCGCTGTCTTCGGCGTCAGCGGCGCGCGCACGCTGAACACGATCGCCGCTTCCTGGTGGGGCAAGGCGCGCATCGGCCTGGAGTACCTGCTGCGCCGCAGCGGACCGATGAGCATGGCCCCTTCTCAACTCGGTGCCTTCGCGAGGTCGTCACCCGAGCGGCGCTGGGCGAACGTCGAATACCACGTGCAGCCGCTGTCGCTGCCAGCCTTCGGCGAACCGCTGGACCGTTTTGACGCCTTCACCGCCAGCGTGTGCAACCTGAACCCGACCTCGCGTGGGCACGTGCGCCTGGATCCGTCCGACCCGGACGGCGCGCCCCGGATCACGCTGAACTACCTCTCGACAGAGGAGGACCGCCGCGTGGCGGCGGAGTCGATCCGGCTGACGCGCCACATCGTCGCGCAACCGGCCCTCGCCCGCTACCACCCACAGGAGCTCAAACCCGGCAGGCAGCACCAGTCGGACGGGGACCTGGCGCGCCTGGCGGGGGACATCGGCACGACGATCTTCCACCCGGTGGGCACCTGCCGGATGGGCCGCGCCGACGATCCGCTGGCTGTCGTCGACCCGCGGCTGGCGTTGCGCGGCGCCGAAGGTCTGCACATCGCGGATGCCAGCGTGATGCCAACGATCACCAGCGGCAACACAAACTCGCCCACGCTGATGATCGCCGAGCGGGCCGCGGGCTGGATCCTGCAGTCGAGCTGACGGTCCCGAGCGTCTGAGCGCTCTTCCGGCGTACCAAGCGAATGCCTGAGCGGCCGGGTTATCCCCGATGCAGTGCGCCGACACGAGTCCTACATTCTGACCACTCGCGTACGGCTGGCGACAAAACCGGTGCGTACAGGCGGGGGATGGAGGAGACGCCGAAGAACGCACGCCCGGGACACCGCGTCCCGGGCGATGCCCACGTGCAGCTTTCCTGTGGGGCTGTGCAACGGCGATCCTCTGATTCATCCATCAAGATCATCACGTCCATGAAGCCCACACCCAACCGCCGCCAGGCGATCGTCCATCTGGCCGCCGGCGCTGCCGCCACGTCCTCGTTCTCGGTCCGCGCCCAGTCCGACTGGCCCTTGCGTTCGATCAAGCTCGTCGTGCCCTATGCGCCCGGCGGGAGCTCCGACACGCTGGGGCGCATGATCGCCAAGTACCTGACCGACACCCTGAAGCAGAACGTCGTGGTCGAGAACCGGGCTGGGGCGGCGGGGATGATCGGTTCGCAGCAGGTCGCGCGTTCCGCACCGGACGGTTACTCGCTCGTCATCTCGGGGATCGCGTCACACGTGCTCGCGCCGATCTCGAACCCCACGATGTTCGACCCGGTCAAGGACTTCACCCACATTGCGATGCTCGGTGGTCCCCCGCTGGGCATGGTGGTGAACGCCCAACTCCCGATCCAGGATTTCAAGGGCTTCCTGTCCTTCGCTGCCGCCGCGGCGCAAGGGGTCAGCTGGGGCTCGCCCGGGCAGGGCTCGCACGGCCACCTCACCGGTGAACTGCTGCGCGAAGCCACCAAGCTCAACATGGTGCACATCAGCTACAAGGGCGGCGCGCCGGCCGTGGCGGACCTGCTGGCCAACCAGATTCCGATGGGCGTGATGACGCTGAGCTCGTCCAACGCCCACGTCGACACCGGCAAGCTGCGGCTGCTGGCCGTGTCATCTGCCAAGCGCGTCGCCGCCTACCCGAACACCCCTACTTTCGGCGAGCTCGGCTACCCGCAGCTCACGGGTACGACCTGGTTCTCGCTGTCAGGCCCGCCGGGGATGCCACCTGCGATCGTGAACAAGCTCAACGAGACCGTGCGGCGTGGCCTGCAGACGCCCGAACTCACCCGGCAGCTGGCCATCGAGAGCATGGAAACCATGGATCTCGACGCGCCGGCCTTCGCGAGGTACGTCTCCGACGAGATCGGCCGCTGGGGGCCGGCTGTAAAGCTGATCAACAGCAAGAAGAGTTGACGTCCTGCGGCAAGGCGGGATCTCCGACGAGTCAAGGCCCCGCCCCGTCCGCCCGAGCTGACCGGCGGGCGCAGTGCGCACGGGCCGCCGGGTCCCTTCTGCCTGGCGCCGGTCCGTGCCGGAAGGCGAACACGAGTTCTTTCGTCAGGACGCGCCGTGCGACGATCCGGGTCCACAGATCGGACGAGAATCGGGCGCCATCCTGTGCATGGCGAGCGCGCGGCGGCCCGAGCAAGAGCCGCGCGCGTCAGACCTCGATCGACACCCGCCCTTCGTCGTCGACCACCGTCCGGTAGGTCTTCAACGGGATCATGCACGGCGGGGCGACCACGGCACCGGTGCGGATGTCGAACGCCCCGTTGTGGAAATCGCACTCGACCACGCCACCCTCGATGAAGCCTTCGGACAACGAGCCCGGCCCGTGGGTGCAGGTGTCGTCGGTGACGAAGAACTCGCCGTCGAGGTTGAAGACCGCGAGCACCATCTTCCCATGCTCCACGCGCAAGGCGCAGCCAGGCGCCACCTCCTCGGCACGGCACAGGGAAACTCGCTTGCAGGCGTCAGACATGCCCGCTCCTCCAGTTGACACAGACGAGCAGCAGATGATATCGTCGTTTTAGATAAAGGAACGTCGTTCCTCATAAAGGAACATACGCCTTCGTGGTCCGGATCGACCCGAAGGATGGAGCGCACCGAGATGAAGAAGGAACAGAACGAGCTGCTGACACAGACCGGACCTGGCAGCGCCATGGGCGAGCTGTTCCGTCGCTACTGGCTACCCGCGCTGCTGTCGGAAGAGCTGCCCGAACCCGACGGCCCGCCGGTGCGGCTGCAGTTGCTGTCCGAGCGCCTGATCACCTTCCGCGACAGCTCGGGCCGGCTCGGCGCCATCGACGAGTTCTGTGCCCACCGCGGCGTGTCGCTGTGGTTCGGCCGCAATGAGGAGGACGGGCTGCGCTGCCCGTACCACGGCTGGAAGTACGACGTCACGGGCCAGTGCACCGAGGTGCCGTCCGAGCCGGTGGAAAGCGGCTACTGCCAGCGCATCAAGCTCAAGTCCTACCCGCTGGTCGAGCGCGGCGGCGTGATCTGGATCTACATGGGCCCGCCCGAGTTGCAGCCGCCACTTCCCGAGTGGGAGTTCGCCACCGTGCCGGCCAGCCACAGCTTCATGTCCAAGCGGCTGCAGGAGTGCAACTGGCTGCAGGCGCTGGAAGGCGGCATCGACTCCAGCCACGTGTCCTTCCTCCACCGTGGTGCGCTCAACCGCGACCCGCTGTTCAAGGGCGCGCGCGGCAACCAGTACAACCTTGGCGATCTGGCACCGGTGTTCGACGTGGCACAGGCCGACGGCGGCCTGTTCATCGGCGCGCGCCGAAACGCCGAGGACAACCAGTACTACTGGCGCATCACCCCGTGGATCATGCCCAGCTTCACGATGGTGCCGCCGCGCGGCGACCATCCGGTGCACGGCCACTTCTGGGTGCCGATCGACGACCACCACAACTGGGCCTGGAGCTTCGACTACCACCCGAATCGCCCGCTGACCGACGAGGAGCGTCAGGCGATGAAGGACGGCCACGGCATCCACGTGCGCTACGTCCCCGGCACCTACATTCCGCTGCAGAACCGCGGCAACGACTACCTGATGGACCGCGCGGCGCAGAAGGCCGGGATCACCTACAGCGGCATCGAAGGCATCGCGATGCAGGATGCCTCGCTGCAGGAGAGCATGGGGCCGATCCAGGACCGCACGCGGGAGAACTTGGTGGGCACCGACAACGGCATCATCATGGCGCGCCAGCGCCTGCTGAAGGCAGCCCGCGCCCTGCAGGACAAGGGTGAACTGCCGCCTGGGCGGGATCCGCAGCACCAGCGTGTGCGCTCGGCCGCCGTGCTGCTGGAGCGCGGCGTGCCGTTCAAGGACGCTGCCGCGGACGCGCTGATCGCCGAGCCGGGCAAGCCGCACGCGTCGGTATGAACGGGCGCACCGGCCGCAGCCGGCACCTGTCGGGGCCGCATGCACGGCGACCGTGTTCGGCACGCTGAGGCCGCCACAGGGCCTCGCCGAGGCCTGCGAGAGGGTCTCCGCCTGGACCCGCGAACGCTTCCGGTTGGAGCCCGCCCACACCGTGCTGGTCACCGAACTGGTCTGCGGACTCCCGGGCTGCCCGCCGCTCGAGACCGTCATCGCCTTCTGGACCGCACCGGATTGCCGACACCACCTCAAGGTCTTCAAGCCCGTGTCCGAGGTCACGCCCGACGACCTGCCGCCTTGGTGGATGCGTGAGGCGCTGATCGTGGACCCGGACGCCGATCTCGCGTGCTGCTGACGCCTGCCCGCGAAAGCCCGACAGAAAACCACCGACCCCCGACCGCCACCTGCACCAGAGAGAGACGCGCATGTCCGTCACGACCCTCAGGACCGTCACCCGCACCCAGGGCAACAACCGCGCCTTGAAGGAGGGCAGCGTCCGGCCTGCCGGCTTCGCGTTCGATTTCGAGGAAGTCCCGGTGCTGATCGACGCCTTCCGCCGCATGGTCCGCGGGCTGGAATTCGACGTCTGCGAGATGGCGCTGACGACCTACGTCTGCGCGCGAGCGCACGGCAAGCGCTTCACCGCGCTGCCGATCTTCCTGGTGCGCGCCTTCCACCACGGCGCGATCCTGGTCAACACCCAGGCCGGCATCCGGCACCCGAAGGACCTCGAGGGCCGGCGCGTCGGCGTGAACCGCGGCTACACCGTCACCACCGGCGTGTGGGCGCGCAGCATCCTGCGCAACACCCATGGCGTAGACCTGTCGAAGATCACCTGGGTGCTGTCGGGCGACGAGCACGTGGCCGAGTACCGCCCGCCCGCCAACGTCGTGCCCATCGAGCCCGGCCGCAAGATGGCCGACCTGCTGGTCAGTGGTGAACTCGCCGCCGCCATCGGCGTGGACGTCGAAGCGCCGCACGTCGCCCCGTTGATCCCGGACGCGGTCGAGGCGGGTTATGCCGCCCTGCAGGCCACGGGGCACTACCCGATCAACCACCTGGTCGTCGTCCAGGACGACCTGCTGGCGCGCCACCCCGGACTGGCCCGCGCGGTGTTCGACGCCTTCGCGCAGTCGAAGCAGTTGTACGTCGAGCGCCTGCGCGCCGGCACCCTCGACAAGCCCACGGCCGTCGATGAGATGCACCGTCGCGTGATGGCGATCACCGGCGCCGACCCGCTGCCCTACGGCATCGAGCCCAACCGGGGGGCGCTGGCGCAGGCGCTGGCGGCGATGCGCGACCAGGGCATCGTCGACCGGCCCGGGACGCTCGAAGAGCTGTTCCACCCCGAGACGCACGGCCTGGTCGCCTGAGCCTCTGAACCGACGGCCCCACCAGCCTGGCGCCCTGCCCGACACACCCCCGACAGGATCCGCACGCCATGACCGAAGCCCTGAGCCTCAACCGCCTGCAGCAGATGAAGCGCGACGGTCGCAAGATCGTGGGCGTGGTCGCCTGGGATGTCCAGATGGCGCGCATCGTCGACCGCGCCGGGGTCGACCTGGTATCGGTCGGCGACTCGGTGGGGGTGAACCTGTGGGGCCACGCGCACCCGCTGGAAGTGACGATGGACGAGATGCTCATCGTCACCCGCGCCGTGCGGCGCGGGGTGCGGCGCGCACTGCTGAGCGTGGACTTCCCTTTCGGGCCGCTGCAGCAAGGCGTGGGCGCCACGCTCGAGGCGGCGATCCGCTTCGTCAAGGAGGGCGGGGTCGACATGGTCAAGGTCGACGGCGCGGTCGACCAGCCCGAGTCCGTGCGCGCACTCGTCAAGGCCGGCATCCCGGTGTTCGCGCATTTCGGCATCACCCCGCAAACCGCGCTGCGCTACGGCATCGACTACGCGACGATGATGAAGGCGCCGCTGCAGATCCCGCAGGCGATGACGGCCGAACTTGTCGAGCAGGCCCGCATGCTGGAGGCCGCGGGCGCGTCGATGCTGGACTTCCAGCACTCCGGGCCGGTGGCCGGCGCCGCGGTGGCCGCGGCCGTGGCCATCCCGGTGATCGGCGGGCAGGGCGGCGGGCCGTGGCTGGACGGTCGCATGCGCATGGCGCACGCGGCCATCGGCTATGCGGCCTCGACGATCGACCAGCCGCCCGACACCTATGCCCAGGTGGCCCGGACGGCGCTGGAGGCGATCAGCGCCTATGCCGACGACGTGCGCAGCGCGCGCCAGATCCGCGGCGGCATCCCCGTGCGGCCTGCGTCGTGATGCCGCGGCCCCTCACCGCCTCGACACCCCGACGCGCGGCCCGCCGCCCCGACGCCGGCCAGGGGGGTGTCACTGAACCACTGGGCGGCATCGCCGGCAGCCGCCGGACGTCCTGCAAGGAGGGCTCGGCACCATGGCCATGACCACCGTCGACGGCATCGACACCCGCTACGAGGTGCTGGGCAGCGGCCCGCCGCTGCTGATGTTCTCGCCCGGCGGCTTCGACGCCACGGCAGAAAAGTGGTCTTCGCAGAGTGTCTACGCGAAGTCGAAGATGCTCGAGGCGCTCGTGCAGCACCACACCTGCATCGTGTTCGATCGCCGGGAGACCGGGCAGTCCGGCGGCCGCGTGCAGTCGGTGACCTGGGCCGACTACGCCGCGCAGGGGCGCGGCCTGCTGGACCACCTGGGCATCGAGCGCGCCTTCGTCATGGGCGGCTGCATGGGTTGCGCGCCGGCGGTGTCGCTCGCGGTGTCGGATCCGCAGCGCGTGCGCGCCCTGCTGCTGTACTGGCCGGTGGGCGGCGCGAAGTACCGCCTGAACGGCCAGGCCCGCTTCATGCAGCACCTGGCCTACGTGCAGCAGCACGGGATGGCGGAGGTGGTGACGCTGGCGCGCAGCGGCACCAGGAGCTTCGGCGAGGACCCGCGCGGCGGCCCCTGGGTGTCCGTGCTGCGACGCGACGAGGCCTTCGCCGCGGCCTTCGCGGCGATGGACGTCGAGCGCTATCGCCTGGTCGTCACCGGCATGATGCGCGCGCTGATGGACCGCGACACCGCCCCCGGCGCCGAGTCCGAAGCGATGCTGCAGCTCGACATCCCGGCGCTGATCGTGCCCGGTCGCGACGCCTCGCACGCCACGTCGGCCGCGCGCTACCTCGAGGAGTGCCTGCCGCGTGCCGAGTACTGGGACGCACCCCCCGAGGCGCAAACCGCCGAGTCCGTCGGCCCCCGGCTCATCGACTTCCTCGCCCGCTGCCCATGATCATCGACATCCACTGCCACTACACCACCGAGCCCGCGGCGCTGCACGCCTTCCGGGACAGGCAACTCGCCGGCCTGGCCGACCCGGCGCGCCGTCCGACGGCGCGCCGGCTGGCCGACCTGGGCATCAGCGACGAGGCGCTGGTGCAGAGCGTGCAGCCGCAGCTGAAGCTGCAGCGCGAGCGTGGCAGCGACCTGACGATCTTCTCGCCGCGCGCGGCCGGCATGGCGCACCACGTCGGCAACGCCGAGACCAGCCGCGTGTGGAGCACCATCTCCAACGACCTGATCCACCGCCTGACGACGCTGCTGCCCGACAACTTCGCCGGCGTCGGGCAGCTGCCGCAGTTTCCCGGCGTGTCGCCGGCCGAATGCATCGCCGAGCTCGAGCGCATCGTGCTGGAACTGGGCTTCGTCGGCGTCAACCTCAACCCTGACCCGTCTGGCGGCTGGTGGTCGGGCCCGCCGCTGACCGACCGCCACTGGTACCCGCTGTACGAGAAGCTGGTCGAGTTGCAGGTGCCGGCGATGATCCATGTGTCCTCGTGCTGCAACCCGAACTTCCACCACACAGGGGCGCACTACATCAACGCCGACACGACGGCCTTCATGCAGTTGATCCAGGGCCAGCTGTTCAAGGACTTCCCGGACCTGAAGTTCGTCATCCCGCACGGCGGCGGCGCTGCGCCCTTCCACTGGGGACGCTACCGCGGGCTGTGCCTGTCGATCCAGAAGAAGCCGCTGGAAGAGCACCTGCTGGACAACGTCTTCTTCGACACCTGCGTCTACCACCTGCCCGGCATCCGGCTGATGACCGAGGTGGTGCCCATCGGCAACATCCTGTTCGCCTCCGAGATGCTCGGGGCGGTGCCCGGCATCGACCCGTCCACCGGCCATGCCTTCGACGACACCCGGCGCTATGTCGACGCCGTGCAAGGCCTGTCGGAGGCCGATCGGCACCTGATCTTCGAGGGCAACGCGCGACGCGTCTATCCGCGCCTGGACGCGCTGCTGAAGCGCCGCGGCGCCTGAAGACCCGAGCGCACGACACCCCGAGACCCCGGGCGGCCCGAGCGTCGTTGCGCACGCCCGCCCCGCACACCGAACCCTGCTGCCCACGAGGCCCCTCATGAACCCCGAGCTCTCCGACATCCGACGTGACTTCGAGCGCGTCAGCCCCGACCTCGTCGCGCAGGCCTCGGCCTACGCCGCCTCCATCCTGGCCGACGTGGCCGGCCGACGCGGGACGATGGACGGTCGGGTGGCCGCGCTGGCGCCGTCGATGAAGGTCTGCGGGCCGGCCTTCACCGTCGAGGTGCGTCCGGGCGACAACCTGATGATCCACGCCGCGATGGCGATGGCGCGCCCGGGCGACGTGCTGGTGATCGACGGCAAGGGCGACACCACCTGCGCGCTGATGGGCGCCATCATGCTCGGCGCCTGCCGCAAGCTGGGCCTGGCCGGCGTGGTGCTGGATGCGGCGATCCGCGACACCGAGGAACTGCGCGAGCTCGGCTTTCCCGTGTGGTCGGTGGGCGCCAACCCCAACGGGCCGACCAAGTACGTCCCAGGCCGCATCAACTGGCCGGTGTCCTGCGGCGGCGCGAGCGTCCACCCCGGCGACCTGATCGTCGGCGACGCCGACGGGGTCGTCGTGATCGAACGCGAGAAGGTCGCCTCGCTGCTGCCGCTGGCCGCCGCCAAGGTGGCCGACGAGCGCAAGCGCCTGGACGACATCGCCAGCGGCCGCGCGCTGCGCCCGAAGTGGCTGGAGGCCAGCCTGCGCGCCGCGGGCGTGCTCGGCGAAGGACAGACGATCTGACAGACACCCAGCCGGGACCGTTGACGCCCCGCCCCGGCGCGCCGGCCCCGCCCAGACAACCCCTCGAAGGAAGCCCTCATGGAAACCGTCCTGACCGCGATCAAGACCGGCGCCAGCCGCATCGAGCTGCGCGAGTTCCCGATGCCCGACATCCCCGAGGATGGCGCGCTGCTGAAGATGGAGGTGGCCGGCATCTGCGGCACCGACGTCAAGATGTACAAGCAGCCCTTGACCGGCGGGCCGGTGATCATGGGGCACGAGAACATCGGCGTGATCGCCAAGGCCGGGCGGCTGTTCACCCAGCGCAAGGGCTTCCGTGAGGGCGACCGCGTCTTCCTCGAGCACTACGTGGCCTGCATGCAGTGCGAGTGGTGTCACAAGGGCGAATACCGCCACTGCGAGGCCACCGACTGGCGCAGCAACCCCGACGGCATCCGCTACGGCTACACGAGCGCCGACCGCGCGCCGCACCTGTGGGGCGGCTTCGCGCAGTACGTCTACCTGCCCTGGAACTGCGTGCTGCACAAGGTGCCCGACAACGTCACGCCCGAGCTCGCCGGCATCGTCACCCCGCTGGCCAACGGCATCGAGTGGGCGCTGAACGACTGCGGCATCGGCTTCCAGTCCACCGTGCTGATCCAGGGGCCGGGCCAGCAGGGGCTGAGCCAGGTCGTGGCCTGCAAGCAGGCCGGTGCCGACCTGATCATCGTCACCGGCACGAGCAAGGACGCACGCCGGCTGGAGATCGCGCGCACGCTGGGCGCCGACCACACCATCGACGTGCAGACCGAGAACCCGCTGGAGCGCATCCGCGAGATCACCGCCGGCAAGGGCGTGGACGTCGTGCTCGACTGCACCGCCGGGGCCGGCACCAGCGCCGTGCTGCTGGGCGTGGAAGCGCTCAAGCGCAAGGGTGGCACGCTGCTGATCCAGGGCGAGATGACCGACTTCCCCAACTTCCCGATCGGCAAGGTCACGGTCAAGTACATCACGATCAAGAGCGCGCGCGGCCACAGCTACCGCGCCTGCGAGCGCGCGCTGCAGCAGCTGTCCAGCCACCGCTTCCCGCTGGAGCTCGTGACGACCCACACCTTCGGCCTGAGCGACGCCGACACCGCCATCAAGGCCGTGGGCGGCGGTTACTCACCGGACGTGATCCATGTAAGTTTGCTGCCGTGGGCCTGAGGCGCCGGGCGCGCCACGGCCGAGGTCGGGTCCGGGCGAACGAGGGCATGAGCGCGGGGATGCGCAAGGGGCCGCGATGAGCGTCGACGCCCGCCCCGCCACGGCAGAGGCCCCGGTGCCGGTCACGGTGCTGACCGGCTGGCTGGGCGCGGGCAAGACCACCTTGCTCAACCGCATCCTCGGCGGCGACCACGGGCGACGCTACGCCGTGGTCGTCAACGAGTTCGGCGCCGTGGGGATCGACCACGAGCTGTTGGTGGGCGCCGACGAGGAGCTGTTCGAGCTGAACAACGGCTGCGTGTGCTGCACGGTGCGCGGCGACCTGATCCGCACGCTGCACACGCTGCTGGCGCACCGACATCGCTTCGATGCCGTGATCGTCGAGACCACCGGCCTGGCCGACCCGGGCCCGGTGGCGCAGACATTCTTCATCGACCCGGTGCTGCGCGAGCGCACGCGGCTGGACGCGGTGGTCACGGTGGTCGATGCCCACCACGTGCTGGAACGGCTGGCCGAAAGCGCCGAGGCGGTCGAGCAGATCGCCTTCGCCGACCAGATCGTGTTGAACAAGACCGATCTCGTCGACGCCAGCCGACTGCGGCAGGTGCGCCAGCGTCTGGCGGGCTTGAACCCGACGGCCCAGATCCATGCGGCGCATCGGGGCGACGTGCCGCTGGCCCGCATCCTCGGGCAGGGCGGCTTCGACCTCGCACGCCTCGAGGCCTCGCGCCTCGGGGCTGCAATGCCGCGACGTCCAGCGCCGGCCCCGACAGAGATGCATCACGTGCACGGCCCGGACTGCTCGCATGGCGACGACGGGCACGACCACGACGGACACGTCGTGGATCACGGCCCGACCGACGCACCGCCCGCCCCGCTGCACGACCATGGCATCCACAGCATCGTGCTGAGCACGCACCGCCCGCTGGACGCGCAGCGGGTGCAAGCCTGGCTCACCGAGCTGGTGCGCGCGCACGGCGCGGACATCCTGCGCGCCAAAGGCATCCTGGACATCGCGGGAGACCCTCGCCGCCTGGTGTTCCAGTCGGTCCACATGGTGATGGAGGGCGACTGGCAGCGCAACTGGACCGCGCGCGACGATCGCTACAGCCGCATCGTGCTCATCGGGCGCCACCTGCAAGCCGACGCCTGGCAATCAGCACTCGACGCCTGCGCCGCCTGAAGCCGCGCGCCGGGGCCGACGCGGCGCGCACGACCGGCCGCACCCCCTCACATCAGGGTTTGTCCGATACGGGCCGGCTTGACAGCGCCGGCCCGGAGTCACTACATTGCTGTGCTTCTATGCGGACCGGTATTCCGCATACAGGAACAGTAGGAGACCCATGTCAGACTCCACGGCAAATTTCGGCACGTCGGGCCAGGGACACGGGGCGCCGACAGGGCTGCGCAGTCTGGCGCGCTGGCTGAGCTGGAAGTCCGTGATCATCGGCCTGTGCGTGGCCTTCACGCTGTACATCGCGGTCATCCCGCTGGTCTTCCTCGTCTGGCAGAGCTTCTTCACGCCGCAGACGGCCACCCGGGCCGCAGAGTTCACCTTCGGCAACTATGCAAAGGCCTACGGCAGCAGCGACACCGCGCGGCTGTTCTGGAACTCGGTGAAGTTCGCCACCGGCACCGCCCTGTTCGCCTTCGCCATCGGCGCGACGCTGGCGTGGATGAACGAGCGCACGAACACGCCGTTCAAGTCGCTGTTCTTCGCGCTGTCGCTGATCCCGCTGGTGATCCCGGGCATCCTGTTCACGGTCGCCTGGATCCTGCTGGGCAGCCCGAAGATCGGCATCGTCAACCTCACGCTGCAGTCGATGTTCGGGCTGAGCGGGCCGGTGTTCGACATCTACTCGATGTGGGGCATGATCTGGGTCGACGGCCTGCACTACTCGCCGATGGCCTTCCTGCTGATGACGGCGGCCTTCCGCGCGATGGACCCTTCACTGGAGGAGTCGGCGATGATGAGCGGCGCCAGCGTCTTCCAGGTGCTGCGCCGCGTCACGCTGCCGCTGGCCTGGCCGGCCATCCTGGCCACCTTCCTGATCCTGTTCGTGCGCGCCATCGAGTCCTTCGAGGTGCCGGCGCTGCTGGGTCTGCCGGTGGGCATCCAGGTCTTCACCTCGTCGATCTACCAGGCCGTGCACCGCTACCCGAGCCAGATCGGGCTGGCCTCGGCCTACGCGATCACACTGCTGCTGATCACCTCGGTGGGCATCTACTTCATCAGCCGCCTGTCGGCCAGCGGCAACAAGTACGCGACGATGACCGGCAAGGGCTTCCGGCCGCGCCAGATCGACCTCGGGCCCTGGCGCTGGGTGGCCGCGGCGGTGTTCATCGTGTACTTCGCGCTCATCGTGGTGCTGCCCTTCGGCGTGCTGCTGTGGTCGTCGCTGCAGAAGTTCTATTCGGTGCCGTCTTGGCAGGCGCTGCAGAACCTGACGCTGGACCCCTACCGCTTCGTCCTGACCTACCCCAACCTCGCGCGCTCGGTGTGGAACAGCTTGCTGCTGAGCTTCGGCTCGGCCACGCTGATCATGCTCATCACCTCGGTGATCTGCTGGATCGTCGTCAAGACCAAGCTGCCCGGGCGCTGGCTGCTGGACAACCTGGCGTCCATGCCCATGGTCTTCCCGGGGCTGGTGCTGGGCCTGTCGCTGATGATCTTCTACCTGAACGTGGACGTCGGTGTCTACGGCACGATGTGGATCCTGTTCATCGCCTACGTGACGCGCTTCATGCCCTACGGTCTGCGCTTCAACACCACCTCGATGCTGCAGATCCACAAGGAGCTCGAGGAGTCGGCCTCGATGAGCGGCGCCTCCTGGCTGACGACCTTCCGCCGCATCGTGCTGCCGCTGCTCAAGCCCGGGCTGCTGGCCGGCTGGATCTACGTGATGATCGTCTCGATCCGCGAACTGTCGAGCTCGATCCTGCTGTACAGCCCGGGCACCGAGGTGATCTCCATCATCATCTGGGAGCTCTGGGAGAACGGGCAGTACGTCGAGTTGTCGGCGCTCGGCGTCATGTTCATCCTGATGCTGTTCGGGCTGGTGATGATTTCGCAGGCCGTGGGCCGCAAGTTCGGGATCAAGGAATGACGTCGTGCTGAAGGTCGAGTCTCTCTACACCGAGTACAAGAACGAGCTGGGCCAGCCGGTCAAGGCAGCCCAGGACGTGAACATCGAGGTCCCCGAGGGCCACTTCTTCACGCTGCTGGGGCCCAGCGGCTGCGGCAAGACGACGACGCTGCGGTCGATCGCCGGGCTGGAGCGTCCGGTCAGCGGCGAGATCTCGGTGGCCGACGCCGTCGTCTACTCGGGCAAGCGCGGGGTGTTCGTGCCGCCCAACCAGCGCGGCTTCGGCATGGTGTTCCAGTCGTACGCGATCTGGCCGCACATGAACGTGTTCGCCAACACCGCCTTCCCGCTCGAGGTCGGCAAGAAGCGCTACTCGCGCGGCGACATCGAGGCCAAGGTGATGCGCGTGCTCAAGGCGGTGCAGCTCGACCACCTGCGCGACCGCGAGGCCACCAAGCTGTCCGGCGGCCAGCAGCAGCGTCTGGCGCTGGCGCGCGCCCTGGTGATGGAGCCGCGCCTGCTGCTGCTGGACGAGCCCTTGTCCAACCTGGACGCCAAGCTGCGCGAGCTCATGCGCTTCGAGCTCAAGCGCCTGCAGCGCGAACTGAAGATCACCACCGTGTACGTCACGCACGACCAGAGCGAGGCCCTGGCGCTGTCGCACAAGATCGCCGTGATGAACGCCGGGCGCATCCAGCAGATCGGCACGCCGCGCGACATCTACGAGCGACCGCAGACGACCTTCGTCGCCGACTTCGTCGGCACGACCAACTTCGTCGACGGCGACGTCGTCGATGCCGAAGTCGACACCGGCTTCTTCCGAGTGCGCACCGGGTTGGGCACGCTGCGCGCCTTCAGCGCCGAGGCCCTGCGCGCCGGTGCCCGCGTGGTGCTGTCCATCCGCCCCGAGGACGTGGTCCTCAGCGAGGTCGAACCGGCCGGCGAGGTCAACGTGCTGTCGGGCACGGTCGACCAGAAGGTCTTCCTCGGCGAGGCACTGGACTGGCAGGTCAAGGTCGGCGACCGCATCGTGCTCGCGCGCAGCCATCCCTCGATCCGCACCCCGATCGGCCAACGCACCTGGCTTCGCGTCGACGCGAGCAAGTGCGTGGCCCTGCCGGTGGCTGCCGACGGCACGCCCGCCTGAACTTCCTACCGTCCGGCGTCCGACACGCCCCACGGCTGACACGACCCCAAGACCCCGAGACCCTAGACCCCCATGGACGCAGACACCTCCCCGCAGGCCTCCACGCCCGCACCCGCCCCCAACGAGTCGCACTACCACAGCAAGAAGGACCGCGTCTTCGTGCGCGGCATCCAGGGCCAGTACAGCCTGAAGGACGAACTCGCGCGCCTGCGCTCGGTGCCGCGTGTGCGCCGCGGCACCGAGATCAAGTTCAACGACGGCCCGCAGGCCTTCAGCCGGCACTACGTCGAGCCCAAGGACGGGATGAGCCAGCTCTTCCACCTGCACCTGGAGGAGTACGGCCCGGGTGGACGCTCGCAGAAGCACGGCCACGTCAATGAAGCCGCCTTCTACATCCTGGACGGCGACGGCTACGAGATCCACGACGGCGTGCGCTACGACTGGACGGCCGGTGACATCGCCATCGTGCACAACAACTGCGTGCACCAGCACTTCAACGCCAGCAACACCAAGCCGGCGCGCGCCCTGGTCATCAAGACCAAGCCGATGTACATGTTCATGAACATGCTGTTCCAGAAGCAGGTCGAGCCGCGGCCGAGCGAGCCCGCGCCGGGCGGCGAGGGCTACCGCGTGCGCGAGGCCGAGGACAACTTCAACCATCCCGAGGACTGAGCCATGGCCTGGAGCGAATCGAAGGCCTGGATCGCGGGCCAGCAGCAGCAACCGCTGTACCAGGCGCTGCTCGACGACGCCGCCGCGGCGCCTGCGCGCAACGCCAAGCGCAAGAAGATCGTCAAGCCCGAGGACATGCCCTGGGAGATGTCGCGCCAGGGCTTGCTCAAGCACCTGCTGAACGAGGCGATGAACACGCGCATGGAGACGGTGGACGCCTACATGCAGATCATCCCGCCGGGCAGCCGCTCGGGCAAGCACCGCCATCTGGCCGAGGAGTGCCTGTACGTCGTCGAGGGCCGCGGCTACGACCTGCACCAGGACTGTGACGTGGAGATCACCGACACCTACCACTGGAAGCCGCAGGAGCGCATCCAGCGCTTCGAGTGGCAGGCCGGGGACGTCATCTACATCCCGCCCAACACCATCCACCAGCACTTCAACGCGAGCCCGGACAAGCCCGTGCGGCTGATCTCGGCCATCAACCGCATCTTCAAGGCCTGCGGCCTGAACGATCTCGAACAGCTCGAGGACGCGCCCGAGTACGACCCGACGAAGTGTCTGGATGCGCAGACCATCGCCGCCTTCCTGAAGACGCCTGCGAACCGCTGAAGCGCGCAAAGACCGCCGCCTGACCACCATGACCGATACGCCCCGGAAGAACGCCCTCGTCTCCGACGCGGTGGCGAGCAAGTTCGCCACCGAGAAGGCCACGCCCTACACCCGCTGGATCGAGCAGGAGGGGCTGGACATCCTGAACTCGATGTACGTGCCGGATCTGCACACCGTCGAGCTCAAGCCCTGGGCGCGCCGGGGCGGGCGCGGCGTGTATCTCAACCACGACGCCTCGCGCACCTCCAACGACTGCTACGTCTGCGAGATCCCGCCCGGCGGCGAGCTCGCGCCGCAGCGCCAGTTGTTCGAGGAGATGGTCTACGTGCTGGACGGGCGCGGCTCGACGACGGTGTGGAACGGCGCGGGCGCGCGCGTGAGCTTCGAGTGGAAGGCGGGGTCCATCTTCGCCATCCCGCTGAACACGATGCACCAGCACTTCAACGGCTCGGGTGCTGAAGCGGTGCGCTTCGTCTCGGTGACCAACGCGCCGGCCATCATCAACGCCTTCGGCGACCTGGACTTCATCTTCCACACCGACCACGACTTCAAAAACCGTTTCGCCGGCGAGAGCAACTACTTCGCCAACGGCGGCGAGCAGAAGGGTCTGTTGCTGGACACCAACTTCGTCGCCGACGCGGTCAACCTGCCGCTGATCCCGGCCAAGGAGCGCGGCGCCGGCGGCGGCCACATCCGCTTCAGCATGGCCAAGGGGAGCATGAACAGCCACATCTCCCAGTTCCCGGTGGGCACCTACAAGAAGGCCCACGCCCACGGCCCGGGCGCGCACGTGATCATCATGAGCGGCGAGGGCTACAGCCTGATGTGGCCCGAGGGCGAGGAGCCACGCCGCTACGACTGGAAAGAGGGCTCGATGATCGTGCCCCCCAACATGTGGTTCCACCAGCACTTCAACACCGGCACGACGCCTGCGCGCTATCTGGCCTTCAAGGCCGAGGGGGTGTCGATCCGCAACGCCCAGGGCGTGCCCAAGGCCTGGATCAGCCGCCGCGTGGGCGGCGACCAGATCGACTACGCCGACGAGTCGCCGCGCGTGCGCGAGACCTTCAGCGAGGCACTCGCCCGGGTCGGCCTCGCCCCACGCATGGACGCGGCCTATGAGGCCGAACTCGCCGACCTGCCGCCGCCGGTGTCGCAAGACCGCAACGCATCGGGGAACGCCCCCGATTGACAGCGCGGCGGTGTCGTACCAAATTCGCAACTCTGTTCCGCAGTTCCGCTGAGCGGACCCTTGTTCCTTCATGCAGAACGCATCTCCCGCAGCCCCCAACCCCAGCAAGGATGGCCGACCATGGACAAGCGCACCTTCACCCGTCTCCTGACCGGCACCGCTGCAGCGGCCGCCCTGCCGCGCCTGAGCTTCGCCCAGGGCAAGACCTCGGTAGCCGATCTCGCCGGCTATGCCGGTGCCGACCGTGAGCAGCGTCTGGTCGATGGCGCGAAGAGGGAAGGTCCGCTGACCATCTACACCTCGGCGCAGACCGAGGACATGGGCGCGTTGGTGGCGGGCTTCCAGAAGAAGTACGGGATCAAGTGCACGATGTGGCGCGCGAGCTCCGAGAAGGTGCTGCAGCGCGCGGTGACCGAAGCCCGCGCCGGGCGTCACACGGTGGACATCCTCGAGACCAACGGCCCCGAGCTCGAGTCCATGAGCCGCGAGAAGATCCTGCAGGCGATCAAGTCACCCTACCTCGCGCAGATCATCCCCGGAGCGCTGCGTCCGCACGGCGAGTGGGTGGGCACGCGGCTGAACGTCTTCGTCCAGGCCTACAACACCAAGGCCGTGAAGAAGGAGGAGGAGCCCAAGACCTGGGAAGACCTGCTGCACCCGCGCTGGAAGGGTCGCCTGGGCATCGAGGCCGAGGACCAGGACTGGCTGGCCGGTGTGTGCGCCGAGGTCGGCGAGGCCAAGGGGCTGGACCTGTTCCGCAACATCGTCAAGAACAACGGCATGTCGGTGCGCAAGGGCCACACGCTGCTGGCGCAACTCGTGGTCTCGGGCGAGATCCCCTTCGCGCTGACCGTCTACAGCTACAAGGCCGAGCAGTTCAAGGAGAAGGGCGCGCCGCTGGAGTGGCTGTCCATCGGCACGCCGATCGCGCGCGCCAACGGCGTGGCCGTGCCGCGCTCGGCGCCCAACGCGCACGGCGCTGTCCTTTTCTACGACTACGAGCTCAGCGAGGAAGGGCAGAAGATCCTGGCGAGCCGCGATTTCGTCGCCACGCACTCGAAGATCGCCAACCCCTTCAGCAAGACCGGCATCCGCCTGGTCGACTCGCAGAAGATGCTCGACGAGTACGACAAGTGGACCAAGGTCTACGGCGAGATCTTCGGCGGCGGCAAGTCCTGAGCGCCCGACCGGCCCGGCGCCCGACGCGATCCACCGTTCCCATCCGACCCCACCGACTCCGGAGGTCCTCCCATGAAACGTCGCACTTTGTGGCCCGTCGTCGCCAGCCTCGCGTTGGCGGGCAACCTGCCTGCGCTGGCGCAGTCGCCACTGGCCACCTACGAGGGCCCGGACCGGATGGAGCGCATCGTCGCGGCAGCCAAGAAGGAAGGCTCGCTGACGCTGTACACCACGATCGCCGAGAAGGACCTGCCCACGCTGATCAAGCCCTTCGAGGCGCGCTACGGCATCAAGGTCAACGTCTGGCGCGCCGGCACCGACAAGGTGCTGCAGCGCACGCTGGCCGAGGCCGCGGCCAACCGCAACGACGTTGACGTCATCCACTTCGGCGCGCCCGAGATGGAGGCGCTGGCTCGGGAGAAGATCCTGCAGCCGGTCAACTCGTCGGCCTACAAGAACCTGGTGTCGGGATCGGTGCCTGCACACCGGCAGTGGGCGGCCACGCTGCTGTCGGTGTGGGTGCAGGCCTACAACACCAACACCATCCGCAAGGCTGACCTGCCGCGCACCTACCAGGACCTGCTCGACCCAAAGTGGAAGGGCAAGCTGGGCATCGAGGCCAAGAACCAGGACTGGTTCCAGACGGTGGTCGACCTCAACGGAGGTGGCGAAAAGGGTCTGAAGTACTTCGCCGACCTGGTGGCAACCAACGGCCTGTCGGTGCGCAGCGGGCACACGCTGCTGAACAACATGGTGGTGTCGGGCGAGGTGCCGATGGCGCTGACCGTCTACAACTACATGCCGGAGCAGGCCAAGAAGAAGGGCGCGCCGATCGACTGGTTCGTCATCGAGCCGGCGGTGGCGCGGGCGAACGCCGTCGGCGTGGCGCGCAAGGCGCCGCGGCCGGCCGCAGCCCTGCTGTTCCACGAGTTCATGCTGACAGAAGCCCAGCCGCTGCTGCAGAGCATCTCCTACATCCCGACCAACACCTCGGTGGAAACCCCGCTGAAGGGCGTGCGCATCCTGATCACCGACCCGGCGCGCACGCTGGACGAAGCGGAGAAGTGGACCCAGCTGATGGAAGACACGATCATCAAGCGCGTCGCGCGCTGAGCCCGGCATCGTGAACACCCAGGTCCTCGATCGGCCGTCCCGCCCGGCGCCGCCCGCCGGCACATCGAAGGAACTGTGGCTGATCACGCTCGGCCATGCGCTGACGCACTGGTACCCGGCCACCTTCTTCCTGCTGCTGCCCATCATCGGCCACGAGCTCGGTCTGAGCTTCAGCCAGATCGGGCTGATCATGACCTGCCAGTACATCGCCGGCGCGGTGGCCAACGTCCCCGGCGGTGTCCTCGTCGACACGGTCGGCCGCAAGGGCCTGCTGATGGGGGTGTCGCTGTTCTGGGTCGGCTTTCCCTACCTGTTGATGGGTTTCACGCACAGCTACCTGATGCTGCTGGGCTGCGTGATGCTGGTCGGGGTGGGCAACAGCCTGTGGCACCCCACGGCCATCCCGACGCTGGCGCAGCGCTTCCCCGGCCGCAAGGGCTTCGTGCTGTCGCTGCACGGCATGGGCGGCAACGTCGGCGATGCCCTGGCGCCGTTGGCGGTCGGCGCGCTGCTGGCGGTGTTCACCTGGCGCGAGGTCGTGGCGCTGAACGTGCTGCCGGGCCTGGTGATGTCGGTGTTGATCCTGGCGATGCTGGGCACGCTGTCGCTGGGCGGGCGTGCCCGCAAGGCCGACGCGTCGGGCGGCCAGGGGCAGTCCTGGGCAGACTACCGGCAAGGCCTGCGGGACCTGATGCGCAACCGCAGCCTGGTGCTGCTGTCCACGAGCGGCGCCTTCCGCTCGATGACGCAGAACGCCTTGCTGACCTTCCTGCCGCTGTACCTCGCGCGCGAGCTGGGCTACTCGACCATGGCCGTGGGCCTGGCGATGTTCCTGCTGCAGGCCGCCGGTTTCGCCGCCTCGCCGGTGGCGGGGCATCTGTCGGACCGCCTGGGCCGGCGCAGCGTCCTGACCGGCACGATGGTGATGGTGGCGATCGTGCTCGTGGCGATGGCCTTCGCGGGGCGGTCGGCCTTCTTCGTGCTGCTGGTGGCAACACTGGGCTTCTTCCTCTACGCGATCCGCCCGGTGATCCAGGCCTGGACACTGGAGCTCACGCCCAGGCACATGGGCGGCAGCAGCATCGGCATCCTGTTCGGCGCGCAGTCGCTGGGTTCGTCGGTGGCGCCATTGGTCGGGGGCCTGATCGCCGACCGTTGGGGCCTGCCGGCGACCTTCCACTTCCTGGCGGCCACCATCGTCTGCGCCAGCGTGCTGGTGCTGTGGACACCCCGGGACACAGACAGCCGATGAGGTCCTTCAGGCGGAACGGTGTTCCGTATGCAGGAAACCACGTCACAATACCGGCATGACTGGGACGCAAGACAAGACGGTTACCGAGGCACCCGGGCGGCTCTCCTCGGTGGCCTCGGCCCTGATGGTACTCAAGGCCTTCTCTGCCGACGAGGCCGAGATCGGCATCAGCGCGCTGGGCAAGCGGCTGGGGCTGGCCAAGAGCACGGTGCACCGCCTGGCGGTGACGCTCGCCTCCGAGGGCTTCCTCGAGCAGAACCCGGAGACCGGGCGCTACCGCCTGGGCCTGGCCCTGTTCTCGCTCGGCGCGCTGGTGCGCAAGCGCATGGACGTGTCCAACGAGGCTCGGCCGCTGCTGGGTGCGCTGCGCGACAAGACGCAGGAAGCCGTGCGCCTGGCGATCCTGTCGGGCGACCAGATCGTGTTCCTCTACAACCTCGAGAGCTCGCAGGCCATCGGCATCATGACCTACATCGGCTCCCAGAAGCCGGCCTACTGCACGGCCGAGGGCCGCGCCATGCTGGCCTTCGCGCCCGCGGCACAGCGCGCGGCCGTGATCGGCCGCCCGCAGGCGGCCCGCACGCCGAAGACACTGACCGATCCAGGCGACCTGCAGCGCGCGCTCGACGACGTGCGCGCAGCCGGCTATGCCGTGGACGATGAGGAGTGCGAGGTCGGCGTGCGTGGGCTCGGTGCGCCCGTACGGGACCTCTCGGGCCGCGTGGTGGCCGCCGTCGGGCTGGCCGGCCCGGTGCAGCGCCTGACGAAGAAGGACCTGCGCGCACTCGCGCCCGAGGTCGTCGGCACCGCCGACGCCGTCTCCGCCCGACTGGGCTACCGGGCTCGATGACGATGACTGCTCCCGACGCCATCCACGCCATCCGCATCGCCGGCACCGACCAGACATTCAGCTGTGCCGGCGATGACACGCTTCTGCGCGCTGCGCAGCGTGCAGGGCTCGGCTTTCCCTACGAGTGCAACACCGGCGCCTGCGGCAACTGCCGATTTGAGCTCGTCGAAGGGGAGCTCTCCACCGTCTGGCCCGAGGCACCGGCGTGGAGCGACCGCGACCGGCAGCGGCGCCGCCACCTGGGCTGCCAGTCGGTGCCGCTGGGGCCGTGCACGGTCAAGCTGCGTCTGGCGCAGCCCTACGCGCCGGTGCACCGCCCCTTGCGCACAGCCGCCGTGCTCGAATCACGGCGCGCCCTGACGCACGACCTGCACGAATTCCGCTTCCGCTGCGCGCAGCCGCTGGCGTTCGAGCCGGGCCAGTACGCGCTGGTGCAGATGCCCGGTGTGACCGGCACGCGCGTGTGGTCGATGAGCAATGCTGCGCCACCGGGGGCCGCCGTCGATGTGCTCGAGTTCCAGGTGCGTCGGGTCCCGGGCGGTCAGGGCTCGCAAGCGCTGTTCGGGATGGCACCGGGCACCGGTGTCGAGATCGACGGCCCCTACGGCATGGCCTGGCTGCGGCGCGACGCCGAGCGTGACCTGCTGTGTCTGGCCGGCGGGTCGGGACTGGCACCGATGATCTCGATCGCGCGCGGCGCCCGCGCCGAGCCGCGCCTGGCCTCGCGCCACGTGCATTTCGTCTACGGCGGTCGCACGCCGGCCGACCTGTGCGGCGAGGACCTGCTGCGCGCCCTGCCCGGATGGGGTGAGCGGATCTCCTACCACCCCTTCGTGTCGTCTCCACCACCCGAGTGGCAGGGCCCGTCGGGTCTGGTGCACGAAGGCGCGCGGTCGCTGTTCGGCGACCGGTTGTGCAAGTTCGAGGTGTATTTCGCCGGCCCGCCGGCGATGGCGCAGGCCGTCCAACGCATGCTGCTGGACGCGGGCGTGCCCCCGCAGCAGCAGCATTTCGACTCGTTCTACTGAGCCACCCGACGCGCCCGACCCGGCGCACGCACCGATGACCTCCTCCCGCCCGTCCCACAGCCTCAAAGACCACCAGTGGGGCTCCAACCTCGACGACCACGTGCACGCCGAGGGCGAGGAGTCGGACCACGACCACGACCATGACCACGACGACATAGAGGCCGTGCCGGGCTCGCCCGACACGTCGCTTTGGAAGCAGGACAACGTGGTGCTGCACAGCGTGGGCATCGACATCGGCTCCTCCGGCACGCAGGTGGTGTTCTCCAAGGTGCACCTGCAGCGTGTGTCGGACCAGTTGTCCACGCGCTATGTGGTGTTGTCGCGCGAGCCGCTGCACCAGTCGCCGATCTCGCTGACGCCCTACCTGAGCGACACGCAGATCGACGCCGGCGCCCTGGGCGAGATCATCGAGTCGGCCTACACGGCTGCGGGGCTGCACCCGGACGAGATCGACGCGGGCGCGGTCATCCTCACCGGCGAGGCGCTGCGGCGCGAGAACGGCGAGGCCATCGCGGCCATGCTGGCCGACCAGGGCGGCGAGTTCGTCTGCGCCACCGCCGGGCACCACATGGAGTCGATGCTCGCGGTCTACGGCTCGGGCGCGGCGCGGCGGTCCTTCGACGAAGGAACGCGCCTGCTGAACATCGACATCGGCGGCGGCACGACCAAGCTCGGTCTGGTCGACCAGGGCGAGCTCGTCGCCACCGCCGCCGTGCACACCGGCGGGCGCCTGCTCGTGGTCGACGACACGGGCCGGATCACCCGCCTGGACCCGGCCGGGCGGGCCCACGCGCGGCGCGCCGGCTTCGACTGGCAGGTGGGCTCGGTGGTGACGAGCGCGCAGCTCGACCAGGTGGCCGCCGGCATGGCCGACGCCCTGGTGCGCGTGCTGACCCGGCGCTTCACTGCCGACGACCTGCGCGATCTGCTGTTGACCGATCCGATCGAGGACCTGGACGGGATCACCGGGATGATGTTCTCCGGCGGGGTGGGCGAGTACGTCTACGACCGCGAGCCCCGGGACTTCGGCGACCTCGGCAGGCGCTTCGGTCGCGCCCTGCGCGCGCGCATCGACGCCGGGGCGCTGCCCTGGCCGCTGCTGCCGGCCGGCGAGTGCATCCGCGCCACCGTGCTCGGCGCCTCCGAGTACAGCGTGCAGCTCAGCGGCAACACGACCTACATCTCCGCGCCGGTGCGGCTGCTGCCGCGCCGCAACCTGCAGGTCGTCCCTCTGGGCCTGACGCTGGGCGAGACGATCGACCGCGCCGAGGTGGCCGGCGCGTTGAAAAGGGCCTTCACCCGACACGACCTGAGCGAGGGCGCGCAGGACGTGGCCGTGTCGCTGCGCTGGAGCGGTGCGCCGGCCTTCCGCCGGCTCAGCGCGCTGGCGCTGGGCCTGGTCGATGCGATGCCCCGCACCGTGGCCGAGGGTCGCCCGCTGTACGTGGTGGCCGACGGCGACATCGCGCTGACGCTGGGCAGCCTGCTGAAGGAAGACCCGCGCGTGCAGGGCGAGGTGCTGGTGATCGATGGCATCACGCTGTGGGGCTTCGACTACATCGACCTGGGCCGCATCCGCATGCCCTCGCTGACGGTGCCGGTGACGATCAAGTCCCTCGTCTTCAGCGAGGACCCCCGCTCGCACGGCAAGTCCGATCTCTCCGAGTGGCATCACCATGGCGACGGGACGATGCACCGGCACGTCCACGCGGGGGGTCACCACCAGCACGGTCACGGTCACCACCACGGCCACAGCCACAGCCACAGCCACAGCCACAGCCACAGCCACGATCACGATCACGATCACGATCACGATCACGATCACGATCACGATCACGGGC
>CAZFVH010000005.1:6864-10151 GCA_964522465.1 uncultured Rubrivivax sp. | reverse complement strand
CACGATCACGATCACGATCACGATCACGATCACGATCACGATCACGATCACGGGCACGGGCACGGGCACGGGCACGGGCCACAGCATCGCCACAGTCATGCGCATGGCGCTGCCCACGACCACGACCACGGTCACGTGCACGCGGACGCGGACGCCGACGCGAGCCGGGACACGCGCGCGGTCGCTGCCGCGGCCCCCACCTCACCACACGCAAAGGACCTGCCTTGAGCCTTGAATCCTCCGCGGTCGGCACCGCCACGCTCGCGCCTTCGCTGCTGCTGGTCGGCCTGATGGGCTTCCGGCACGGCTTCGATGCCGACCACATCGCCATCGTCGACGGCATGACCCGGGCGCGCCAGTTGCACCGCTCGTACTGGTCGGCCCGTCTCGTGGGCCTGCAGTTCGCCGCCGGCCACAGCGCGATGATCATGCTGGCCTCGCTGCTGTTCTTCTGGCAGAGCGGGGCCGTGCCGCCCTGGCTGGACGGCCTGGGCCTGTGGATCTCGGTGACCTTCCTGCTCCTGGTAGCCATCGGCAATGCCTCGCACGCCCTGAGCCCGGCCGAGCCTTCGGCCGCTGCGGGCGGTCCGCTGGCCCGGCTGATGTTGCGCCTGACGGGGGCCCATCTGCATCCCGCGCTGGTGGGCGTGGCCTTCGCTCTGTCCTTCGATTCGATCGCGCAGGCGGCCTTCTTCGCCGCGCGCGGCGGCGACCTTGCCGGGCTGACGGCCGTGATGCTGATGGCCGCGGCCTTCGGCCTGGGCATGATGCTGGCCGATGCCGTCAACGGCGCGCTGCTGGCGTGGTTCGCCGGGCGCAGTGACAAGGTGGCGCTGCGGGCCAGCCGCATCTCGAGCGCCTTCGTGGCCCTGATCGCCTTCGCCACGGCGCTCGCGGCACTGGCGCGTGAGGGCGATGAGGGCTTCGCCGCGCGCTGGGAGCAGGGTGGGGTGTGGATCGGTGTCGGCCTGATGTGCCTGAGCTTCGCGGTCTACGCCCTGCTGATCGTGCTGCGCCGCGGCCGCGGCGCTGTGCCGGGCGCGCCGGGCGCACCCGGCGCGGCCTGATCGGCCGGCGGGAACCCCTCGACACCGGCATCCGCCATCGTGTCCGCCGAGGCCATAGGCTGATGCACGCGCCACCACCCGCCGCGTCGCCGTCAACGGTGACTGCGCCCGAGGTGCAGGTGCCGCGCTCGGCCACGGAGATGTTCCTGGCGTTCACGGGCATCGCCATGCAGAGCTTCGGCGGCGCGCTGGCCATGCTCGAGCGCGAGATCGTCCAGCGCCGACGCTGGATGACGCCGCAGGACTTCCTGGGCGTGTACGCCATCAGCCAGGTCATGCCCGGGCCCACCGGCATTTCCTTCTGCGTGCTGCTGGGCGACCGGCACTTCGGCCTGCGCGGCGTCATCGCGGCCCTGGCCGGTTTCGTCGCCGTGCCAGCGGTGCTGGTGCTGGCCATCACCGCCGTCTTCCACAGCCTGCAGGGCCTGCCGTCGATGCAGGGCGCGCTGCACGGCATGGGCGCGGCCAGCGTCGGCCTGATCGTGCACACCGCCTGGCGCATGGCGCGTGCCCTGAAGGGCAGCCGGCGGGGTGTGGCGATCGCGTTGGGCACGCTCGGTGTGGTCGCCGTCGCGCACTGGCCGGTCAGTGCCGTGGTGCTGACCTTCGGGCTCGGGTCGGTGCTGCTGGCCTGGCGCGAGGTCGCGGTCTCGGGCGGGGCATCCCGTGGTTGACGGCGTCCGCCTCGACGGCGAGGCGCTGCTGGCGCTGTTCACCCACTTCGCCTCGCTGGCGCTGTTCGCCACCGGCGGCGCCATCGCCCTGGCGTCGGACATCCACCGCTATGTGGTCGACCAGCACGGCTACATCTCCCACAACGACTTCGTCAATTCCATCGCCCTGGCGCAAGCCTCGCCCGGGCCCAACCTGCTGTACGTGACCGTGATGGGCTGGTACATCGCCGGCCTGCCCGGCGCGCTGGCCACCACCCTGGGCCTGACGCTGCCGGCGCTGCTGCTGCCGATGGCGATCTCGCGCCTGGGGCGTCGACCGCGTTTCGGCCTGTGGATCCGGGCGCTGCAGAACGGGCTGTCGCCGGTGGCACTGGGCCTGATGGGCGCCAGTTGCTGGCTGCTGCTGAGCCAGAGCCCGGGCGGCTGGAAGTCACTGGCGATCACCGGCGTGACCCTCGTGCTGCTGTGGCGCACGCGTGTGCCGCCGGTGCTGCTGATCCTGGTGGCCGGGGTGCTCGGCGCCTTCCTGCCCTGGTAGGCGGCCGATCGCGACCCGGCCGAACCCACCCCGACCGCCCGAACGGCCCCGACCGCGCAAGCCACCAGTTCCCACCCCGCACCCGACCCGAGGAGCCCACCCCGATGACCCCCTCCGATCGCTTTCACCTGGCCGGCGTCATGGGCTGGCCGGTGATGCATTCACGCTCGCCGCTGATCCACAACCACTGGTTCCAGATGCAAGGACTGAAGGGCGTGTACGTGCCGCTGGCGATCGAGCCCGGACGCGTCGAGGCCGCCATGCGCGCGCTGCCGGCGCTGGGCTTTGCCGGTGTCAACGTCACCATCCCGCACAAGCAGGAGGCGATGCGCGTCGTCGACGAACTCGACGAGTCGGCCCGGCGCATCGGTGCCATCAGTTGCGTGACGGTGCGTGCCGACGGCCGCCTGCACGGCTGCAACAACGACGCCTTCGGCTTCGTGCGCAACCTGCGGCAGCAGCAGCCCGCCTGGCAGCCGGGCGACGGCCCGGCGGTGGTGATCGGCGCCGGCGGCGGGGCGCGCGCGGTGTGCTGGGGCCTGCTGCAGGAGGGGGTGCCCCAGGTGCGTCTGGTCAACCGAACGCTCGAGCGCGCACAAGCCCTGGCGCAGGCGCTGGGCGGGCCGATCAGCGTCCACCGCTGGGACGAGCGTCACGAGCTGCTGCAGGACGCGGCACTCGTGGTCAACACCACCAGCGCCGGCATGGTCGGGCAGCCCGCCCTGGACCTGGACGCGACGCGGCTGCCGGTCACGGCCATCGCGGCCGACATCGTCTACATCCCGGCCGAGACCCCATTCCTGGCCGCAGCACGCGCGCGCGGCCTGCCGACGGTGCGTGGCCTGGGGATGCTGCTGCACCAGGGGCCGCTGGCCTGGAAGCGCTGGTTCGGGCTGGAGCCGGCGGTCACCGACGAGCTCTGGCGGCTGGTCGAGGCCTCGCTGTAGCCGCAGGCTGTCGCAGCGACGCGGCGCGGATCACGCTGGCGCTGCACGCCAGCACGCCAGC
>CAZFVH010000005.1:0-6764 GCA_964522465.1 uncultured Rubrivivax sp. | reverse complement strand
CCTCGAACCCTCAAATCCGCGCGCCCGGCGCGTCCAACGCCTCTGGCGTGTTCAGGCCAGCGCCGGCAGCTTGGCGCGGAAGTGGTCCCAGGCCCGCTGGAACAGCGCCTGCGACCACAGCTTCTGGCGGCACAGCGCCAGTTCCTCCTCGTCGAAGACGTAGGGCTGGCCGAGCTGCATCGCCATGAACTGGCGTTGCGCGTTCTCCTCCATGTAGGCTGCCAGCACGAAGGCCTCGACGATCGTCTGCCCGACGGTGACGGCGCCGTGCGACTTCATCAGCGCCGCCGGGCGATCGCCCAGGGTAGCCGCCAGCCGGTCGGCCATGGCCCGGTTGTTGATCGAGTTCGGCGAGTCGAGCAGCGGCACCGGATGCACCAGCGAGCCCTGGGCGTACACCGGCAGGTAGGGCTTGCCGGCCATCGTCAGCACCGTCGACCAGCGCGGGTGGGCGTGGACGACGGCACGCACATCGGGGCGCGCACGGTAGATGCCGGCGTGCAGATGGAACTCCAGCGGCGGCTTGCCGCGCCCGGCCTCGACCTGACCGTCCAGGTCGATGGTGCAGATGTCGTCGACGCTCAGGCGGCTGCGCTGGCAGTTGCCGGCATTGATCAGCAGGCGGCCGTCGTCCAGGCGGATGCTGGCGTGGCCGTTGTAGTCGATGATCTCCTGGTGCTCGAGCATGCGGATGCAGTCCACCAGTTGCTGCTTCAGGGTGTCGATGTCGCTCATCGGGATCTCCGTGGGGATGTGGCGCGGTCGCTGCCGGGGCGCGATTGGCACGAGTGACGCGAGCGGCGCAAGGGGGGCGGGGGGCGCGGGGCCGGCGGTCGCGCCGGCCGGGCGTTCACCAGCCGGTCTGCACGCGGGTCTGCGCGCGCCACAGCTCCCAGGCGCGCAGGCCCGCGCCCTGGTTCACGGCGTCGGCCCGCTCGCCCTCCTCCTCGTCGAGCGCTGCCAGCGGCGCGCCCTCGGCCAGGGCCTGCGCCCAGTGCTGGATGCGGGCGTTGACCTCGGTGTAGACGGCGCGGAAGACGGCCGTCTCCAGGCTCGGGCCGACGGCGATGCTGCCGTGCGCGCGCATCAGCGCCACGTGCCGCGGCCCCAGCGTCTGCGCCAGCGCCTGCCCCTTGTCGCCGTCGCTGACCAGCATATCGGTGGCGCCGAAGCGCTCGCGGATGTCGAACACCGGCACGCCCGCGGCCAGGAAGGCGGCGTTATGGAACATCGCCCCCATGCGCGCGCGCACCAGCCCGAAGGGCACCACCGACGGCGAGTGGCTGTGCACCACGGCCATGACGTCGGGCCGCGCCTTGTAGACCTCGCCGTGGATGAAGCGCTCGAGGAAGCTCTTGCGCCCGGCGGCGTTGCAGGGTCGGCTGTCCAGGTCGTACTCCAGGATGTCGTCGGGCGTGACCAGGGCCGGGGCGACCGAGCGCGCCATCAGATAGCGCCCCGGGGCATCAGGATGGCGCATCGAGACATGGCCGAAGCCGTCGACCACGCCCTGCGCGGCGAGGATGCGGCTGGCCGCGGCCAGGTCGGCGATGCGGGCCGCATCGACGGGGCCGCCCGAGGACGGGGGCGCGTCGGCGGCGGCGGAAGGGGGCAGGGTCGGTGTCATGGCGGGCGTGGCGCGGGCGGTCTCGGGCGGTCTCGGGCGGTCTCGGGCAATCTCGGACGGTCTGATCAGATGATCACCGAGGTCATGATCCCGCGCGGGAAGATCTCCTCGGGGGTGAACTGGCGGTGGGCGATGCCCTGTTGCCAGGTGTAGAGCGCCATCTGCTCCCAGGTCGGGCGGTTGGGCTCGATGCCGTAGGGGAAGAGGTCGGCACCGAAGCGATCTCGCTGGCGCCGCGCGTAGCTGCTCAGCCACGGCACCGGGTAGCGCGAAACGGCCGGATCGAGCAGGCGCTCGAGGCTGCGTTGCTTGGACGCCTCGAAGGCGTTGAGCAGGTTGCGCCCGACCCAGGGGTGGGCCTCGATGATGGCGCGGCGCATCGCGACGATGTGCATGATCGGCCACACGCGGGTGCGGTCGTAGTAGTCCTGCTCCATGTCGACGAAGTCCGGGAACAGGCGCTCGACGTCGGGGTGGCCCTCGAGGAAGCAGGTCGGCGGCCGGGCGATGATGGCGCAGTCGATCTCGCCCGAGGCCAGCATCTGGCTGAGCGACTTGTCGGCCACCCGCGTGAGCTGCACGCCCTGGGGCAGGTGGATCTCGACCTTCTCGGCGCGGCCGGGGGCGTTGGCGCCGGCCTGGACCCAGTGCACGTCGGTGAGCTTGACGCCCATCTCGTTGTGCATCCAGCCGCGCATGTAGACGGCCGCCGAATGCGCCCACTCGGGCGAGCCGACCTTGCGCCCGGCCAGGTCCTGCACGCTGCGGATGCCGCTGCGCCGGTTGACGTAAAACGAGCCGAAGCGGAACAGGCGCGAGCAGATCACCGGCAGGCCGATGATGTCGCTGTCCGGCCGCGTGACCTGGGTGGCGAACTTCGCGAACGACAGCTCGGCCAGATCGAACTCGCGGTTCGCGGTGAAGCGCGCGAAACACTCGTGATGGCCGAGCGTCATCCAGTTCAGGTCGATGCCCTCGGGCCGGACCAGCCCGAAACGCAGGTCGCGGAAATGGTCGTAGTCGGTGGTCGCGATCGACAGGGGCAACAAGCTCATGATGGGCGTGGGCAGTGGCGCAGCGGCCGGATTCTGGCGCGGATCCCGCCCGTCCACCCGTCCACCCATCCGCTCGCCTACCCGCCTGCCCGCCTGCGGCGCGATGCCGAGGGCCACAGGCCACCAGGTCAACCGGACGACCGGGCCGCCGGGTGGCGATCGGCGCCGTCGAAGGCTGCGCCAGAATCCGCGCCACCCCTCCGCCGCAGGGCCGCGCCCGCGCGCGCCGCCCCCATCGCCCATGACCCCTGCCCCCGACCACAACGCCTGGCTGCGCGCCATGCCCTGGGTGTTCGTGCTGATCTGGAGCACCGGCTTCATCGTCGCGCGCTTCGGCATGCCGCACGCGCCGCCGATGGGCTTCCTGGCGCTGCGCTTCGCGTTGTCCATCCTGTGCTTCGCGCTCTGGATCGCGCTGGCGCGCGTGCGGTGGCCGGCCACGCCTGCGCAGTGGCTGCACCTGGCCGTCACCGGCGTGCTGATGCATGCCGGCTATCTGGGCGGCGTGTGGGCTGCCGTCAAGGCGGGGATGGGCTCGGGGCTGTCGGCGCTGATCGTCGGCATCCAGCCGGTGCTGACCGCCGTGTGGTTGTCGGCCACCGGCTCGCGCGTGACAGGGCGGCAGTGGCTGGGGCTGGTGCTGGGCTTCGGCGGCCTGCTGCTGGTGGTCTCGCACAAGATCGAGGCCGGCGGGCCGGGCGACCAGGTCACTGCGCTGAACCTGGGGCTGGCGGTGTTGGCGCTGCTGTCGATCACCGCCGGCACGCTGTACCAGAAGCGCCACGTCGCGCCCTGCGACGTGCGCAGCGCCAACGCGGTGCAGCTCGGCGCGGCGCTGCTCGTGACGCTGCCGCTGGCGCTGCTCGAGCCCGAGGCGATGCGCTGGGTCACCACGGCCGGTGGCGTGAACTGGGAGCTCGTCGGGGCGATGGCCTGGTCGGTGCTCGGGCTGACGCTGGGGGGCAGCTCGCTGCTGTACCTGCTGATCCAGCGCGGCGCCGCGGCCTCGGTGGCGAGCCTGATGTACCTCGTGCCGCCGTGCACGGCGCTGATCGCCTGGCTGCTGTTCGACGAGCCGATCACCGCCCTGACCCTCGCCGGCATCGCGCTGACGGCTTTCGGCGTCAGCCTGGTGGTGCGCGCGCCGCGTCCGCCATGAGCAGTGCCCGAGGTCCGGGCGGCGCAGGGGCCGTTTCCGACGTGAGCGCCTGAGCGCCTGAGGGTCCGCCGCGTGGCCGCAAGCGCCTGCCGGCGCGCCACGGCAGCGCCGCCGCTGCGCTCGCAGGTACCATCCTCGCCCTGTTGGCACGTGCCAGCCCGCAGCGGCATCTGCCGCGCGCCCGGCGCCTGTCGCCACCCCTTTTCCCGCTCCCATCCGCCCGTCCCATGAGCCACACCCATCGCATCGCCGTGATCGCCGGAGACGGCATCGGCCAGGAAGTCATGCCCGAGGGCCTGCGCGTGCTGCAGGCCGCGGCCTCGCGCTTCGACATCGCACTGCAGTTCGACACCTTCGACTTCTCGAGCTGCGACTACTACGCCCGCCACGGCAAGATGCTGCCCGACGACTGGCGTGACCGGATCGGTGGCCACGAGGCGATCTACTTCGGCGCCGTGGGCTGGCCGCAGGCCGTGCCCGACCACGTCTCGCTGTGGGGCTCGCTGCTGCTGTTCCGCCGGGAGTTCGACCAGTACATCAACCTGCGGCCGGCGCGTCTGATGCCGGGGGTGACGGCGCCGGTGGTGCGGCGCGACGGCAGCCCGCGGCAGCCGGGCGAGATCGACATGGTGATCGTGCGCGAGAACACCGAGGGCGAGTACTCGAGCATCGGCGGGCGCATGTTCGCCGGCACCCCGCGCGAGATCGTCATGCAGGAGACGGTGATGACGCGCCACGGCGTGGACCGCGTGCTGCGCTACGCCTTCGAGGTGGCGCGCTCGCGCCCGAAGAAGCACCTGACCAGCGCCACGAAATCCAACGGCATCGCCATCACCATGCCCTACTGGGACGAGCGCGTGGCCGAGATGGCGCGCGAGTACCCGGACGTGACGGTGGACAAGTTCCACATCGACATCCTGACCGCGCACTTCGTGCAGCGCCCCGACTTCTTCGACGTGGTGGTGGCGAGCAACCTGTTCGGCGACATCCTGTCCGACCTGGGCCCGGCCTGCACCGGCACCATCGGCATCGCCCCGAGCGCCAATCTCAACCCGGACCGCACCCACCCCTCGCTGTTCGAGCCGGTGCACGGCTCGGCGCCCGATATCGCCGGCCGCGGCATCGCCAACCCGATCGGGCAGATCTGGAGCGGAGCGCTGATGCTGGACTTCCTGGGGCACCGCGCCGCGCACGACGCCATCCTGCGCGCCATCGAGGCCGTGCTCGAGCCCGGCAGCGGCGCGCCACGCACGCCCGACCTGGGCGGCAGCGCCGGCACGGCCGACGTCGGGCGCGCGATCGAACAGGCGCTGCGCGCGTGAGCCACGCCGACGCGGCGGCTCGGCCGGCCGGCGCGGGCGCGCGCTGATGGCCACGCCCCCCACGCCCCTCACGCCCGAAGCGTCCCCCACGCCACCGATGCCGCACGCCCCGGCCGGCGTGCCAACGCTGTGGCTGCTGGCCTGCGCCGGCTTCGTCAGCATGCTGTCGTCCCGGCTGTGCGACGCCATGCTGCCGGCGCTGGCCACCTCGTTCACGACGACGACGGCCCATGCCGCATCGGTGGTCACGGCGTTCGCGCTGGCTTACGGCGCGCTGCAGTTCGTCGCCGGCCCGCTGGGCGACCGTCATGGCAAACCGCGCATCGTCGCGCTGGCCTGCCTGTTCTGCGCGCTGGCCACCGTGGCGGCTTCGTTCGCGACCTCGCTGTCGGCGCTGACCCTCGCGCGGGCGGCCGTCGGCGCCGGATCGGCCGCGATCGTGCCCCTGGTGCTGGCGTGGATCGGCGACACCGTGCCCGCCGAGCGCCGCTACGAGGCGCTGGCGCGCTACAGCTCGGCGACGATCATGGGCACGCTGCTGGGCGCCTGGGCCGGCGGGGCGCTCACGCAGTGGCTGGGCTGGCGCGCCGCCTTCGGCAGCGTCGCACCGGCTTTCGCCGTGGTGGGGCTGGTCCTGCTGGCCCGGGTGTCGCGCACGGGCGGTGACGGCAGCGCCGCACGCACCGATGCCGCACGGCAGCCCTATCGGATGGCGGTGCGCGCCCTGTGGGCGCTGCCCTGGGCGCGGCGCGTCTACCTGGTGGTGATGCTGGAGGGGCTGCTGGTCTTCGGCGTGCTCACCTTCGTGCCGAGCCTGCTGCACGAGCGGCTCGGGATCCCGTTGTCGCAGGCCGGCGCGGTGGTCGCCGCCTACGGCCTGGGGGGCCTGGCCTACTCGCGCGCGGCTCCCTACCTGCTGCGGCGCCTGCCGCCGCGTCGGGTGGCGCGCGCCGGCGCGCTTCTGGTGGGCCTGGGCTTCGTGCTCATCGCCTCGACCGAAGGCGTGCTGTCGGCGGCACTGGCCTGCGCCCTGACCGGCTTCGGCTTCTTCGCGATGCACAACACCCTGCAGTTCCAGGCCACGCAGCTCGCGCCGCAGGCGCGCGGGCTGGCGCTGTCGTTCTTCGCCGCGAGCTTCTTCTTCGGCCAGAGCATGGGCGTGCCGCTGGCCGGGTGGATGCTGACGCATGCGCCGGCGCACTGGACCTACCTGGGCGCGGCCCTAGCGCTTGTCGTGCTCGGAACAATCTACACCGCGATGTGGGCACGCCGGGAAGCCGACGCGGCCCGAAGCGCATGATGGCGGACCACCGCCCGCATGGCTCGCCGCACGGCGCCAGGCCGGCGCCGCCGCCGTCCGGCGCACGGGTCCGATGCCCCCGCCAGATGCCCCCGCCGGATGCCCACCACACAGCCTGGAGCCCTGTCATGACCCTGCTGCCCGACCGCGCCGAGATCGAATCGGCGGCCCGCACCGTCTACGAGGTCATGCCTGCGACCCCGCAGTACGCCTGGCCGCTGCTGGCGCAACGCCTGGGCACCGAGGTCTGGGTCAAGCACGAGAACCACACGCCCACCGGCGCCTTCAAGGTGCGCGGCGG
>CAZFVH010000004.1:4189-77645 GCA_964522465.1 uncultured Rubrivivax sp. | reverse complement strand
AAGTCCTTGCGGTGGAAGGAGCCCACGCATGCAACCCAGCGCAACCCTCGACCACCTCCTCGCCGAACGATTGCGCTCGGGCAGCCGGACGGCCCCGATCCCGCACATCGCGCCCATCGGCGCAGCCGACCTGCGCGCCCTGACCGCCGCCAGCCTGGCGGACGACCTCCCGGCCGGACAGGCCTTGTGCGTGGCCCTGCAGGCACGGGGCGTCAGCGTGCGCGACATCCTCGTTGACCTCGTCACGCCGGTGGCCCGGCACCTGGGTGAGCTCTGGATCGAGGACGACTGCGACTTCGTCCACGTCACCGTCGCGTCGGATCTCCTCAAGCGGCTGGTGCTCCTGTTGTCGGACGAACTGGAAGTCCACCCGATCGACCACGACACGGCGCCGCAGATCCTGCTGCTGCCAGTGCCCGGGTCCCAGCACACGCTCGGGCTGTTGATCGTGGCGGCGTTCTTCCGTCAGGCTCGGTGGGACGTGACAACCGTGCCGCAGTTGTCGATGGAAGAGCTGCGCGTCCTGGCAGGCGTGACGGATTTCGACATCGTGGGTTTCTCTGTGGGCTCTGCAGCCCAGGAACCGATGCTCAGCCGCGCCGTGTCGCTGCTGCGCAGCAGCTGCAGCAGCCCGGGCGTGCCGGTGCTGCTGGGCGGCCCGGCCGTCCTGGGGGATCCGGATCTGGCCCGCCGCGTCGGTGCCGACGCCTCGGCAGCCGATGCCGAAGAGGCGCTGCGCATCGCCAGAGAGCTGCTGCGCGAACTGGCCGCCGAACCGGCCTGAGAGCGCCCCGAAGGCCCGCCCTCGGCAGTCCCCGGCCCACCCGGCGTGCTCAGGGCCGGGGGCGCCCTTCACCGACCTCCGCCGCCGCCCCCGCCACCGCAGCGCCCAGCGCGTGCTGAAGATCGCCTCCAGCCGGGCGCTGGTACAGGCGCAGGCCGAATTCCGGCAGGATGGCCAGCAGGTGGTCGAAGAGATCGCTCTGGATGCCCTCGTACGCCACCCACTGCGTCGTGTTGGTGAAGCAGTACAGCTCCATCGGCACGCCTTCGGCCGAGGGCTCCATGGCCCGCACCATCAGCGTCATGCCCTGGTGGATGCCCGGGTGCTGGCGCAGGTAGGCATCGGCGTAGGCGCGGAAGGTGCCCAGGTTGGTCAGCCGGCGCCGGTTGGCCGGCTGCTGGGCGAGGTCCCCCAGGCGTTGGGCGAGCGTGGTGTTGGTGTCCTCGACCTCACGTCGCTTGCGCTCCAGGTAAGGCTGCAGCAGGGCGATGCGCGACAGTCGATCGATGTCGGTGGCCTCCAGGAATCGCACCGAGCCCGTGTCGAGGCGCAGCGTGCGCTTGATCCGGCGTCCGCCGGACTCGGCCATGCCGCGCCAGTTGCGGAAACTCTCCGACATCAGCCGCCAGGTCGGGATGGTCGTGATCGTCATGTCCCAGTTCTGGACCTTGACGGTGTGCAGCGCGATGTCGACGACCGCGCCGTCGGCGCCGAGCTGCGGCATCTCGATCCAGTCGCCCACGCGCAGCATGTCGTTGGAGGCCAGTTGCAGCCCGGCGGTGAAGGACAGCAGCGTATCCTTGAACACCAGCATCAGCACCGCCGACATCGCCCCCAGCCCGGACAGCAGGATCAGCGGCGAGCGGTCGATCAGCGCCGCCACGATGACGATGCCGCCCAGGAAGGTCAGCGCCAGCTTGCCGAGCTGCACATAGCTCTTGATCGAGCGGCCCGAGGCGTCGCCGGCCTCGCGCGCGCGCCGGTGCTGCTCCTGCAGCGCGTCCAGCAGCGCCATCAGCACGCGCACCAGGTGCAGCACCGTCACCGCGACAGCGACGTTGCGGATCACCGTCGACACCGCCGGCGGCAAGTGCGGCACGAAGCCCACAGCGACCTGGACGACCAGCGACGGCGTCACATGCGCCAGGCGGCGCAGCACCTCGCGGTGCAACACGACGCGGGTCCACGAGGCCTGCATGGACTCGATCCAGCGGCTGAAGCCGTGCAGCAGCACCCAGTGCACAGCCGCGCGCAACACATAGGCCAGCAGCGACATCAGGCCCAGCCCGACGACGGCCTGCAGCCAGGGCTCGAGCTCGGCGAGGAAGTTGAGCGGATTGGTCATGACCGACATTCTGGCGCGGGTGCGACGACGCCACGGGCATCAGGCGGGGTCCCCGCTCGATCGAGCCCTTCCCGGCGCAGACGGACGGTCAACAGCCGGATCCAGCGTCAGTCCAGGTAGCGTTCGCGCAGGCGCTGCAGGGCCGCCGGTGTCAGCCGCAGGCGCTGTCCCATATAGCCCTCCAGGCCGCCCGGCGTCTCGTCCACGGCCTGCAGCGCGGTGTGCAGGAAACCCTCCTGTACCTGCCACAGCACCTGCAGCACCTGCGGGTCGACGCGGCTGCGCAGCATCGCCGGCGGACGGAAGTGGCGGTTGGTCAGCAGGTAGTCCTGCATCACGTCCTCGCGCGAGACGCCAAGTGCCAGCAACAGCATCGCCGCGGCGAAGCCGGTGCGGTCCTTGCCGGCGGTGCAGTGGAAGACCAGCGGGCCCGGGCTGTCGAGCACGGCCTCGAAGAACTCGGCGAAGCGACCGGCGTGCTCGTGGACCAGGCCGCGGTACAGGTCCTGCATGAGACCGACCATCTGCTCGACCCCGAGACCCACCAGGCTGATCTGACGCTGCACGAGCTGCGGCTCGATGCTCAGCGCGCGTACGTCGACCCCGGGCAACTGATAGGCCTGCGCGGCACGTTCGGCCTCGCCACGGAAGTCCAGCGCCAGGCGCAGACCCAGGGCGCCGAGCTGCGCGCGGTCGTCGTCGCTCAGGTCGGCCAGTTGGTCGGAGCGGAACAACTGCCGCCACCGCACCGTGCGCCCGCCCTGCCCGCAATAGCCCCCCAGATCCCGGAAGTTGCTGGCCCCACGGAGGGCGACGAGGCGGTCGGGGTGTTCGGCGGGGGCGCAGGCGGGCATGGGCATCGCAGGATTGTGGCGCCTGCCGACAATCGCCCCATGTCCATCGCCCGCACCGCCGCCCCCGCGCCCGATGAGGCCAATGGCGCGGGGGCCGGTACGGTGATCACAGCGGACGCCGATGCCATGGCTGGTGCGGCGACAAGAGCGGCCATCGGTGCAGTGACCGGCGCAGTGACCAGTGCGGCGGTCGGCGCAGTCGCCGGCCGCGCGCCCTGTGCCGTCTCGGTACGCGCGCTGTGCGAGTTCACGGCCCGACAGGGCGACCTCGACCGCCGCTACACCCCGTCGGCCACCGCGCTCGAGGGCCAGATGGGCCAGGCCGCCGTGACCGCAGCGCGCGGTGCCGACTACGAGAGCGAGATCGCGCTGGAGGCCGTCCAGGGCGCGCTGCGCGTGCGCGGCCGCGCCGACGGCTACGATCCGCGACGCGGCTGCCTGGAGGAGATCAAGACTGTCATCGGCGGCGTGGACGATGTCAGCCCCGGACGCCAGCGTCTGCACTGGGCCCAGTTGCAGACCTACGGCGCGATGTTCTGCCGCCAGCGCGGCCTGCAGACGCTGGTGCTGGCCCTGGTGTACTACGACCTGGAGTCGCAGACCGAGTCCGAGATGGTCGAGATGTGCTCGGCCGACGATCTCGAGGCGGCCTTCGTCGGGCGCTGCGCCGCCTACGAGGGCTGGGCGTTGCAGGAGCAGGCGCACCGTCTGTCAAGGGATGCGGCGCTGCGCGTGCTGCGCTTCCCGCCGGGGCGGCTGCGGCCCGGGCAGCAGCGCCTGGCGCGCGCCGTCTACGACGCCGTCCAGGACGGCCGCTGCCTGCAGGCCGAGGCGCCCACGGGCATTGGCAAGACCTATGGCACGCTCTACCCGACGCTGCGCGCGATGCCGACCCGTGCGCTGGAGAAGCTGCTGTACCTGACCTGCAAGGGCACGGGCCGGCTGACCGCGCTGCAGGCGCTGCACGCCCTGCGCGAGTCGGCCCGCGGCCGCGCGCTGCGCGTGCTGGTGCTGGTAGCCAAGGAGCAGGCCTGCGAGCACCCCGACAAGCCCTGTCACGGCGAAGCCTGTCCGCTGGCGCGCGGCTTCTTCGACCGCCTGCCACAGGCCCGCGAGCAGGCCGTGGCCGAAGGCTGGATGGACGCGCCGGCGGTGCGGCGCGTCGCCCTGGGCCACGGCATCTGCCCCTACTACCTGGGGCAGGACCTGCAGCGCTGGGCCGACGTGCTGGTGGGCGACGTCCACCACCTGTTCGACCCCAACGGCCAGATCTGGGCGCTGTCGCGCGCGCTGGACTGGCGCCTGGCGGCCCTGGTCGACGAGGCGCACAACCTGGTGGAGCGCGCGCGCGACATGTACAGCGCGGACCTGTCGCTCGCGGCCTTGCAGGCCGCCCTGCCACGGGCGCCGAAGTCGCTGCAGCCCCGGCTCGAGGCCGTCGCCACCGAGTTGCGCGCCCTGGGCGGGCACCTCGGCCAGGGGCAGACCGAGGCCGTCCTCGACACCCTGCCCGACAGCTTCACCGAGGCGCTGCAGGATTTGGCCAGCGCGCTGGCGCGGCACTTCCGGCGCCTTCCACTGGCCGTGGGGCCGCTGCTGGACTTCCATTTCGAGATCCAGCACTGCGCCGAGCGGGTTGACGGCCTGGGGTCGCACACGCTGTGCCACGTCGCGCGCTCTGGCGGGTCCGGGGACCGGGCATCACCCGTGCCGTTGCCGCGAGCGGCACCGACAGGACCAGGAAGGGCCGAGCGCTTGCTCGACATCGCCGACACGGCACCCATGCCTGGAGCAATCGGGCCGGCCGCAGCCGCGCCAGAGATGCCCGACCTGCGGCTGCACCTGCGCAACCTCGTGCCCGCACCCTTCCTGCGCCCGCGCCTGCAGGCGCTGCACGGCGCGGTGCTGTTCTCGGCCACGCTCGGGCCGGCGCGCTACCAGGCCGACCTGCTGGGCCTGCCCGAGGGCACGCAGCGGCTGGATGTGCCGCCGGTCTTCCCGCCCGAGCACCTGCAGGTGCGCGTGGCAAGCCGGCTGTCCACGCGCTATGCGCACCGCACGCGCACCCTGCCGGCGCTGGCCACCCTGATGGCGCGGCAGTTCGACGCCCACCCCGGCAACTACCTGGCCTTCTTCAGCAGCCACGACTACCTGCGTCAGGCGGCCGACGCGCTGGCCCAGCGTCGGCCCGACATCGCGCAGTGGCGCCAGGCGCGCCAGATGGGCGCGGCCGAGCGCGAGGCCTTTCTCGAGCGCTTCACCCCCGAGGGCCGCGGCATCGGCTTCGCCGTGCTGGGCGGCGTCTTCGCCGAAGGCGTGGACCTGCCGGGCTCCCGGCTGATCGGCGCCTTCGTCGCCACGCTCGCGCTGCCGCCCGTGTCCACGATGCAGGACCACATCCAAGAGCGCCTGGAGGCCCTGTTCGGCGCCGGTTGCGGCTACGCCGACCGCGTGCCGGCGATGCAGAAGGTGGTGCAGGCCGCCGGACGCGTGCTGCGCACGCCCGAGGACCGCGGCTGGCTGTGGCTGATGGACGAGCGCTACGCCACGCCCGAGGTGACGCGGCTGCTGCCGGCGTGGTGGGGTCTGGCCACGGGCGCGCCGGATGCGCCTTCAACCGGCACGGCGCGTGGGCCTTCGATGCCGTCCCCGCAGGCGGCCGGGCCGGCGACGGACGGCGGGCCGGGCTCTCAGTCCGGGACGGTGGACGGCCCCGGCGCCGGGCCGCGCAGCGCGTAGGCCAGATCCGCAGCCTGCCATACCGCGATGCGGTGCTGCGTCGCGTAAGGACGCGCGGTGTCGGTGAGTTCGCCCAGCGCGATCACGACGGCGCCTGACACGTCGGCCGCCTGCCGCGCCTCCTGCAGCGCACGCAGCGTCTCCAGGCCCACGCGCGCCGACTTCCAGCGCCGCGCGCTGACCAGGATGCGGCGCCCGTCCCGATGGAGCACGAAGTCAGCCGCCCCGCCCCGGACGGGCTCGACGCCGTAGCGCAGCGCAGCGAACGCCGCCTCCAGCCGGGCGGCGAAGGCTGGCCACGCCAAGGCGGCCACCTCCTCGCGGCACTGCTCGACCTGCTGGGGGCTGGGCAGGCGCCACTGGCGACGCGCGGCCAGTGCGCCGATCACCAGGAAGGGGAAGCCCGACAGGGCGCCGACTATACGGAAGGCCTCGGGCAACAGCGCCACCCCGATCAGCCCGAGCACGACGCCGATGGCGGTGCTGATCCACCAGCGCGAACGCAGCAGGATCGCGAACAGCGAGTTCTTCGGCAACTTGAAGTTCATCGCGCAGCGCCTGCGGGGGATGCGGGGGACGCGGCGGACGAGGCCGCGCCGCGAAGTTGCGAAAGATCGGGCGCCAGATCCACCGAGGCCGGCGCGCCGCGCGTGTTCTGGTTGGTCTGCATGATGCGGGCGTGGACGCTGTCCTTGTCGCGCTCCACCGCGTAGCAGTCGCCCGGCGGGCCGTCGCTGGCCGCGGCCAGCGCGTCGAGCTCGGCGCGGTCGGCCTCGTCCAGCCGCAGCCGGAACACGCCCAGCGTCGGCTCGAGATGGCTCGCGTCGCGCGCGCCGACCAGTGCCATCGCCACCTGCGGCTTGTCCAGCACCCAGCGCAGGCACACCGAGGCGATGTCGCTGCCGTGGCGCCGGGCGATGCGATCGGCGGCCGCGAGCAGGGCCTGGAAGCGCTGCCAGCCGCCGAACTCCTCGATGATCAGCCGGTACTTGACGAGCGAGCGGTTGGCATAGGGCTGGGGCGGGTCGGGCTGGCCCAGCCAGCGGTCGGCCAGGAAGCCGCCGGCCAGCGTGCCGTAGCACAGCAGGTGGATGCCGTGGGCGCGACAGAACTCGACCATGCCGCGCTCGGGCCGCAGGTCCATCGGCGAGTACTGCAGCTGGTTCGTCAGCAGCGTGATGCCGGCGCCGACGATCTCGCGCAGGTGCGCGACGTCGAAGTTGGTCGTGCCCAGGTGCGCGATCTTGCCGGCGCGCTGCAGGTCCTGCATCCAGCCCATGGCCTGCACACAGCCCGGCACCGCGTAGTCCCACCAGTGGAACTGCACCAGGTCCAGCCGCTCCACGCCCAGGCGCCGAAGGGAGGTATCGACCGTGGCCTCGATGTCGCGCCGCGTCAGGCGTGGCAACTGCTCGGCGTCGGGGCAGAGCTTGGTCGACACGCGCAACTGCCGGGCGAGATCGGGGTGGCGGCGCCGGAACACGCCGATCGTCTCCTCAACGCCGACATAGTGGTCGGCGCAGTCGAAGGCGTTGATCCCGGCCTCGACGAAGCGCCGCATGTCGTCGACGGCCTCGTCGACGCTGCGGGCCGGACCGTGGCGCGCGGCGAGCTGCCAGTTGCCCTTGGCCACGCGTGAGACGGTGTAGCCGGGGGCCAGGGTGATGGTTTCCGGGGGGGTGGCGTGTGTCATGGCTCAGGCGTCCTGCAGTGTCAGCGCGAGGTGGCCCAGCACCCCGAAGTCGGCCTCGACCGTGTCACCCGGCACTACCGGCACCGGCACCATGCAGGTCCCGGTGGAGACCACCTGGCCCGCATGCAGCGTCAGCCCGATGGCGTTCAGCTCGTTGACCAACCAGGTCAGGGCGGTGCGCGGGTCGCCGAGCGCGGCCCGACCCTCGCCGTCGCGCGTCAGCCGGGGGCTCCCGTCCGATGCGCGCACCGTCGCCTGGACGCGATGCGTCGCCAGATCGAGCGTGCGCCAGCCCGCCGGCGCGTCGGCGCCGAAGACGAAGCGGCCGCAGCACGCGTCGTCAGCCAGCAGTTGCGCGTGCCCTGCAACGGTGAAGTCGGTGTAACGGGAATCGGGCACCTCGAACGCCGGCAGCAGCGCCTCGACCGCCTGCATGACCTCGCTCACCGCGCGCGGGCGCGCCAGCGGCGCCAGCGCCTGGCCGAAGCGGAAGGCGAACTCCGGCTCCACCACCCGCATGCGGTTGCCCCACAGCGACACCGGCAGCCCCGGCGGCGATACGAAGCCGCGCAGGATGCGGCCCGGCAACGGCCCGCCGACATGGATGTGCGCCTGCCCGGCGGCGCTGGTGGCAGCGATCTTCCAGCCCGCGACCGTGTCACCGCTGACCTCGGGCAGCGCCGCCTGGATCGCATGACCGTCCGCCAGGTCCGCAGGTCTGAGGTCTTCCGGCAGGGCATCGACCGTGCTGCCGGCCTGGCGGGTCTGCCAAAGCAACTGCGCCGCCGCTCGGGCGTGGTGCGGGGTCATCGGGTCTCCCGGGTTCGAGGAATCATGGATTGTTCCGCGGGATTGTTCCCCGGGTCGCGCCGGGGCCGGGTGCGGGTTTTCCGCAGCGCGGGCGCGCCGGCCGGGCCGCAGAAGGCACGGCCGGCGGCCACGCGCACAGCCCCATGCACATCGCGGAGGATCCTCCACCCCTTGCTGCGTCCGCTCACGACGCGGCGCGCCCCGCCGTGCGAGCATCCGGACACGCTGCCGCCGCGGCATGGCGGACGTCGGCCCGCGGATCGGCCCCGGCCGCGTGACGACCGGGCAGGACGACGACCACCGCCTGCCGCCGCAGATGACCCACGATGACGCAGGCTTCCAGCCCACCCGCCCCGACCTGGCACGTGACCTCCGGGCGCCGGGAACCCCCCCACGGGGGCAGACCCAATCGGCTGGCGCGCCGGCCGCGGACCGCCGTTCGTTCGGCCACGGACTGCTGATGCTGGCGCTCGGAGCCCACGCCCCTCGCCCGGGTCGGGCCTGCCCGGTGCAGCGGGGCGGGAACGGGATCGTCCAGCGCCCGACGGCCGATGCGCCAGCACAAGGCCTCGCCCACCCGGCGGCGCTGGCCCGCGTGTTCGCCGCCGACGTGAAGCCACGGCTGGAGGTGCCGGCGGAGGAACAGGCCACCTACAGCCATGCGCTGCGCCAGCAGTTGGAGCGCGCTGGTGTAGCCATCGAGCGGCCGCAATGGCTGGTGCTGGTGGACCGCAGCGCGCGGGTCCAGGCGGCAATGGTGTGGTGGGTCGATGCCACCGGCGCGGCGGGCCTCGTCGGCGCCACACCCGCCTCCACGGGCCGCCCCTCGGGCTTCGAGCATTTCGCCACACCTCTGGGGGTGTTCGCGCACACGCTCGACAACCCCGACTTCCGCGCCGAAGGGACCGTCAACGCGTTGGGCATCCGGGGCTACGGGGAGCGCGGGATGCGTGTGTACGACTTCGGCTGGGTGGTGGCCGAACGCGGCTGGGCGCCGGGCTCACAGGAGATGCGCCTGCAGATGCACGCCACCGACCCGGTCCATCTGGAGCCGCGACTGGGCACGCGCGCATCGAAGGGCTGCATCCGCGTGCCGGCGCGCCTGAACACGCTGCTGGACCGCTGGGGCGTGCTGGACGCCGACTACGACGCCGCCGGGGCAGCCACGGGGCGCTGGCATTGGGTGCTGCGACCGGACCGCATCCCCACGCCGTGGGCCGGCCGCTGGCTGGTGGTGGTGGAGACCGACCGCGCGCAGCGGCCGATCTGGAGTGAACCACCCGCGCAAGCCCGCAGGCCGCACCAACAGTGAGCGTGACGGACCGGGTCGGGCTCAGCCGCCGGCGCCGCCCGACGGCCGCGCCGGCAGGCGCGGCGCGGTGCGCACGCTCAGCCACATCGTGAAAGCCAGGATGGACACCACCACCGCCAGCGAGATGCCCACCGGGATCTTGACGATGTCGATCAGGATCATCTTGGTGCCGATGAAGGTCAGGATGACCGCCAGCCCGTAGCTCAGCAGGTGGAACTTTTCCGCCACGGCCGCCAGCAGGAAGTACATCGCGCGCAGCCCGAGGATGGCGAAGATGTTGCTGGTCAGGACGATGAAGGGGTCGGTGGTGATCGCGAAGATCGCCGGGATCGAGTCGACCGCGAAGATCACGTCGGTGATGCCCACCAGCGCGATGACCAGCAGCAGCGGCGTGGCAATGCGCTTGCCGTTCTCGACCGTGAAGAAGCGCTCACCATCGAAGCGCGACGACACGGGCATGACCCTGCGCAGCAGTTTCAGCGCCGGGTTGGACTCGAGATCGGGCTCCTGCCCGGCGGCCCACCACATCTTGATGCCGGTGATGACCAGGAAGGCGCCGAAAAGGTAAAGCACCCAGTGGAACTGCGAGATCAGCCAGGAGCCCAGCAGGATCATCACCGTGCGCAGCACGATGGCTCCGATGATGCCGATCATCAGCACCCGCTTCTGGAACTCCGGCGGTACCGCGAAGTAGGTGAAGATCATCAGGAAGACGAAGATGTTGTCCACCGCCAGGCTCTTCTCGATGAGATAGCCGGTCAGGAACTCCAGCGCCTTGGTGTTGGCCACGGCCGTGCCGTGGTCGTTCCAGATGGCCCACCAGAACAGGCCGTTGAACGCAAAGCTCAGCGCCACCCAGACCAGCGACCAGTTCAGCGCCTCCTTCACGCCCACCGCGTGGGCGCCCTGCTTGCGCAAGACGACGAAGTCGATGAACAGCGCCACCAGAACGGAGACGACAAAGAAAATCCAGAGCCAAAGCGGCGCGATGGTGTCCATGGACACACTCCCGGGAAGTGAAGGGGGAAAGACGCGCCGAAAGGTCTTGCTGGGAGTCGAATCCCTGCGGTCCCGGGTGGACCACGGGTGCGGCCCACCGTACTGACGGGGGGCCGCGACAGCGGGCGCTGTCTGCTACTCCCCTTTCGGAAGGGGCGCATCGTAGCCGCGGCCGCAATAGCCCCATGACAAAAAGGCCCTTGTCGGGCCCGGTTTGCCGATGAGCGGGCGACGGCGGCGCTCGCCCGGCTCGGGCCGGGCGCCGCGTCGCGCCACCCGCGCCGCCGTCAGTGCGTCGCCGCGCGCACCTGGATGCCGAGCTCGTCCTCGCGGATCTTCATCAATGCGGCGGTGTCGCGGTCGGCGTAGCCCAGCCGGCCGGCACGGTCCAGGGTTTCCTGGGCCGCACGGCCGACCAGCGCCTCGAAACCGTACGTCCGGGCGAGTTCCACCGCCAGGCGCACATCCTTGCCCGCCAGCTTGACCATGAAGCCCGGGCTGTCGTCGCCGACGAAGGCTTTTTTCGGCATGGCGACGTAGAGCTGGTGGTTGAAGGCCATCGTGGTCTTCATGACCTCCATCATCAGCTCCAGCTTCAGGCCCGCCTTGACGCCGATCGCCAGCACCTCGGTGTTGGCCGCCATGATGGTGGTGGCCAGCAGGTTGTTGGTGATCTTCATCGCATGACCCATCCCGGGGCCGCCGCACAGGAAGGTGTCGGTGCCCATGCAGCGCAGCACCGGCATGGCACGCTCGATGTCGGCGGGCTCGCCGCCGACCATCAGCGTCAGCGTGCCGCTGACGGCGTGCTCGCTGGTCTTGCCCACGGGCGAGTCGACCATGGCGATGCCGCGCGCCTTCAGTGCCTGGCCCACGCGCTGCGAGGTGACCGGGTCGATGGTGCTCATGTCGATGACGATGCCGCCGGCGGCCATGCCGGCGGCGATGCCGTCGTCGCCCAGCACCACCTGCTCCACGTGCTGCGGCTCGGGCAGCATGGTGACGACGATCTGGCTGGCCGCACCGACCTCGCGCGGGCTCGCCGCCGACCGGGCCCCCGCCGCCACCAGAGGCTCGAGGGCCTGCGGCCGGCGGTCGTAGACGGTCAGCTCATGGCCGCCCTTCAGCACGTTCAGTGCCATCGGGCTGCCCATCACGCCAAGACCGATGAATCCAACTTTCATGTTCACTCCGGGTTGTCCTCAGGATGTTCGGGCTGCGTCGCATCAGCCCGGGTTGCCCCACTGGGAGATCTCCCACACCGGGCGTCCGCGCAGGTCGGCCACGTCGGTGCGCAGGAATTCGGCCGCGGCGGGCTTGCGGTCCAGGCGCTCGTAGGCCTGCTGCACCAGCGGGGCGGTACGCTCGAACTGCTCGCGCACCTTGGCCCAGCTCAGCGCCCGCGGGATCTGCCTGTTGTCGGCCATGTACTTGGACGACTCCAGGATGGCCAGCGCGTCCTTCTCGGTCGGCCACGACCAGCCGCGCGAGAACAGCACGTCGTCCTTGACGACCTTGGCGCCGGCCTGCGCGTCGAGCTTCCAGTAGGCCTTGACCATCTGCGACACCGCACCGGCGTCCATCGCCGTCAGCGCAGCCACCGCCTCCTGCTGCGCCACGAGGAAGGCCACCACCGCCTGCGGGTGCTGCTCGATCAGCGCGTTGCGGCCGATCCAGAACGAACGGTGCAGGTAGTAGCCGTCGGGGAAGAACGGCGACTTCCGCACCGAGGGCAGCAGATGCCCTGCGCCCTTGCCGGCTGGCCCGTCATAGTGATCCTCGGTGTAGCCGAAGGAGTTCATGATGGCCGTGGTACCCGAGGCCTGGGCCGCGAAGTAGGCCGGCGAGATCGTGCAGGTCGCATCCACCCCGTTGGGCACCGAGGCGGCCTGGGCATGGGTGGGCATGTTGATGTACTTGATGCCCGCCTCCTTCATCACGTCCTTGACGCCGAGCTCGAACTTCAGCATCTGCGTCAGGGCGCTCTGCGGGTCCCCGCCCAACGACACGCCGATGGTCTTGCCGGCCAGGTCCTGCGCCTTGCGGATCGGCGAGTCCTTGCGCACCGTGATCAGGAAGCGCAGGTGACCCTCGCCGACGACCAGCGGGCTGATCGGCAGGCCGCTGGCGATGGCGCGGATGATCGGGGTGTTGCCCCACATGCCGATGTCGAGGTTGTTGCCCACCATCGCTTCGACCATGGGCAGCGCGGTGGGGTACTCGCGCCAGTCGATGGTCAGGTCGTAGCCGAGTTCGGCCGCGCGCTTCTCGACCAGCTTGTTCTCGATCAGGTACTGGCTCATCGGCGAGTTGCCGGCGGCCCAGGGGATGCGCCCGATCGAGATCTTCAGCGCCTTGCGGCCCTGGGCCAGAGCCCGGCCGGACAGGCCCAGGACGCCGGCCGCGCCCAGGCTGCCGACGATGAGTTGACGCCGGGTGGGCCGCAGGACCCCGTGGTGGTTCGTGTGCATGCTGTGTCTCCTTCGATCCGGTTGACAAGGGGGTTGAGATGTCGCTCAGGCAGCCGCCCGAGCGCTGGAAGAGCCGCCGATGGCGCGATAGGCCTCGTCGCGGATCAGTCGCCAGATGGCCTCGACCAGGTGGCCGAAGCGAAGATCGCCGCGCGTCAACTCGTTGCGCGGCCGGGGCAGGTCCACGCGCAGGACGTCACGGATGCGGCCGGGGTGGCTGCTCATCACGACGACCCGGTCGGCAAGGAAGACGGCCTCCTCGATGTCGTGGGTGATGAACACGGCCGTCTTGCGTTCGCTGGCCGGGGCGGTCTCGCCCCATATGCGCAGCAGCTCCATCTGCAGGATCAGCCGGGTCTGCGCATCCAGCGCCCCCAGTGGCTCGTCCATCAACAGCACGTCGGGGCCGTTGGCCAGCAGGCGCGCCAGGGCCACGCGCTGGCGCATGCCGCCGGACAGCTGATGCGGGTACTTGCGCTCCGACCCCGACAGGCCGACGAGCTCGATGAAATGCCGGATGCGGTCTTCGCGCTGCTGCGGCGTGAAGGGCTTGCCCGGCGTGCCGTGCCGCAGGCCGAAGCCGACGTTGTCGGCCACGCTCTGCCAGGGCATCAGCGCGTAGTCCTGGAACATCACGCCACGGTCTGCACCCGGGCCGGTGATGGGCGCGCCGTCCTTGGTCAGCGTGCCCGCGCTGGGCGTGTCGAGCCCGGCCAGCAGGTTCAGCACCGTGGACTTGCCGCAGCCCGACGGCCCGACGATGCAGACGAACTCGCCGCTGTGGATGTCGAGCGTGACGTCGTCCACAGCCAGGGTCCGCGCCCCCGTGCGTGGGGCGATGAAGCTCTTGGAGACTTCGCGCAGGCGCAACTTGGGCGCGGGGGTGGACATCGGGTCCATCGTTCAACTCCTCCAGGGCATGAGCCGGGATTCCAGGGCTCGGAACACGCGGTCGATCGCGAGCGCGACCACCCCCACGACCACCATGCACACGACGATGGCGTTCAGGTCGATGCTGTAGGAATAGAAGACGAACATCATCTGCCCGATGCCGCCGGAGTTGCCGCCGCCGGCCTTCGCGCCGACCGCCAGCTCCGCGGCGATGATGGCCGTCCAGGCCACGCCCATCGCCAGCCGGGCCCCCAGCAGGATGCCCGGCAGCGCCCCCGGTAGCACCACCGAGACCAGGATGCGGATGCGCGAGATGCCCATGGTCCGCGCCGCGGCCACCAGCTTGCGGTCCACCCGGCTGACGCCATGGACGGTGTTGACCAGCAGCGGAAAGAAGGCGGCGTAGCCGACGATGAACAGCGCCGTGGGCGTGCCCGCCCCGAACCAAAGGATGGCGATCGGCAACAGCGCCATCGGCGCGATCGGGCGGAAGCTCTCGACCAGCGGATCCAGGTTGTCGCGCACCGCACGGCTGGTGCCCATCAGCACCCCCAGCACGAGCGCCAGCCCCAGCGCGGCGGCAAACCCCGCCATCACGCGCCCCAGGCTCTGCACCAGGGCCAGCGGCAGGTCGCCGCTGGCGACCAGTGACCCGAAGGCCAACACCACCCTGGCCGGTGCCGGCGCGGGGGAGTTCTCCGGCAACTGCGACGCCCACGCCTGCCACAGCAGCACGCACAGCGCGGGCAGGGCCAGCGTGCGCGCCAGCGCGGCGATGCGAGAGCGATCGACCGCCGGCGCAGGCGCGGCCGGGGCGGTTTCGTGGGGCAGGGTCGTGCTCATGGGGTGGGATGGCTCGGGATGTCAGACCAGCCCGGTGCCTTCGGACCACGGCGTCAGCCCGCGCTGCAGGCGCCGCAGCGCCATGTCGCACAGGTAGCCGACGACGCCGATCACCAGGATGAAGGCGAACACGTGGGCCGTCATCAGCAGTTGCCGGTTCCACTCGATGGCAAAGCCCAGCCCGCTGGGCGCACCGATGAGCTCTGCCGCCACGATCGCCGCCCAGGCGCCGGCAAAGGCCAGCCGCACGCCGACCATCACCGTGGGCAGCGCCGCCGGCGCGATGACGTGGCGCAGCATGGCCACCCGCCCCACCCCCATGGTGCGCGCCGCGGCGACCAGCCTGCCATCGACCTGCCGGACACCCGCGACCGTGTTCAGCAGCAGCGGGAAGAAGGAGACGTAGACCATGATGAACACCGGCAGCGTGTCGCCGATGCCGAAGATGAACAGGCCCAGCGGAATCCAGGCGATGCCCGAGATCGGCCGCAGCAACTCGACCATCGGGTCGACATAGGCTTCCAGCCGCGTACTCAACCCCATCGCGAAGCCCAGCGGCACAGCCAGCGCGATGGCGATCAGCAGCGCCAGCGCCAGCCGCTCGGTGCTGATGGCCGCGTGCTCGAGCAGTTCGCCGCTGGCCAGCAGTTCCTGGATGGCTTCGAAGACCGACGAGGGCGACGGCAGTTGCAGCGGATTGGCATTCCACAGTTGCGCCAGCCACCACACGGCGACAAACAGCGCAAAGGTGCGCACGGCGATGAAGCCCCGGGTCTGCACGGCGCGCCGCCAGGCCGGCAGCGGCGTGGGGCTGGCGAAGGTCTGGGGGGTCACGGCGCACGCTCCTGTTCAGCGGGTGACGGCGAGGAAGCCGCCGTCGACGTACAGCGTCTGCCCGTTGAGGTAGGCACCGGCGTCGCTGGCCAGCAGCAACGCAGCGCCGCAGAGGTCTTCGGGCTTGCCCCAGCGACGCGCCGGTGTCCACTGCGAGACGAAGTCGTGGAAGTCCTTCTGCCCGGCCTGGCTGAAGGGGGTTTCGGTGTAGCCCGGCGCCAGAGCGTTGGCCGTCACCCCGGTGCCGGCCAGATCGGCCGCCAGCGCCCGCGTCAGCGCCGACACGCCGCCCTTGGCCGCCACATAGGCCGTCAGCAGAGGACGCGCCACGTGGTTCATGATCGAGCTGACGTTGACGATCCGCCCCCAGCCCTGCTGCACCATGTGCCGGGCCGCCTGCTGCGCGAGGATGAAGGTGGCGGTCAGGTCGGTGTCGATGACGCGCTTCCACTCCGGCAGGGGCAGTTCCAGCAGGTGCTGCCGCGCGATGATCCCGGCGTTGGCCACGGCCACGTCCAGGCGCCCGCAGCGCTCGACGGTGTGCTGCACCGCCTGCGCCACCGCGGCTTCGTCGGTGACGTCGAAGGTCAGCGCGGTGGCGTCGGCGCCAGCTTCGCGAAACCGCATCGCCCGCTCGTGCACGGCCTCAGACCGGTCGGCCAGCACCAGCCGGGCCCCGGCGGCAGCGTAGGCCCTGGCCAGCCCCAGGCCGATGCCGCCCGCCGCGCCGGTCAGCAGGACGACCCGCCCTGAAAGCGAGAACAGCCGCTCGGGGGCCACGTCGTGGAAGAGATGGGTCTCGGGGTTCATGGACGGGCAGGTCTTCGATTCGCGATGACGGCTTGGGGCCGGCGGTTCAGGGGTCGATGGCCGGCATCCTAGAAACGGGGGGCCGTGGGCGGAATCGGAACTTGGGCAATCCGGGCTTCACGGATTGCGAATCCGTGTAACCCCCCACTTCGCCTGCGTCGAAGCCCCGCTTGACGCGTTGCGCATTCCCCGCCAGGCCCGGCGTGCCTAGCATCTCCAGGCCATGGCACCCCCTCCGACCCTCCACCGCATCGGGCAGCAGATCGATATCCTGGGCGAGTCGCCCGTGTGGGACGAGCACGCGCAGGCCCTGTACTGGGTGGACATCCGTCGCCCCGCGCTGCGCCGCCTGACTGCTGTGCGCGCCGAGATCCAGACCTGGCCGTTGCCGGACCTGGTCGGCTCGATCGCGCTGGTGGACGACGGGCGGCTGCTGCTGGCCCTGGGCGACGAAATCCAGCTCTTCGACCCGGCACAGGGGGCCTTCGAACGGCTGGCGCGCCTTCCCGAACGGATCGACGGCCACCGCTTCAACGACGGACGCTGCGACCGCCAGGGCCGCTTCTTCGTCGGCACGATGCACAACGTCACGCGTGCCCCAGAAGGCGTGCTCTACCGCCTGCAGGGTCGGGGGGGCCTGCAGCCCGTGATGCACGGCCTGTGCATCCCCAACAGCCTGTGCTGGAGCCCCGAAGGCACCACGATGTACTTTGCGGACTCGCTGCAGCACGCCATCCAGGCCCACGACTACGACCCGGCCAGCGGCCGCCCGGGCCCAGGCCGCCCATTCGCCCGCAGCGAACCCCCGGGCTTTCCCGACGGCGCCACCGTGGATGCGGAGGGCTTTGTGTGGAGCGCGCAGTTCCGGTCTTCGTGCGTCGTGCGCCACGCGCCCGACGGCCGCCTCGACCGGGTGATCCCGCTGCCGGTGGACAAGCCCACGGCCGTGGCCTTCGGGGGGCCGACGCTGGAGCGCCTGTACATCACGACGGCCAGCCAATTCATGACCCCCGAGGAACGGGCCGCACAACCCCTGGCCGGCGCCCTGCTGGCCATCGATGTGGGCGTGCATGGCTTGCCGGAACCGCGCTTTCGGCTCCAGGCCTGAGGGCCTTGCCCGGCATCCGGCCCCGCGGCGGACCACCCGGCTTCCTTCACGATCGTCCACCCATGACCGCCATGACCCACCTCCCGCACCCTGACACCCGCCCCGTGACCATCGCCTCGGTCGAGGCTCACGCCTACCGCGTGCCGGTCCGCCAGCCCATCAAGGTCTCGTTCGGCACCTTCCGTGACCGCCCGATGGTGCTGGTGCGCGTGACCGACACCGACGGCGCCGTCGGCTGGGGCGAGGCCTGGAGCAACTGGCCGGCCGTGGGCGCCGAGCACCGCGCCCGCCTGGTCGACGACATCGCCGAGCGGCTGATCGGCGTCACGCTGCAGCGCCCCGAGGAAGCCTTCCACCGCCTGAGCCGCGAACTCGAGGTGCTGGTGCTGCAGACACTGGAGACCGGCCCCATCGCCCAGGCCATCGCCGGCATCGACATCGCGGTGTGGGACCTGTTCGCACGCCGTGCCGGGCAGCCGCTGAACCGCTTCCTCGGCGGCGCGCCGGTGGACAGCGTGCCGGCTTACGTCACAGGCATCAATCCCGACGAACCGGAGGTCTATGCGGCGGCGCGCCGCGCCGAGGGCCACCGCGCCTTCAAGCTCAAGACGGGCTTCGGTCACGCCCAGGACGTGCGCAACCTGCGCGCCATGCGCGAGGCCGTCGGCCCCGACGACGAACTGTGCTGCGACGCCAACCAGGTGCTGGACGTCGAGCAGGCCATCGCCTTCGCCCGGGACGTCGAGGACCTGAACCTGTCATGGTTCGAGGAGCCGATCCGTGTCGACGCGCCGGCTCAGGACTGGCGGCGTCTCGCAGCGGCGTCGACGACCCCGCTGGCCGGCGGCGAGAACCTGCAGGGCGAGCGCTTCGAGGCCGCCTGCGACGGCCCGGTGCTGCAGGTGATCCAGCCCGACATCACGAAGTGGGGTGGCGTGACCGGCAACCTGCAGGTGGCCCGTGCCGCGGTGGCCGCCGGCAAGCGCTACTGCCCCCACTTCTTCGGCGGCGGGGTGTCGCTGCTGTCGTCGCTGCACGTGCTGGCCGCCGTGGGCGGCAGCGGCCTGCTGGAGTTCGACTGCCATCCCAACCCGGGGCGCGAAGCCATCGTCGGCGACGGCCTGCCGGTGCGCGAGGGCCGGGTGCCGGTGCCCACGGGGCCGGGGCTCGGCGCGGTGCCTGACCTGGCAGCGCTGCGGCGCTACCGCACCTGGCCGGTGTGAACGGCGCGTCCGCCCGGCGGGCCCACCCCAGGAAGGACACCTTCGTGACGGCGTTGCAGGATCTGACACCGGCCTCGGTGCGCGTCGGCTTCGTCGGCGCCGGCCGGCTGGGCACGGCGCTGGCCTGGGGCCTGCACGCACGCGGCGTACGGGTGGCCGCCGTCCACAGCCCGCGCCCGGCCGCAGCACAGGCGCTGTGCGCGGCCATCCCGGGATGCGCGAGCACCGATCTGCAACAGGTGATCGAGCGCTGCGATCTGGTGTTCCTGACCACACCCGACGCCGCAATCGAGCCCACGGCGCGCGCCGGCCGCTGGCGGCCCGGCATGGGCGTCGTCCACTGCAGCGGCGCCACCGAGGTGCAGGCGCTTGCGGCGGCGGCGGCGTGTGGCGCGGCCATCGGCGGCTTCCACCCGATGCAGACGTTCGGCGACCCGGCCGCGGCGGTGCGGACGCTGCCCGGATGCACGGTGACGATCGAAGCCGGGCCGGCCATCGACGGCCTGCTGGTGGCTCTGTCCGACCGGCTGGGCTGCCCGGTCAACCGCCTGCCCCCGGGCATGCGGGGGCGTTATCACGCCGCTGCCGGCTACGCCTCGCAGTTCGTCAACGTGCTGCTGGACGAGGCTGCGCAGCTGTGGGCCAGTTGGGGCGCCACCGAGGCCCAGGCTGTCCAGGCCCTGCTGCCGCTGGTGCGAGGCACCCTGTCGGCGGTGGAGGCGGTGGGCATCGCACGCGCCATGCCGGGGCCGGTCTCACGCGGCGACGTCGGCTCGATCGCCAGGCATCTGCAGGCGGTGGCACCCTTCGGAGCCGACACGCTGCAGCGTTATCGCACGCTGTGTCAGGCCACGGTGCGCCTGGCCGAAGGCCGCGGCGCGATCGACGCCCCCCGCGCAGGCCAGTTCCGGGCGCTGCTGCAGGCGCAGGCCCCGGCAAACCTCCCCGGCGCCTGCCCCGGCCCCGGTGACCGCACGGGCCCTGGCGCAGACATCGGGGCGGCAGTCGACGCCGAGGCCGGGCACCGAACGTCGCCCGGCACCACGGCCGAGCCCCCCCCGAGCTGAAGCCGCCCCGCACGTCGCACGCGCCACCCGCCCGTTCGTCAGGCCGTCAGGCCGTGCGCGGCACACCGGGCCCGCAGCGGTTCAGGGAGAGCGGCGATGGGCGTGCATCAGGTGCCGGATCAGCAGCGACAGCGAAGTGTTCTTCGGGCGCTGCTCCTTCACACAGATCAGCATGCGGCGCTCGGCCCAGACGTCGGCCAGCGGGCGCACCATCAGCCCCATGGACGGGCCCATGGCCTGGGCGGCGCTGGCCGGCAGCAAGCCCGCGCCCAGGCCGACCTGCACCATCCGGCACACGGCCTCGAAGCTGCGCACCTGGGCGCGCAGCTGCAGCGTCTTCTCGGCGATCACGGCCTGCTGCGCCAGCAGGCGCATCATCGACGAACCCGACTCCAGGGCCACCAGGCCGTCGTCGAGCACCTCCTCGAAGTGCACGGCCGGCGGCGGGCCGTCGCCCAGCCCTTGCGCCAGCCGGTGGTCGGTGCGCAGCACGAGCGCCAGGCGGTCGCTGCGGTAAGGGTAGGCGTCGAGACCGTCGGTGCACACGCCCTCGACGACGATGCCCACATCGGCCTGGCTGGACAGGAGCGAGCGCACGATCTCGTCGCTCCAGCGCTCGACCACCAGCAGGCGCACGTCGGGATGGGCGGCCGAGAAGCTCGCGAGATCCGCCGGCAGCGCCTCGGTCATCACCGAGGTGTTGCCGAGCACACGCAACGCGCCGCGGCTGCCCGAGGCGTGGTCGCGCATGTCGGACTGCATCTCGTTGATCTCGATGAGCACGGCGCGCGCGTGCGGCAGCAGGGATTCGCCCGCCGGGGTGAGCTCCACGCCCCGGGGCGAGCGCTCGAACAGCGCCGTGCGGAAACGATGCTCCAGCAGCGCCATGCGCCGGCTGGCTGCGGCCAGGCCGATGTGCGAGGCCTCGGCCGCCTTGGTCAGGCTGCGCAGTTCGGCAGCACGCACGAACAGCGCCAGGGAATCGAGATCGGGCAGCATCGCTAAGGCCTTCCAGTCCAGGGGTCAGGGCCAGGCCCTCGAAGGGCCGCCGCGGCGCCCCTCGAGCTGCGCGACCGCGTAGGCCGGCAGGTGCACTCGCCTGTGGCTCAGAGGCTGCGGCCGCCACCGGGGGGCGGCGTCTTCGCACGCGTCCAGTCGCAGGCAGGTCTCCCACGGGCACTCTTCGCCCGGGACCTCCACCTCGACGTCCGCCGGCTCGGTGCGCAGGTTGGCCACGAGCACGCACAGACGGTCACCGCGGCGCAGCGCCACCGCCGCCAGGCGTGCGGGCGCCGAGACCTCGACCTCCAGCCGGGTGGCCGGCAGGCCGAGCGCGGCCAGCACAAGACTGGACGGGTGCAGGACGGCACTGTCGTCGTCACCTTTTCCGTCCGTCGGTCGGCCACGCGCCAGACACGGCACCCTCACGCTGATCGACGCCACGCCGGGCCGGGCGAGACCGGCGAGATGTCCCAGCACCCACGCGGCCCCGAACTGCGCGCGGCTGCGCGGGTCGGCCTGCGCGAGCGCCAGTCGGCGCCGGCCCTCGCTGTGCGGCTGCGCCCCGAGCGGGCTGGACCGCGCGCCGATGTCGCTGGGGCCGATCCGCAGCGGCACAGCCGGATGCCGCGCGCGCCAGGTGTCCACCATCGCCGGCAGGCTGGCCAACCCGTCCATGATGTCGTCCTCGTCGGTGCCGTGGACCACGGATGCGGTGGTGAACGATGCGAAGTCGACCTCGCCCAGCGCGTCCAGACGGCTGAGCTGGACGAAGAAATGCGGTGTGCCCCCACCCACCGGCCGCCCGGCAAAGGCGGCGCGAGCGGCCCGGCAGTTCGCCAGTGTGCTCGGGAAGACAGCCAGCGCCTCGACGACGATGCCGTGCCGGTGCAGTTCGCTCGCCAGGGCCTGCATGGCGCCGGTGTGGGTGGGCGCCTCGTCCGGCAGCAGCAGGTCCAGGCGCAGACGCGCGCCCGCGTCGCGAAGCATCGCACCGACCGCGGCCCAGTGCACCTGCGGGCCCGGTCGCCACAACAGGTGCAGGTGGGCAGGCGCGAGCCCCTTCAGAAACTCGCCCCGGACGGCATCCGCGTCGCCGCCGTCGATCTCCAGGCCCACTGCAGGCCAGGCACCCGCGTCGGCCCCGACCGTCACTCGCAGGCCCGGGGTTCCGGCGCCGATCGGCGCAGCGGTGGGGGCCGCAGGGCCGTCGAGCGCCAGCGTCGCCGACTGGTGGATCGGCCCCCACGCACCCGGGCAGTAGGGCCGAGGTGCGAGGTTGGACCGGCTGTAGGTCTTGAAGCAGGCATCGGCGTTGTTGCGCTGGTCCTCGGTCTCGAAGACGTCACCGCCCAGGGTGGCCGTCGCCCAGTGCCCGGCACGCCACTCATGCCGCAACGCCCGCACAAGGGTGAAGGGGGGCCAAGGCGGAATGTGCACCGGAAAACTCGACACGCTGTGCCGCCCGTCGACATGCGTGACCTCGACGCGGGCACCGGCAGCCGCACTCGGGTGGAGCAGGCACAGACCCACTCGGTTGACCCTCACGTCGGCGCCCGCCTCTGCCTGGACGTCGACACGCAGCCAGCCGCGAGCATCGCCTCGGATCCGCATCCTGAAGGCCACTTCATCGGAAGACGCCGGCAGACCGTCCCGCGGACCGGCAGGAAAGTCGTAAGCCCCGTGGGCTTCGAGCTCGAAGGCGGCCCCGTCCTGGCGCAGATCGACGCCGCGCATCTGCGGCTGCGGCGTGCCCCAGTGGGCGTCGCGCAGCACGAAGCCGATGCCGTGCCAGACCTCGTCCTCGCCCCAACGGATGTGGCGCAGCCAGCCGTCGGCCCACTGCACGGACAGCGCGCCTGCGCGCAGGGTCTGCCAGGTCCGCGGGGGCTCGTCGGTGCCGTACAGCCGGTGTGTGTCGCTGGGCACGGATGCGCTCGAGGCCGTCGGTACAAGAGGCCGGTGGCGGGCGGTATCAGGCAAGCATCACGTGCTCGACCGCCACGATGGGGTGGATGTCGCCGGCGAAGTTGGGCAGATCGGCCAGCAGGGTGCGGCCTTCTTCGCTGTCCAGCGCCGCCCGCAGTGCGTCCTCGGAGTCGAACCACAGCTCGGAGAAGCCGTCGTAGGGAAAGTGCTCAAAGCGCTCCCGATCGACGAAGTTGACGCTGTAGCGGCGCAGGCCGGGCAGCTTGACGCACAGCGCCGCGTGCACCTCCAGCCAGTGGGTCCTGAAGGCTTCCAGGGACATCCCGGGTTTGCGGCGAAGGATGCCCAGACGCTTGGTGTAGGTGCGGGACAAGACGGTCTCCGGTGGTTCGAGAACGGGGGTGCCGGGGCTCATGCCCCGGTACGTGTCAGCAGGCCGGCCAGTTCGGGCACGAGCGTGTGGCCGCCGACGCGATCGAGCGCCGACTGCAAGGTCGAGCGGACCGCATCGGCCACGACGTGGCTGGCCTGCGCGTCCTGCGCCATCTGCCCGTAGTAGCCGAGGTCCTTGCAGGCGTTGGCCAGCGTGAAGCGCAGACCACCGGGATCGCCCGCCAGCAGGTAGGGCTTGAGTCGCTCGAGCGCGGTGCCGCCCCCGCCGCCACGCGCCAGGACGTCCACGAAGACTTCTGGCGCCACACCGCTGCGCGCGGCACAGGCGGCGGCCTCGGCCAGCAGCGTGACCATGCCCAGCGACACATAGTTGTGCAGCAGCTTCATCCCGTGCCCGGCGCCCGTCGGCCCCACGTGGGTGATGTGCTCGGCCAGGCAGGCGAGCAACGGTCGCACCCGCTCCAGCACCTGCGCGTCGCCGCCCACGAGCAGGTTCAGCCGCCCTTCGGCCGCCTCCTTCGGGGTGCGCGTCATCGGCGCCTCCAGGAATCGGCTGCCGGCGTCCTCGACCGCTTGCGCCATTCGCGCGGTGGACGACGGGATCGAGGTCGAACAATCGACGACGACCCCCCCGGGGCGCAGGCCCTGCAGGATGCCGTCCGGTCCGGTCAGCACCGACTCCACCTGCGCCGACCCGGTGACGACGAGGATCACCACGTCGACGACCGCAGCGAGGTCGCAGGGGCGCTGCATCGCCCGCACACCCGCGGCCTTCAACGCGTCCAGCGGCTGGTTACCGGGATGTTCGAGCACGACCAGGTCGTGGCCGTGGTGAACCAGTCGGCTGGCCATGCCGTGGCCCATCATCCCGATGCCGACCATGCCCACCTTCATCGCGTCTCCTTCGTCATGGCCCGCGCATACCCGCGCTGCACTGTTCGTCCCGGCATAGCCCCTACACCGAGTCCGGCACTCTAGCGATGCAGCCCCCTCAGCGGAATCGACATGTCGACAAGGCAGGCTTGCCGACCTGGCAAGGCTGACCCACAGACGGATCGGCCGCATGGCGCCTGTGGACGGCAGACCGATACGATGCCGATCCGGGCGGCGTCGATGGCAGCCTGGCTGCACCGTGCCGAAAAGCGCGCTCGAGCCTGCGCCTGCACCACGCGCAGGCGAGCGCCCCACTCATCGACCGAACAGATCGCCTCGGACCGGCATGTCCAACGCCGCGGCGTCGAAATCCTCCACGGGCGCCAACCCCACCCGCGCGGCGGCCTCGGCGGGGCGGCCGTGCAACCAGGTCGCCTCGTCCTCGGGTCGCAGCACCACGACCGAGCGCTTGTCCTGGCCGTCGGGCGGCAGCGCCGGGTCGGGCTTGTGCATGCGGCGCATCAGCGGATGGGCGTCGGCGTTGATCGTGAGCATCGTGTAGCTCTCGACGAGTTCACCGGTGAGCGGGTCGGTCCAGGTGTTCCACAGCCCGGCCAGCGCCCAGGCCTGCCCGTCGGCACGGCGGAAGCGCCACCAGACGTTGCGGCCGGTCTCCCAGCAAGGTTCGTCGAACCAGGCCGCTGGGATGATGCAGCGTTGCCCTCGCGCCCAGGGCTGGCGGTAGCTGGCCTTGGCGGACAACTCCTCGAAGCGCGCGTTGTTGGTGGCGTAGGACAGGCGGGCCGACTTGGCGAACCACGGCACCAGGCCCCACAGCCCGACGACGAGTTCCGGCGCATCGTCGACGCAGGCGCCGTCCCCGGGTCGGCGCGCGGCGCGCAGAAACGGCCCGGGTGCCCGGGGAAAGACCGGGCCGGGCGGGAAGTCCACCACGGCCTGGCGGGGCCGCCAGCGCTGGGCGATGTCCTGCGGGCGCGGCGGCGCGTAGCGGTTGCACATGACCCTGATCTTGCCACCGGCTCGCCTGCCTCGGGATCAAGGCGTCACGGTGTCAGGGGGGCCGTGTCAACGGCCGCGTCGGTGACCACGTGCATCGTGCCGGAGCCGCTGGCACGCCATTCGGCGAGCCCGGCAGGGACGACACCGCGCCGTTCATCGATCCAGCAGGCCGAGGTCCTGAAGGATCCTGGGGATGCGCTGGCGCACCTTGAAGAAGCCCGCGCCAGCGTGCGGCCAGACCGCCGCGTCCCAGTCGCGACGCCACTGCCGCAGTGCGATGCCATGCGTGTGCAAACCGAACTCGACACGGTCCAGCCATGCACGCAGGGGCCCCTGCGGCACGAAGGCCGTGGCCACCTGCCGCACGCCCAGGCGAACGGCCCAGCGCACGAGGTCATCGGGATCCGACACGACCGGCATCGGCACACCGGAGGCAGCACCTGCCTGCGTCGACGCCTCCTGCCGCTGGTGCGCCAGGCCGGCGTGTCGGGCCTGCAGGTGGGCCTGCACGCGCGCCACCGTGTCTTCCAGCGCCGCCACCTCGAAGTCCGAGACGGCCTGTGCCACCGCAATCGGTGACCTCAGCGCGCTGGCCCGCACCGCCAGCATCCCACGCAGGTCCAGCCCGGCGAGGTCGAAATCCTCGGGTCGGCAGTCCTCCTCGGTCAGCAGCAAGGCAGTCGGTACCCCCGGCTCGGGCGGAAGGGGCGCGTGCAGCGCCACTGCCGGCGGCCAACCCTGCGGCTCCTGCCCGTCCAGCGGCGTGACAACCGCAGCCAGCTCGGACTCCGCGGGGGTGAACCGCTGGCCGGTATAGCGAGCAATGTTCCAGGCCTGTGCGACGTAAGGCTTGCCGCGGGTGTGCAGCCCGGCCACCCAGCGCCAGCCCAGGGTGTTGGACGCCGGGTCGCCGTCGAGCAGATGGCGCAGGAACAGGTCGGCGCCGAGGCGCCACGGCAGCCCCAGCGTGAAGATCCAGATCGAGGCGAACCACATGCGCGTGTGGTTGTGCAGGTGGCCGGTGTCCTGCAGTTCCTGCACCCAGGCGTCGAAGCAGGCCAGGCCTGTGCGGCCAGCCCATGCGGCCTCGACGCGCCGGCGCAGGAACGCATCCTCTTCGAGGGCCTGCAGATCCTGCGCCAGGCCTTCACGGTATTGCACCCAGACCGCAGGGCGCTGCTCGAGCCAGCCCTTGAAGTAGCCGCGCCAGAACACCTCCTCGATGAACTTGGCCGCCGCTTCGGGACCGTGGGCGGCCAGTGCCTGCGCCACCACCTCCTGCTCGAGCACCAGACGACGGCGGATCCAGGGCGACAACCCGGACACGTCGCCCCCGGCCCGCGGCCCCGGGTCGTAGTTGCGCCCCTGCGCATAGTGACGCCCCATGCGAGGCACGAAGGCCTCGAGCCGGGCCCAGGCGTGGGCGCGCGTGCCCTCCACAGGGTTCATGCAGAAATCCAAGTCGGTGCAGCCGGCCCAGCAAGGACCTGCCGCGTCATTCGGTGGCGCTGTCGAGCAGGTCTCGGCGCCACGACCCGGCACGGCATCAGTGCGCGCCGTGCGAGTGCCCCGAAGCCTGCATCGAGCGCACCGGCACCTGCAGCGTCACCTCGCCGGCGCGGCCCTGTGCGTCGGTGAAGGTCAGCGTCAGGGGCACGGTCGAGCCCTGCGGAAGGGCCTGCTTCAAGCCCATCAGCATCACGTGATACCCGCCCGGCTTGAGATCGACAGCGCGACCGGCCGGCAGCGCCAGCCCTGACTCGAGCGCGCGCATGCGCATCACGTTGCCGTCCATCTTCATCTCGTGGATCTCGACAACGGCCGCCAGGGGTGAGGAACCGCCTGTCAGCCGCGTGGCCTCACGCGCCGTCAGGCGGGCAAACACGCCGGTGGCGGACTGACCGGGCACGGTGGCACGGGCCCAGGGCTGGGCCACGTCGACAGCCGCGGCCGATGTGGACGCCTGCGACGACATGGCCGGTGCATGGCCGTGGGCGTGCGTGCCAGGCGCCGCCCCGCCACCCGATGCCCCTGCGGCCCAGGTGGCGCCGCAGAGCACGAACGCAGAACTCAGGGCAAAGACGGTACGGGTGAAATGCATGGACAGACTCCAGAGATCAAGCATCGGGCCGATGGGCGGCATCCCGGCAGCACGCGAGGCCTGCTTCAAGGGGCACGGCGGCAAGCCGCGGGCAGCGCATCGGGGCTGCGGGCCCTGCAGTTGCCAGCGCCGACCGATGCCGGGCAGGGACATCGACGCGGCGCGAAAGTGTAGGCCGCGCCGCGGCCCCGGGATGAAACCACATTTCGCGCGCCGGACTCGGGGTTCGAGTGTCGGGCGTGCATATGATCCGCGCCCCAACCCTCGTCAGGGCGACGCACGCGCGCCGACGCCGGGCCCAGGTGACCCCAACGTCCAACGATGACCACGCCCACTGCGTCCCCGTCCGAGCACACGCCGCGCGTGTCAGTGCGTGGCCTGACCAAGCGGTACCGCACCCGCACACGCGACACGACCGCGCTGGACGGGGTCTCGATCGACATCGCGCCAGGCGAGTTCGTGGTGCTCCTGGGCCCATCGGGTTGTGGCAAGACGACACTGCTGCGGTCGATCGCCGGACTCGAACAGCCCGACGCAGGCGACATCCTGCTGGACGGGGCCTTGGTCTCGTCATCGGCAGGCAAGGTCTGGTGCCCCCCGGAGCAGCGCCGGCTGGGCATGGTGTTCCAGAGCTATGCCCTGTGGCCCCACATGAGCGTGGCCGACAACGTGGCCTACCCGCTGCGCAACGCCGGGCATCGGGCGGCGGAGATCGGCCCGCTGGTGCAGCAGGCGCTGGCGCGCGTCGGGCTCGACGCGCTGGGCCCTTCGTTCCCGGGTCAGCTGTCCGGCGGGCAGCAGCAGCGCGTGGCGCTCGCCCGCGCGCTGGTGGCCACCGGCGGGCTCGTGCTGTTTGACGAGCCCTTGTCCAACCTGGACGCCAAGGTGCGTGCCAGGCTGCGGGTCGAACTGGCCGCGCTGCAGCGCACCGTGGGCTTTTCCAGCCTGTACGTCACGCACGACCAGAGCGAGGCGCTGGCGCTGGCCGACCGCATCGCGGTGATGGAAGTCGGCCGGATCGCGCAGATCGGCAGCCCGCAGGACATCTACGACCGTCCTGTCTCGCGCTATGTCGCGGACTTCATCGGCAGCGCCAACGAGGTCCTGGGCGAGATCGAGCACCGGGGCGGGGGCGAATGCGCGGTGCGCACGCCGCTCGGACTGCTGGCCGGTCAGGCCTGCGCCGACATCGACCATGTCGGCGGGGCGGCCGCTGTCATGTTCCGGCCCGAGCACTGCACTGTCCTCGGCCCCGGCGCACCGGTGCCCGCCGGGCACAACCGGATCGCCGGCACGCTGGAGCGGTCGCTGTTCCAGGGCGCGACCGTCGAGCACGTGGTACGCGTCGGCGACAGTCTCGTCGTGGCCACGGCGCTCGCCCACGACGGCATGCCGCCTGGCACGTCGGTGACGGTGGCTTTTCCCGCCGCGCGCACCCTCGTCTACGGGCTGCCGAAAGACCGCAGATGAGCACCTCACGGGGCCTCGCCAGGCGTCCGGCGTCGCGTCTGGACGGCTTCGGTGTCGTCGTGATGGTGATGCTGGTGACGGTGGCCTTGTTCCTGGCCTTCCCGTTGGGCACCGCGGTGCTGCGCACGCTGGGCGATGCACCGCAGGGGCTCGAAGCCATCCTGACGTCCATCGCCTCGGGTGCACTGCCGAAGGTGCTGGCCAACACGGCGCTGGTCGTGCTGGGGGGCGCGGCCATCGCCACGGTGGCTGGCGCCGTGCTGGCCTTCGTCAATGAACGCACCGACGGGTCACTGGGCGCGGCCGGCGAGCTGCTGCCCCTGGCGCCGATGATCGTGCCGCCGATCGCCGGGGTCATCGGCTGGGCCATCCTGCTCGACCCGAGCGTCGGGCTCGTGAACCATCTGTTGCGTGGCGCGCTGGGGCTGGTTGGCATCGAGGCGACGGAAGGCCCGCTGGACATCTACACCGCCACCGGCCTGGTCTGCGTGACCGGCCTGTATCTGGTGCCCTATGTGTACCTGATCGTCGCGGCGGGGCTGCGCGGCGTCGACCCGGCGCTGGACGAGGCCTCACGCGTCAGCGGCGCGTCGCCCCTGCGCACCATGCTGCGTGTGACCCTGCCCGCAGTGCGGCCGGCGCTGTTGGCGGCCGCACTGATGGCCGTGATCGCCGGGATCGGGCTGTTCTCCGTGCCCATCGTCCTCGGTACCGCAGCCCGCATGGATGTGATCTCGGTGCACGTTTACCGCCTGTTCGACCAGTTCCCGCCGCAGACGGCCACCGGCCTCATGCTCAGCGGCGCGATGGTGGTGGTGGTGCAATGCCTGCTGCTGGCACAGCGCTGGATGATGCCCGGCGACCGGCACTCGATGATCGGCGGACGCGGCGGGCGAGCCGGCCAGATCCGGCTCGGGCGCTGGCGACGCCCGGCACAGGCCCTGGCGGTCGCCTACCTCGCCACGACGTCCATCCTGCCGGTGTGCGGCCTGCTGATCGTGTCGTTCCAGCCTTTCTGGACACCGCTGATCGACGTCGCGCAGTTCACGCTCGAGAACTACACCTTCGTCCTGTTCGAGAACGGACCGACGAGCCGAGCCTTCGTCACGAGCCTGGGTCTGGGTGCGGCCACCGCCACGGCCGCGGTGCTGATCGCGGCCGTGCTGATGTTCGCCGCCCGGCTGCGGCAGGGGCAGGTGGCCCGCGCCGCCGACGTGGTGATGGCGCTGCCGGCCACGCTGCCGCACACGGTCATCGGCGTGGCCTTCCTGATCACGTTCACCCCGGCGCCGTTCAAGCTGTACGGCACGGTCCTGATCCTCTTCCTGGCCTACCTGGCCATGGCCCTGCCTTTTGCCGCGCGGGCTGCGGCATCGGCAGCCAGCGGGATCGGCACCGACGTCGCAGAGGCCTCGCGCATCTCAGGCGCCGGCCCGGGGCGGACCTTCGTCCGCATCCTGCTGCCACTGGCGCTGCCCGGCCTGATGGCGGGCTGGATCATCGTGTTCATCCACACCGCAGGCGAGGTCACCGCGTCCAGCCTGCTGGGCGGTGCCCGCAACCCGGTGATCGGCCGCGTCATGACCGAGCTCTGGATCTTCGGCAGCTTCCCGCAGCTGGCGGCGATGGCCATCGTCGTCACCGCCGTGACCACCACCGGCGTGGCACTCATGCTCTACCTCACCCGCCGCGCCTCGATCCGCACATGAGACCGGCGCTTTTCGACAACACCACAGGAGACCTGCGAATCATGAGCCTGGACAAGACCCGCGGCCTGGACCGCCGACATTTCCTCCATCAAGCCGCGGGCGTGGCCGTGGCGCCTGCCCTGATGGGGGCCTTTCCCGCGCTGGCGCAGGACGCCGGACTGGTCGCCGCAGCCCGCAAGGAGGGCAAGGGATCGCTGTACGCCGTGACCGACCCGACGATCATCCAGGCCGTCGTGGCGCGCTTCAAGGAGAAGTACGGCATCGAGATCGAGGTGACGCGGCTGGTCTCGGGCGCACTGGGTCAACGCCTGACGGCCGAGCATGACAGCGGCGCACCGGTGGCCGACGTCGTCATGGACACGGACAAGCTGCTGCACGAGACGCTTGCAGCCAAGGGCATGTTCACAACGGTCACCGAAATCCCGGGGCTCGAGGCCTATCCCGAATCGCTTCGCTCCGCCACGTCGGTGATCGTCTCTCACATCCCGTACTCGCTGGTGTGGAACACCTCGCTCGTCAAGGAAGCACCCAAGAGCTGGGAAGACCTCGTCGACCCGCGCTGGAAAGGCAAGCTGCTGTTCATCGACCCCCGCGTGGGCGGATCGCCGGCGCTGTGGCACGTCCTGATGCGCGACACCTACGGCGAGGCCTTCCTGCGGACCCTGGGACAGAACGGCCAGCCCGCCCCAAGTGTCGTGCCCGGGCTGCAGCGCATCGCCTCGGGTTCCAAGGCCATCTATGCCCCGGGCATCCACCAGGTGGTGGTGGGTCTGCTGGCGAAGAACGCGCCGATCGGGGAAATCTTTCCGCAGCCCACGATCTCCTCCGACACGAGCCTGTCGCTGATGACCCGGGCGCCGCGCCCGGCGGTTGCGCGGCTGCTGGCCCACTTCATCCTCTCGGTCGAAGGGCAAGCCATCCTGAACAAGAACGGCTTCTCTCCGATCAAGGGCGTGCCCGGCACCCTCGAGCTGCCCCGGATTGCGACACCGGACTACCGCACGATCAAGGACAAGATCCCGGGCCTGGTGTCGCTGCTGGGCCTGACCTGAGACCGTGCGACTTCGATGAAGGCCCTCGAGGGACTGCGCGTCCTGGACCTGACCCACGCCCTGGCCGGGCCCTTCTGCACCTACCACCTCGGTCTGCTGGGCGCCGACATCGTCAAGATCGAGCGGCCCGGCGTAGGCGACGACTTCCGCGGCTTCGTCCGCGAGCCGGGGTGGACGGTGGGCTCGGCCTTTGCCGCGGTGAACGCTGGCAAGCGGTCCGTCACCGTCGACCTGAAGTCCGAGGCCGGACGCGAGATCGTGCGCCGGCTGGCGCAGGGCAGCGACGTCATGGTGGAGAACCAGCGCCCCGGGGCGCTGGCCGCACTCGGCATCGGGCCCCAGGACCTGCGGGCCCTCAACCCGCCGCTGGTCACCTGCACGATCTCGGGCTTCGGGCAGGGTGGAGACATGTCGACGTGGCCGGCCTACGACCACACGATCCAGGCGCTCAGCGGCATGGCCTGGACGGGGGCGGCATCGGACACACCGTCGCAAGGTCGGGGCTTCAGCATCGACTGCTTCACCGGCTACCTGGCGCACGCGGCCATCCTGTCGGCGCTGGTGCGGCGCGGTCGCACGGGCCAGGGCCAGCACCTGGATGTGTCGATGCTCGACGCCACCCTGGTGATGATGGGTGTCGGTCTGGTGCGGCAGACGATAAGCGGCGACCGCATCAGCGCGACCCAGGCCGTGGTGCAGGACCGGCCCACGGTGGGGGCTTTCCGCACGCAGGACGGCTGGCTGTGGCTCAGCGGCAACTTCCAGAACCACTGGGAAGCGCTGTGCCGTGTGCTGCAGGCCGACGACCTGCTGGCTGACCCGAGGTATCGCACAGGCGAGACGCGGCTGCAGCACAAGGATGCGCTGCGGGCCGAACTCGCGCGGCGCATCGAGCCGCACGACGCCGGCGACCTGGAAGCCGCACTGATGCAAGCCGGGGCTCCCGCGGCCAAGGTGCGCACCACACGGGACGTGCTGAACCTGCCGGTGCTGCGCGAGCGGGGGATGCTGCAGGACAGCCAGACACCCGAGGGGCTGCCGCTGACGTTGATGAACGCCGGGTTCATGGCAGACGCGGACGGCCCGGGCTTGCAACGACGCCTGCCGGCCCTGGGGGAACACACCGACGAGGTGCTCGCCGACGTCGGCTACACGCCAGAAGAGATTGCGCGGCTGCGCGAAACGGAGGTGATCTGACATGGGCGCACGTCACAGGTGCCGACACGGCGCCGGCGCCGCACGCAGGGCACCGGCACCGGTGGGCCAGCCCAAGCCGCGGCAAGCCAGGGCCCTCCGATGACACCAGCACTGCAGTCCAGCCCCGCCTTCCAGCGCCTGGCGGGCCGGTATGCCGCCCCCCTGGGTCAGGCCCGAGCCGCCAAAGCGGCCGGCCAGCGCGTGATCGGGCGCGTGGGCCCGACGGTGCCCGTGGAGTTCATCCTGGCGGCTGGGTGCACACCGGTGATGCTCGCCGCCGATCTGCGACGCGCCACCCCGCAGGCCGATCGCTACGTCGACCCCGAATTGCCAGCCGAGACCCGGGCGCTGTGCGAGGCGGCGCTCAGCGGGGACTACGAGTGCCTGGACCTGCTGATCCTGTCCAGGCCCTACGACAAGCTCTACTACTTCCTGAAGGAGCTCCATCGCAGCGGCCGCGCGCCGCAGATGCCGCCCTTCATGATCTACGACCTCATGCACAGCCAGCGCGAGGCCGTGCGCGAATACAACCGTGGTCGCCTGCGCGCATTGCTCGAGCGCGTGTCACGGCATGCGGTGCGCCCGGTGGACAACACCGGGATGCGCGAGGCCATCGCCCTGACCAACCGTGTGCGCGCCCTGTGGCGCCGCCTGCAGGCGCTGCGCCACGAGGGGCGTCTGTCGGGGGTCGAGGCCCTGCAGATCATCGGCGCGGGCCTGTTCAGCCACCCCGCCGAGCATGCAGCCGACCTGCACGCCTGCCTCGAAGCGATCGAGGCCGGCGCCGCCGCGCACGAGGGCCGGCGCCCACGCGTCATCGCCGCGTCCGCCGAGCCGATGCAGCATCTGGCGCTGCACAGCGCGCTCGAGCACGCAGGCGGTCTGGTGGTGGCGGAAGACGACACCTGGGGCACTCGCGCCGCAGGCATGGACATCGCCGACAGCCCGGACCCTTTCGACGCCCTGTTCGACAAGCTCTGGCATGACACACCGTCGACCGGCGTCTGGCCGCCCGCGGCCCGCCATGCCTGGCTGCTGACGCAAGCAGCGCGGCCTGACGTCGACGCGGTCGTCCTGCACATTCCGCCCAGCGACCGGCTGCTGGGCTGGGACCTGCCTGATCTGCTGCGCGCTCTGCGCGACCGGGGCACGCCTGCGACCGCGCTGTTCCACGACGTGCAAGCCGCCGCAGGCCAGGCCGCCCTGGTACGCGAGGCCTCGGCGTTCTTCGAGGCCGTGAATTCCGGCGCGGTGCAGGAGATGAAGCCATGAGCAGCCACGCCACAGGCACCGCCACAGGCACCGCCGCGGACGTCGAAGAGGCACGGCGCAAGCACGAAGCCCTGACGCAACTGGAAGTGACTCGCTCGCTGCGGGCCCACCAGCGCGAGTGGTTCGCGAACCTGCGCAGTTCGGTCTTCGACAGCGGACGCCCCTATGCCATCGTCGGGGCGCTGGTCCCGCACGAGATCCTGCAAGCGCTGGATCTGCCCTTCATCACCGACGTCTGGTACTCGGGGCTGGTGGCCGCGCGGCGCCAATCGGGGCACTACTCCGACGTGCTGGACCGCTGCGGCTACCACCGTCACCTCAGCCGCTATGCCGCGCTGACCCTGGCCGTGCTGCTCGACCCGGCGCATCCCGACAAGCCGTGGGGCGGTCTGCCCAAGCCTTCGCTGGTGTGCACGTCCATCCACGAGCGCAGCGCGCAGGTGCTGGCCGACCTCAGCGACGCGCCCTTCGTCCCGATCGAACAACCCGTGCTCGACCGCCCGCAGCCCCACTGGTGGCGGCAATCGCGCTGGCAGTGGGAAGACCTCGACGGCGACTACCGCATCGACGCGCTGGTGGCCCAGTATCGCGACCTGATCGAGGCCGCCGAGCGCGTGGCCGGCAAACGCCTGGACCTGGACCGTCTGCGCGACATCCTGGACCGCGTCAATGCCCAGGAAGAGTACTTCGACGAGGTCAGGACGCTGATCGCCACCGCGCCCAAGCTGCCCGCGCGGCTGGGCGAGGTCATGGGTCAGGTGATGGGCATCCAGTGGCACCGCGGCACCGCCTGGGCACACAACCAGGCGCGGGCCTTCCGTGACGAGATCCGCCAGCGCGTCGCGCAGGAGATGTGGGTCTGCCCCAACGAGAAGTACCGGCTGATGTACGTCGGCCAGGGCCTGTGGCAGAACCTCGACTTCTTCACCGAGTTCGAGCAGAAGCACGGCGCGGTCTTCGTGCGGTCGAACTACCTCTCGATCGCCAGTGACGGCTACCTCCGCTACGGCACGCGCGACCCCATCCGGGCGCTCGCCAGCCGCTACGTGACGATGTCCGAGCAGATGCACATCCCGGGCCTGGGCAGCGAATGGGCCCTGCACGAGGCCCGCATGCACCGCGTCGACGGCGGCCTGTCGATCGCCGGGTGGTGGGGCATCCGCCACATCAACGGCGCCCTGGAGGAAGCCGGCATCCCGGTGCTGGACTTCCCCGTGGACGCGGTGGACGGCAAGACCTGGGATCAGCAGCGGCTGTTCGCCCTGGTCAGCGACTTCATCGAGCAGCGCGTCGCACCGGCGCAGGACGCCAGGCGCCGCGCGGGGTCCTGAACCCCGCGGTCGACGCCGGCTCGTGCATCAGGCGGACCGAGCCGCCGACTTCACCTTCAGGCGCCAGGCGTGGAGCAGCGGCTCGTGTATCAGGCGAACCGAGCCGCCGCCTTCACCTTCAGGCGCCAAGCGTGGAGCAGCGGCTCGCGCATCAGGCAGACCGAGCCGCCGCCTTCACCTTCAGGCGCCAGGCGTGGAGCAGCGGCTCGGTGTAGCCACTGGGCTGCTTCAGCCCCTTGAAGACGAGATCGCTGGCCGCCTTGTAGGCGGCGCTTTGCTTGAAGTGGCCGGCCATGGGGCGGTAGGCAGGGTCGCCGGCGTTCTGCGCGTCCACGACGCCAGCCATACGCTCGAGCGTCTTCTTGACCTGCTTGTCGGTGACGATGCCGTGGTGCAGCCAGTTGGCCATGTGCTGGCTGGAGATGCGCAGTGTCGCGCGGTCCTCCATCAGGCCCACGTTGTGGATGTCAGGCACCTTGGAGCAGCCCACGCCCTGGTCCACCCAGCGCACCACGTACCCCAGGATGCCCTGGGCGTTGTTGTCCAGCTCCTGCTGCAGTTCGGCCTCGGTCCACTTGGGCTTCTTCACCACCGGCACCGTCAGCAGCGCCTCCAGCAGCGCGTCGCGCTCTGCCGCCAGGTCGACCTTCTCCAGATCCTTCTGCACCGCCACGACATCGATCTGGTGGTAGTGCATCGCATGCAGGGCGGCGGCCGTCGGGCTGGGCACCCAGGCGGTATTGGCGCCGGCCATCGGGTGCGCGACCTTCTGCTGCAGCATCGCCGCCATCAGGTCCGGCGCGGTCCACATGCCCTTGCCGATCTGCGCGCGTCCGCGCAGGCCGCAGGCCAGCCCGACCAGCACGTTGTTGCGTTCGTAGGCCTGGATCCAGGCGCTGGACTTCATGTCGCCCTTGCGCAGCATCGGCCCGGCCTGCATCGCGGTGTGCATCTCGTCGCCGGTGCGGTCGAGGAAGCCGGTGTTGATGAAGGCCACGCGGTGCGCCGCCGCGGCGATGCAGGCCTGCAGGTTGACGCTGGTGCGGCGCTCCTCGTCCATGATGCCCAGCTTGACCGTGCCCTCCTCCAGTCCCAGCAGCCGCTCCACGCGGGCGAAGACCTCGCTGGCGAAGGCGACCTCGGCCGGGCCGTGCATCTTCGGCTTGACGATATAGACGCTGCCGGCGCGGCTGTTGCGGATGCCCGGCGCGCCCAGGCCCTTCAGGTCGTGCAGCGCGATCGTCGTCGTGATCACCGCATCCATGATCCCTTCCGGGATCTCGCGGCCGCCGCGGCCCCACAGGATGGCCGGGTTGGTCATCAGGTGGCCGACGTTGCGCACGAACAGCAGCGAGCGCCCGTGCCGCGTCACGGTGCCGCCGTCCGGCGACTGGTAGACGCGGTCCGGGTTCAGGCCGCGCATGAAGGTGGTGCCGCCCTTGGTCACCTGCTCGGTCAGCGTGCCCTTCAGGATGCCCAGCCAGTTGCCGTAGCCCAGCACCTTGTCCTCGGCGTCGACGACCGCGACCGAATCCTCCAGGTCGAGGATGGTCGACACCGCGGCCTCGACCACCAGATCGGACACGCCGGCCGGGTCTTCCGCGCCGATGCGCGTGCTGCGGTCGATGCGGATGTCCAGGTGCAGGCCGTGGTGCACCAGCAGCACCGACGATGGTGCGGGGGCCTCGCCCTGCCAGCCCACCAGCTGCGCCGGCTTCTTCAGGCCGACCTCGCGGCCGTCCTTCAGCTTCACCACCAGGGCACCGCCCTCGATGCGGTAGCCGGCCGCCTCCAGGTGCGAGGCCTTGCGCCCGGACAACGGCGCGGTGCGGTCCAGCACGTGGCGCGCGTACTCGATGACCTTGGCGCCGCGGCGCGGGTTGTAGGCGCCGGCACGCTCGCAGCCGTCGGCCTCGGGGATGGCGTCGGTGCCGTACAGCGCGTCGTACAGCGAGCCCCAGCGCGCGTTGGCGGCGTTCAGCGCATAGCGCGCGTTCGTGATCGGCACCACCAACTGCGGGCCGGCCTGGCGCGCGAGCTCGTCGTCGATCTTCGTCGTGGTGACCCGGGTCTTGGCCGGCACGGGCACGAGGTAGCCTATCTTCTCGAGGAAGGCGCGGTACTTGGCCATGTTGCGGATCGGCCCCGGATGCTTGGCGTGCCAGGCGTCGAGCTCGGTCTGCAGGCGGTCACGCTCGGCCAGCAGTGCGGCGTTCTTCGGGGCGAGGTCGTGGACGATGTCGCTGAAGCCCTTCCAGAAGGCTTCTGTCTCGATCCCGGTGCCGGGCAGCACCTGGGTATCGACGAAGTCCTTCAGCACGGTGGCGACCTGCAGGCCGTGGACGAGGGTGCGCGAAGTCATGTGCCGGGTTCCTCTCTCGGGGAGTGTCAGGGGTGGACGATGAGGGACAGGGTGTGTCGCGAGGGCAGGCCGTTCAGGCCGCGGATGCGGCGGCAGACGCGGACGTGCCGCCGGACCCAGGGAAGAAATCGAGTACGTCGCGCAGGCTGTGGCCGGTGCGGCTGGGCTCGGTGTCGAGTTGCTCGGGCGGCCCCCCCGCGCGGTTGATCCACAGCGTGGTGTAGCCGAACCAGGTCGCGCCCACGGCGTCCCAGGCGTTGCTCGAAACGAAGAGGATCTCCCGCGCCGGCAGGCCGAGTGCCTGCGGACCCAGCGCGTAGGCGGCCGGGTCGGTCTTGAAGCGCTGCACCGTGTGCACGGACAGCACAGGGTCGAGCAGCGCGCCCAGACCGGCGCTCTTGACCGCCACCGCCAGCATCTGCGGGTCCCCGTTGCTGAGCACGCCGGCGCGCACGCCGCGGGCACACAGGGCCTGCAGCACCTCCAGGTTCTCGGGGAAGGCGCTGAGGTGGTGGTACTGGTTCATCAGACGCTCTTCGCTCGCCGCGTCCAGCGCCAGCCCCAGACGCAGCGCCGCAAAGCGCAGGCCGGCGCGGGTGATGTCCCAGAAGGGCCGGTACCGCCCACTCATCGAGCAGATTCGGCTGTAGTCGATCTGACGGTCGCGCCAGAGCGTCGCCAGGCGCTCGCCGTGGCCGGGAAAGAGCTGTTCGGCGAGAAGGCCGACGCTGTAGACGTCGAACAGCGTGCCGTAGGCGTCGAACAACACGGCGCGCGGCGCGACGCCGGTGCCAGCGGGAACGGTGGTGGGAGCAGACAGGTTCACGATGCCCTGATCGTATTTCAGACCACAGCACCCATTGGTCACCGGAAAACGTCGGGATTTGTGCAAAAAACGCACGAATCACCGCAGCGGCCCACAATCTGGTGCGTGGACAAGTTCAAGCAGATCGAATCCTTCGTCGCCGTGGCCAGCAAGGGCAGCCTGACCGCCACGGCCCATGCCGAGGGGGTGGCGCCGGCGGTCATCGGCCGGCGCATCGACGCGCTCGAGGAACGGCTGGGTGTCAAGCTGCTCGTGCGGACGACGCGCCGGCTGTCGCTGACGCACGAGGGCAGCGCCTTCCTCGAGCACTGCCAGCGTGTCTTGGCCGATCTGGCCAGCGCCGAGGCCAGCGTCAGCGCCGGCGGGGTCAAGGCCAGCGGCCACCTGCGCGTGACGGCGCCCGCCGGCTTCGGGCGACGCCACGTCGCGCCGCTGGCGCCGCGCTTCCTCGCGCAGCATCCGGACGTCAGCCTGTCGCTGAACCTGTCGGACCGCGTCATCGACATCGTCAACGAGGGCTACGACTGCGCCGTGCGCGTGGGCGACCTGCCCGACTCCAGCCTGATCAGCGTGCGCCTGGCCGACAACCGCCGCTGGTGCGTGGCCACGCCGGCCTACCTGAAGCGCGCCGGCGTGCCGGCGCAGCCCACGGACCTGATGCGCCACGCCTGCCTGACGCTGAGCTCGGACGCGAGCCAATCACGCGGCTGGGCCTTCCAGGTCGATGGCGAGATCACGCACCTGCGCCCGAGGGGCCGCGTGGACTGCAGCGACGGCCAGGTGTTGCACGACTGGTGCCTGCAAGGCCTGGGCATCGCCTGGCGCAGCACCTGGGAGGTCGCCGGCGACGTGGCGGCCGGTCGGCTGCAGACGGTGCTGGCCGAATTCGCGGCGCCGCCCAACGGCATCTACGCCGTGTTCCCGCACGCCCGCCACCTGGCGCTGCGGGTGCGTCTGTGGATCGACTTCCTCAAGCACAGCTACGGCAGCCCGGGGTACTGGCGCGGATGAGGCGCCGCAAGCGCAAACCCGACCTTCGGGCGTGGACCCACCTCAACGGGCAGCGGCTGCGGCCGCGGGGGACGGGTCAGGACCAGGCCGGGCCGTGGCCTGATCGGCAAAACGCCAGACCGCATCCAGACGCCGCACCAGCACGGCGATGAAGGCACGATCGAACATCGAGCGGACGACGACGCTCAGCTGCGCCAGCGAATCGGGCGTGAAGGAGATCAGCGTCGCCGCCGTCTGGACGAAGACGTCGGCGCTGTGCACCGCCCGCGTTGGGTCGGGCGCCAGGTAGGCCATCTCGCCCACGGACGTCCCGGCCTCGAGCGTAACCAACAGCCGGCCCTCACGCCAGACCTCCACCGACCCCTCGGCGATGATGTGGAAGGTATTGCCACGATCGCCCTTGCGGTACAGCGCGTGGCCGGGCGGATGCCTCTCCCAGCGCCCGCGATGCACGACCTCCCAGAGAGCGACCTCGCCGAAGCCGGCGAAGAAGGGCAGCGAGCGCAGCAGGTTGAAGCGCTCGGAATCCAGCACCTCGGCACGTCCGGGCCGCGGCACCTCGCCGCGGGTGACCAGGGCGGCCAGGCCGGCGGCGAACTCGTCCCAGGTGGCGAAGCGGTCCCGGCGCAGGCGCGCCATGCCACGCCGCACCAGCGCATCCAGTGCCGGCGTCACGCCCTGGCGCAGACCGGTCAGGGCGGGCGGGTCGCCCACGTGGATCTGGCGCATCAGCGCCGGCTGTTGCTGCGCATCGAAGGGCGGCCGCCCGGCGATCAGGTGGTACATCACCGCCGACAGCGAGTACATGTCGGCGCGGGCGTCCAGGTCGCCGCCGTCGAGTTGCTCCGGCGACATGTAGGCCAGCGAGCCGACGCGAAAGATCTGCGTGCGGTCCGACGCCAGGTTCAGCACGCTGCCGAAGTCGGTGATCTTGACCTCGACCAGGCGCTCGCCGTCCAGGCGCGCCAGCAGGTTGGCCGGCTTGACGTCACGGTGGATCAAGCCCTGGCGCCAGCAGTAGCTCAGCGCCATCGCGCACTTGAAGCCGATCTCGGTGATCTGCTCCAGCGGCAGCAGCGCGTCGGCCCGGCAGTGGCGGCGCAGCGTCACGCCCGGCACGTACTCCATCACCAGGTAGGGCGCCGGCCCGACCGCCACAGCGTCCAGGATCTGCACCACGTTCGGGTGCTGCAGCCGGCCCACCAGCGCCGCCTCGGCGGCGAAGAACGCCCCGGCGTAACGGTCGTCGTCCTCGGAGGCACCCTCGACGATGCCCGGGCGCAGCCGCTTGATCGCGACCTGCCGGTCATGGAAGTCGTCCTGGGCGAGGAAGACCTCGCTGGTGGCGCCCTCGCCCAGGCGCGAGACGACCCGGTAGCGCCCGATATGGCGTGGCGGCTCCGGGGCGGTCACCGACATGACGCCACCCCGAGGATCACCCCAGCACGGCAGCCATCGCCTGCGCCGCGCGGTGGACGTTGCCGTGGTTCAGGCCCGCCACGCACATCCGCCCGGAGCGCACCAGGTAGACGGCATGCGCCTCGCGCAGACGGTCAACCTGCGCGGCCGACAGCCCGGTGTAGCTGAACATGCCACGCTGACTCAGGAAGTAGCCGAAGTCGCGACCCGGCACACGCGCGCTGATCACCTCATGGAGGGCCACCCGCATCTGCGCGATGCGCTCACGCATGGCGCGCACGTCGGCCTCCCAGGACGCGCGCAGCGCCGGGTCGGTCAGCACACGCGCCACCACGCCTGCGGCATGGATGCCGGGGCTGGAGTAGTTACGCCGCACCGTGGCCTTCATCTGGCCGAGCACCAGGTCGGCCTCGGCCGCGTCGGCGCAGACCACGCTCAGCGCACCCGCCCGCTCGCCGTACAGGCTCATGCTCTTGGAGAAGGAGTTGGCGACAAAGAAATGCATGCCCGCGTCGGCGAAGGCACGCACGGCGTAGGCATCCTCCTCGATCCCGTCGCCATAGCCCTGGTAGGCCAGGTCCAGATAGGGGATCAGCGCACGCCGGCGCAGCAGCGGGATCAAGGTCTGCCACTGCTGGGCGCTGAGGTCGACCCCGGTCGGGTTGTGGCAGCAGGCGTGCAGCAGCACCACGCTGCGCGGCGGCAGCCGATCCAGCGCCTCGCACATGGCCTCGAAGGCCAGACCGCCGGTGGCGGCGTCGTAATAGGGATAGGTGTGCACGCTCAGGCCGGCGCCCTCGAATACCGCGCGGTGGTTGTCCCAGGTCGGGTCGCTGACCCAGATCGCGCTGCCGGGGAACCAGCGCCGCAGGAAGTCGGCCCCGACCTTCAGGCCACCGCTGGAGCCCACGGTCTGCAGCGTGGCCACGCGCCCGCTCGTCACCGCCTCGTGGGCCGGACCGAACAGCAGCGCCTGCACGGCACGCCGCATCGGGCCCGAGCCTTCCATCGGCAGGTAGGACTTGGGACCTGCGGCCTCGAGCAGCTGCGCTTCGGCCTGGCGCACGCAGTCCAGCACCGGGATACGGCCCTCGTCGTCGAAGTAGATGCCGATGGAGAGATTGACCTTGTGCGGCCGCGGGTCAGCCTGGAAAGCCTCGTTCAGGCTCAGGATGGGGTCGCCGGCGTAGGGTTCGAGGTGCTGGAACATGGCAGTAAGGCGCGGGCCGCGGGCCGCGCGCAAGCTCGTGGAACGACGCCGCGCAGTGTCGCGCAGTTCAGCTCCGCCACGCCGCCAGCAGGGCAGCGGCCAGGATCAGCGCGCCACCGGCCAGCAGCGGCAGACTGAGCAGGCCCGCGCCCAACACCACCGCCGACAGCGAGGCGAACAGCACCTCCGACACCATCACCACCGCCGTGACATTGGCCGGCAGACGGGCCGCGCCGTACTGCAGCGTCAGGTTGCCGACGAGAAAGACGACCGCCAGCACCACCGCCCCGGCCATCCACGCCGCCTGCGGGGCCGGCGGCGCGGCCAATGCGCCCGCGGCTGTGGCCGACGCGGCGATGGCCAACGACACCAGCACGCCGCCACTGAACATCGCCAGCGAACGCGCCTCGCGCGGCTGGCCGGCCAGCCGCCGCAACATCACGTTGTTCAGCGCGAAGGCCAAGCCCGCCAAAAGCGCCAGCCACTCGGCGGCGCTGCCCGGAACCGGCCAGCCTGCGCCATCGGCCGGCCACAGCACGATCGCCGCGCCGGCCAAGGCCAAGGCCACGCGGGCGCCGGCCAACACGCTCAAGCGCTCGCCCAGCAGCACGCGCGCCAGCAACACCGCCCACAGCGGCATCAGATAGAACAGCAGGATCACCCGCACCACGTCGCCGAAGGTGACCGCCGAGTTGAAGGCGGCGTTGGTGGTACCCGCCGCGAGCACCAGCCACCACAGCGCCGGCGTGCGCCACAACTGGCCCCAGGCGTGGGGCCAGCGCGCGCTGATCAACAGCACCGCCACGCCGTAAACGAAGGCCGTCGCCCACAGCGGGTGCAAACCTTGAGCAGCCAGCCAGCGGAAGGGCCACCACGACACACCCCAGGTGAAGGCGTTGGCCATCAGCCCGAGGACGGGCAGCACCAGCGCCCGATCGGTCATCGGGACGGCCTGCAGACCGACGCGCCGCAGGCCGTGGCGTCCAGCGGCTCCGTGGCCGGATCGGCGGCTGACTCAGTGGCCGGCTCAGTGGGCGGGTCGGTGGTCGGCATGGTGGCGGCTCAATGCGGATCGGCGCGCGCGATCGCCAGCAGACGCTCGACTTCGGCGGTGTGGTGGCGGCAGTTGGCGCGGTGCCAGCGGCCCACGGCCCACATCGTGCCGGCCACCACCAGGCCGAAGACCGTGATGGCGATGAAGGCTGAGAGCCCGAAGCTCGTCATGCCGGTGTACAGCGCACCCAGGCCCAGGATGCAGGCCTGCTCGTTGAAGTTCTGCACCGCGATCGACCGCCCGGCGCCCATCAGGTTGTGCCCACGGTGCTGCAGCAGCGCGTTCATCGGGACGACCAGGAAGCCGCCGAGCGCGCCCAGCAGCAGCAGGAAGGGCGCGGCCACCCAGACGTTGCCGATGAAGTTCATCAGGATCACCAGCACACCCATGGCCATGCCCATCGGGATCACGCCGGTGGCACGGTCCAGCCGCATCACCACCGAGGCCGTGACCGCGCCCACGGCCGTGCCGATGGCCACCACGCCGACCAGCGACGAGGCCTGCGTGGTCGAGTAGCCGAGCGCCACCGCCGCCCAGGCCAGCACGATGTAGCGCAGGTTGCCCGACACGCCCCAGAACAGCGTGGTCGTCGCCAGCGAGATCTGTCCCAGCCGGTCACGCCAGAGCAGCGCGTTGCAGCGGCGGAAGTCGCGCACCAGGAACCACAGGTCGGCGCCCATGGCCTGCATGCGCGCGCCGGTCAGCGGGATGCGCAGGTTGAAGCCCGCCGCCACGGCGTACAGCAGGATGATCGACGCGATTGCCGCCTCCGGGGCGGTGTCGATGCCGGTGTCGAGCAGCGGCAGGTCCAGGGCCAGGAGCGTGGGCGCCATCACCGGGCCGACGAGCTGCCCGCCCAGCAGCACGCCCAGGATGATGGAGGCGATGGTCAGACCCTCGATCCAGCCGTTGGCGCGCACCAGTTGCGACGGCGGCAGCAGCTCGGTCAGGATGCCGTATTTCGCCGGCGAATAGGCCGCCGCGCCGAGGCCCACGACGGCGTAGGCCACCAGTGGATGCCCCCCGAACAACATCATCAGACAGCCCGCCACCTTGATGCCATTGGCGACGAACATCACGCGGCCCTTGGGGATCGAATCGGCGAAGGCGCCGACGAAGGGCGCCAGCAGCACATAGAACAGCGCGAACATCGGCACCAGCGCTGCGCGGTGCCACTCGGGCGAGCCGTCGGCTCGAAGCAGTTCCACGGCCGCCACGAACAGCGCGTTGTCAGCCAGCGAGCTGAAGAACTGCGCCGACATGATGGTGGAAAAGCCTTTTTTCATCGCCGGGGTGCTGCAGCGCAACCGCGCGCCGGCCCGGCTTCACCTCATCTTCTCTTGCGGGCCGTCGGGTTATAGCATGCGGGATCGCCCATCCCGCATCCCGAAACATGCCCCGTCCGATCGAAGCCCTGATCCACACCGAGGCGCTGGCCGCCAACCTGGCGCGCGCCCGCGCTGCTGCTCCCGACGCCCGTGTGTGGGCGGTGGTCAAGGCCGACGCCTACGGCCACGGCATCGAGCGCGCCTACCCGGGGCTGCGCGGAGCGGACGGCTTTGCACTGCTCGACCTGGACGAGGCCGAACGCGTGCGCACGCTCGGCTGGCGCGGACCGGTGCTGCTGCTCGAAGGCGTGTTCGAGCCACGCGACCTGGAACTGTGCTCACGCCTGGGGCTGTGGCATGTGGTGCACCGCGAGCAGCAGATCGACTGGCTCGCCGCGCACAAGACCCAGACACCGCACCGGGTGTTCCTGAAGATGAACAGCGGTATGAACCGGCTGGGCTTCACGCCCGTGGCCTTCCGCAGCGCCTGGGTGCGCCTGAACGCGCTGCCCCAGGTGGACGAGATCACTCTCATGACGCATTTTTCCGATGCCGACGGGCCTCGCGGCGTGGCGCATCAAGTGGCCGCCTTCGAGGCCGCCACGGCCGATCTGCCGGGCGAGCGCAGCGTGTCGAACTCGGCTGCGACCTTTCGCCATGGCGCGGGCGGGGCACCGGACGCGCCGGCGCTGCGCAACGACTGGGTGCGCCCGGGCATCGCGGTCTATGGCGGCGCCCCCGACCACCCGTCACACGACGCCGCGCACTGGTGCCTGACACCGACGATGACGCTGCGCACGCGGCTCATCGCCACGCAGGACCTGCAACCCGGCGACACGGTGGGCTACGGCAGCACCTACACCGCTGCACGCGCGATGCGCATCGGCATCGCCGCCTGCGGCTACGCCGACGGCTACCCCCGCCATGCAGGCAGCGGCACCCCGGTGCTGGTGGACGGCAGACGCTGCGCGACGGTGGGCCGGGTGTCGATGGACATGCTCGCCATCGACCTGGGCGCCGCCCCGGACGCAGGGCCAGGGGCCGAGGTCACGCTGTGGGGGTGCGGGCCCGGCAACAGCCGGCTGCCGATCGACGAGGTGGCGCACGCCGCCGGCACCATCGCCTACGAACTGATGTGCGCGCTGGCCCGTCGCGTGCCGGTGCGCGTGGTGGTCGAGCAGACCGGTACGGTCTGAGAGCCGTCACACCGCCTGTCGCCCCCTCCATCGACCGCTGCCCCGCCATGCAACCCCGCCTGCAGTCCCCCCGTGTCGACCCCGCAGAGGTCGACTTCACCGCGGTGCGCGCACAGGGCGCAGGCGGTCAGAACGTCAACAAGGTGTCGAACGCCGCGCACCTGCGTTACGACGTCCACGCCTCGTCCCTGCCGCCGGAGGTCAAGGCGCGGCTGCTGGCCTGCCACGACCACCGGATCGGCGCCGACGGCGTCGTCGTGATCAAGGCCCAGGCCCACCGGAGCCTCACGCTCAACCGCGCCGACGCACTGGCCCGGCTGCAGGCGATGGTGGACGCGGTGGCCCGCCCGCCCGTGCCGCGCAAGGCCACGCGCCCCACACGTGCCTCGGTCGAGCGCCGTCTGCAGGCCAAGGCACGACATGCCTTGGTGAAATCGCTGCGCCGGTCGGACTGAGCACCCGCGAGGGCAGGCGGGTTTGCGGCCAGGCCCGGGCAACCTCAGCGACGCACGCCGGCCCCACCCGGTCGACGACCCCGCAACCCCAGGCCCATCACCGTGCCGACCACGATCAGCGCGCCCACCCACTGCACCGGGGCGATGGCCTGGCCCAGCAGCGGCCACGCCAGCATCAATGCAGCCACGGGCTCGACGTTGAGGATCGGCGAACTGCCCACCACGCCCAGGCGAGGCAGCACGGTGAACATCACCGTGAACCCGGTGCCGTACAGCAGCGTCAGCGCGACCAGCCCGACCCAGCCCAACGGCGCGTTCGGCAGGTGCAGCCCGCCTCCGGCCAGCGCCCACGCACCCGCCAGCACCCCCACCAGCGCCATCGTGATGGCAGAGCGCAAACGCCCATCCAGCGCCGCGACCTCGTGCTGCGTCAACGCGAGGATCAAGCCGAAGATGGCAGCCGCACCGAGCGCGAAGGCCACACCGGCGCCGATGCGGGCCCATTGCGCCTGCGCGCCCAGGCCGGAGGCGGCACCGGCCACGTCCAGCGCCAGTGCCAGCCCGGCCATGATCACGGGCATGGCCAGCAGCACCGCACGCTCGGGCCGGTCGCGGTACAGCGACCAGGCCCAGAACGCGGTCCACAGCGGATAGGTATTGAAGGCCAGCAGCGCCAGGCCGACCGGCAGCCGCGCCACCGCCGAATACAGCCACACGCTCTGCAGCGCCACCAGCACGCCGATGAGGAGCATGACCCGGCGCTGGCGCGGATTCATCGCCCACGGGACACCACGGATGCGAACCAGCGCGGCCACCGCGAGCGCGGTCACCACGCTGCGCGCCGCCACAGCGGTCACGACATCGACGCCATGGTCGAAGGCGATGCGCGCCGCCACATGGTTGCCGCCCATCAGGCAGGCGATCAGCACGAGGGTGAAGAAGGCCTGCGGCGTAGGGGTGGATGCGATCATGGCGTGCGGCTTGCGGAGCCGGCGGCCGCGACGGGAACGAGCACCTGCGAGCCGCGCCCGATCTGCCCCATCACGCCAGGGCAACCGCCCGATACCGCCCCGCGCCCGAGGCCCGGGACCGGCGCAGGAAGACGCTCAGGCGCTCAGACGAGGGTCAGTTCGACCGGGATGTTGCCCTGGACGGCGCGCGAGTAGGGGCAGGTCTGGTGCGCCGCGTCGACGATGCTCTGGGCCGTGTCACGGTCGATGCCGGGCAGGGAGACCTTCATACGTACCGCCAGTCCGAAGCCGGCGCCTGCCGGGCCGACATCGCACTCGGCGTCCACCGTGGCATCCGCCGGATAGGCGATCTTGCGCGCGCCGAAATGGAAGCGCAGCGCGCCGATGAAGCAGGCTGAATAGCCGGCGGCGAACAACTGCTCGGGATTGGTGGCGCTGCCCTGCCCGCCCATCGACTTGGGCAGTGTCAGTGCCACGTCGAGCAGGCCGTCGTCAGAGGTCGAGCGGCCGTCACGCCCCCCGGTGGTGTGGACCTTGGCGGTGTAGAGAACCTTGTCGATGGTGATCATGGGAGTCGTTCCTTCAGGTTGATTTCAGATTCTCGACCAGCCGAACGATGCGCGTGGGCCGCTCGCCCGAGTCTCCCTGCGCTGCACGCCGGCATCGGCCCTGCGTCACAGGCGACCGGGCGACGGCCAGCCGACACCGATGCGATCCAGGCCTGACCACACCGCACAATCCGGAGTATGAACGCAACCTGGGGATGGGCGCTGGCCCTGGCGGCCGTGGCACTGGGCTGGCTGCAGTGGGGCTGGCGCGGCGTGCTGCTGGCCGTGACCGTGGTGGTGTTCTGGTTGCTGCTGCAGTTCAGTCGCGCGCTGCGCGTGATGCGACTGGCCGCAGGCGCGCCGGTGGGCGAGGTGCCCAGTGCGGTGATGCTGCACGCACGGCTGCGCCAGGGCATGCGGTTGATGGAGATCCTGCCCCTGACGCGCAGCCTCGGACAGCGCATGGCCTCCACCCACGCCCCGCCAGAGGCCAGGCCCGAGGACGTCGAGCGCTTCGCCTGGCGCGATGCCTCGGGTGCGCGCGTGCAGGTCGAATTGGTGCGCGGGCGCTTGCGTTCCTGGACGCTGCAACGCGAGCCACAGGAGCCCGATGCCGCCGCACTGCCCGCCCAGCCGGACCGACCAGAAGACCGCCCGGGCGAGGCATAGAATCAAAGGCTCTGCGCCGTTCGAGGCGCCTGCCAGACTCGAGTGAGGTGAACGATGTCGATGTCCGACCGTGACGGCAAGATCTGGATGGACGGCCAGCTGGTGGACTGGCGTGACGCCAAGATCCACGTGCTGACGCACACGCTGCACTACGGATGCGGCGCCTTCGAGGGCGTTCGCGCCTACAAGACGCCGGCTGGCACGCAGATCTTCCGTCTGCGCGAGCACACCGAGCGTCTGTTCAACAGCGCCAAGATCCTGCGCATGAAGATCCCCTTCACGGTCGATCAGGTGATGGACGCGCAGCGCGAGGTCGTGCGCGCCAACGCGCTCGAGAGCTGCTACCTGCGCCCGCTGGTGTGGATCGGCGACCAGAAACTCGGCGTCAGCCCCAAGGGCAACACCATCCACCTGATGGTGGCCGCCTGGGCCTGGGGCGCCTACCTGGGCGAGGAGGGCCTGAAGCGCGGCATCCGCGTCAAGACCTCGAGCTACACCCGCCACCACGTCAACATCACGATGACGCAGGCCAAGGCGGTGAGCAACTACACGAACTCCATCCTCGCCAACATGGAGGCCACCGACGAAGGCTACGACGAGGCGCTGCTGCTCGACCCGGCCGGCTTCGTCGCCGAGGGCGCGGGCGAGAACATCTTCGTGATCAAGAAGGGCGTGGTCTACACGCCCGATCTCTCGGCCGGGGCGCTGAACGGCATCACGCGCGACACCATCTTCGCGATCTGCCAGGATCTGGGCCTGAAGCTGGTGGAAAAGCGCATCACGCGCGACGAGGTCTACATCAGCGACGAGGCCTTCTTCACCGGCACCGCCGCCGAGGTCACGCCCATCCGCGAACTCGACCGCGTGCAGATCGGTGCCGGCGAGCGCGGCCCGATCACCGAGAAGATCCAGAGCGCCTTCTTCGACATCGTGGGCGGGCGCAACCCGAAGTACGCCGGCTGGCTGTCGCCGGTCTGATCGGATTTCTGCGCGTCCGACCGGCCGCACCCGAGTCACCGTCCCTGCGCTGCCGTCGCGCGGCAGCCCATGTCGATGAGCCCTTCCAAACCGAAATCCATCGTCGAACTGTCGGCCCGTGAACTCCAGGGCTCGGGCGTGGTCTTCTGCCCCCATCCGAAGATGCCGCTGTGGTGCCACCACCCGCGAGTGTTCATCGACGTGGCCACCACCGGCGAAGGCAGCTGCCCATACTGCGGCACGGTTTACCGAATGAAGCCGGGCGAGAAGGTCCACGCGCATTGAATCCGATGCGCGAACGCGAGTTCATCCTCACGCTGTCCTGCAAGGACACGACGGGCATCGTCTACGCGGTGTCGGGCCTGTTGTTCCAGGCGGGCTGCAACATCCTGGACTCTCAGCAGTTCGGCGATGTCGAGGGCGACGATGCCACCGGCTTGTTCTTCATGCGCGTGCACTTCTCCGCGCCCCCGCAACTGGCCGACGTGCCCACGCTCGAGCGCCTGTTCGCGCACGTGCAGCAGCAACACGGCATGCAGGCCCGCTTCCACGCGTTGGCGCAGCGCCCGCGCCTGCTGTTGATGGTCAGCCGCTTCGGACACTGCCTGAACGACCTGTTGTTCCGCTGGAAGAGCGGGCAGCTCGGGGTGGAGATCCCGGCGGTGGTCTCCAACCATGCCGACTTCGAAGCACTGGTGCGCAGTTACGGCATCGATTTCCACCACCTGCCGCTGTCCGACGGACGCGATCCCGCGGCCAAGCGCGCCCAAGAAGCGCAGATCCAGGCCCTGATCGAGCAGGCCTCCATCGATCTGGTGGTGCTCGCGCGCTACATGCAGATCCTCAGCGCCGAGTTCTGCGAGACGTTGCGCGGACGCGCCATCAACATCCACCACAGCTTCCTGCCGAGCTTCAAGGGCGCCAAGCCCTATGCGCAGGCCCATGCGCGCGGTGTCAAGCTGATCGGGGCGACAGCGCACTATGTCACGCCCGACCTCGACGAAGGCCCCATCATCGAGCAGGACGTGGCGCGCGTGGACCATTCGCTGTCGGCAGACGACCTGACAGCGCTCGGCAGGGATGTCGAGTGTGTGGTGCTCGCCCGTGCGGTACGCTGGCACGTCGAGCACCGCGTGCTGATGAACGGCCACAAGACCATCGTGTTCCGCTGAGCACCGGCGCACGTGGCCGATGGGCCTGCTCGTGCGAATCCGGAGGACCTTGCCATGAACCGCCCTGTCAAGCCCCCCCCTGCGGCCCTGATGGCCACCCCCGAGGACACCGAGGCGCAGTTCTACGAGGCGCTGCAGCAAGGCGACCTCGACCGGATGATGGCGGTGTGGGCCGATGAGGACGAGATCGCCTGCGTGCACCCCGGCGGGCCACGGGTGATCGGTGCGGCGGCGATCCGGGCGAGTTTCGAGGCCATCTTCGCCAACGGGGGGGTGCCGGTCTCGCCTGAACAGGTGCATCGCGTCCAGTCGATGGGCTGCGCCGTCCACCACCTCAGCGAGCGCATCACGATGACCACGGCCGAAGGCGTGCGCACCGCCTGGGTGCTCGCCACCAACGTCTACCTGAAGACCGAAAGGGGCTGGCGACTGCTGGTGCACCATGCCAGTCCTGGCAGCGTCGGCGCCGAACCGCAGACGCTGGGTGGCACACCCACGGTGCTGCACTGAAGCGCGTCCGAGCGTCGACCGACCACGGCGCAGCACCGATGGCGCCGACCTGCAGCGACGTGACAACGCCCGTCGGGCTGCAGGCCTACACGGCGCCGCGGTGGCTGCCGGGCGGCCATCTGCAAACGATCTGGCCGGCGCGGCTGTCGCGCCCTTGGGTCGGTGCATCCCCTGTCTGGCGTCGCGAGCGCTGGACCACCGACGACGATGACTTCATCGACGTCGACTTCCTGGAACCACCCGCATCGGGCCGCCACGGGCCCGCCCGCACGCTGGTGCTGTTCCACGGCCTGGAGGGATCGTCCCGCGGGCACTACAGCCTGGCCTTTGCGGCAGCGGCGCAGCGGCGCGGCATCGGCTTCGCCGTGCCTCATTTCCGAGGGTGCTCCGGCGAGATGAACCTGGCACCACGGGCCTATCACAGCGGTGACCATGCCGAAGTGGGCTGGATGCTGCAGCGCCTGCGTCAGCGCGCGGCCGGACGGCTGTGGGCCGTGGGCATCTCACTGGGTGGCAATGCGCTGCTGCGCTGGGCGCAGGAAGCCGGTACAGAGGCGACGGCGTGCGTCGATGCGGTGGCCGCCGTCTGTTCGCCCCTGGACCTGGCTGCCGCCGGGCGGGCCATCGACACCGGCTTCAACCGGCAGGTGTATGCGCGCATGTTCCTGGCGACGATGAAGCCCAAGGCCCTGGCCAAGTGGCAGCAGCACCCAGGGCTGTTCGATGCCGACCGGGTGCGCCAGGCGCGCACGCTGGCGGCCTTCGACGACGCCTTTACCGCGCCGCTGCACGGCTACGCCGGCGTGGCGGACTACTGGGCGCGGGCCTCGGCCCTGCCGCACATGAAACGGCTGCGCCTGCCCGCACTGGTCGTCCATGCGCGCAACGACCCCTTCATCCCGGCGGCGAGCCTGCCCGGGCCTGGGGACGTTGCCGACACCGTGACGTTGTGGCAGCCTGCCGAAGGCGGACATGTGGGCTTCGCATCGGGCAGGCCGCCAGGACATCTGCAGGCGCTGCCCGAGGCCGTGCTGGACTGGATGGCCATCCACGGGCAGACCCGTTCAGGTCAGGGTCAATAATGCGAGAACATCGTACCCATGGGATGTCCTGTCGCATCCAGCCCGCTCGTCCTGCCCTTCGATGCCGTCCACATCGTCCCGAAACACGGGTCCTGGTGACCGCCATACGCCCCTGATCGGCCCGGTCGGTGGGTTGTGTGCGCCGATCTCACGCCGAGCCTGGTGGGGGCTGGGCATGCGCTGCGCGATCCTGCTGGGTCTGGCGCCCGGCGGCGCCAAGGCCTCGGCCACCCTCACGGTCGGAGGCGTCGGCTCGGTTGCGCCGCTGATTCAGCGACTGGCCTGGCAGTTCGAACAAAGCCACCCAGGCCTGAGGGTGCACATCGTCCAGCCCCCGATGGGCACCACGGGCAGCCTGCGCGCGCTGTCGGCCCAGCGGATCGACCTGGCCGCCGCCGGTCGACCGCTCGGCGGGGGCGAGACCGGGCAGGCCTGGCCCTGGTTACGCACCCCCATCGTCTTCGCCTCTTCCAGCGGGACGCTGCCCGACCTGGACGTGCCCGCACTGCGGGCGATCTACGCCGGCGAACTCACCCGCTGGCCCGATGGGAGCCCACTGCGTCTGGTGCTGCGCGCGCCCGCCGAATCCGAGACGATAGCCCTGCGCCAGGCCCTGCCCGAGCTCATGCCGGCCCTCGACGCGGCTCTGGCCCGCCATGATCTGCCGATGCCCGGCGATGATCTGGCCGCGCTGGAGTTCCTCGCCCGCGTGGCAGGCAGTTTCGGCACCACCTCGCTCGGGCTGGTGAACGCGCTACAAGCGCCGGTGAAGATCATGGCGTTCGAAGGCACCGTGCCGCAAGGGGATACCCAGGCCGACGGTGGCTACCGCCTGTGGCGCGACTACCGCCTCGTCCATCGGACAGATCCGCCTCCCGAGGTCCGTCGATTCATCGATTTCCTGCGGGCACCGGCCAGTCTGCGAACGGCGCGCGCACTTGGCTATCTCCCGGTCGATCGCTGACGTGGCCACACGAGCGGATGAGCCGACGCTGAGCGCCTTCCAGGCGGGCCATCGGCTGCTGCGCTATGTCGCCATCGCCTCGGTCGTCTTCGTCTGTCTGGCGCCGCCGGTGATGTTCAACATCCGTCAGTTCAAGGAACTCGAGGAGGTGTTGCAGCGCGACGCCCGCATCCAGGCGCGGCTGATCAGTCGCTACGCGATGGCCTACCCGGACACCTGGACCTTCAACACCGACCACCTCGAGCCCCAGTTGCACGAGGTTCTCGAGCCGGCGATGCGCACGGAAGTACGGATCGGCACGCAGTCGCTGCTGGGGATCGGACCCGTGCCGGCGTCGCCGGTGGTGACCGGACGGCATCCGATCGAGATCTACGGCAGGACGGTCGGTGAACTGCAGGTGTCGCAGTCGCTGCGCGACCGCGTGCCCTACATGGCAGGCGCGCTGGTGGGTGGCAGCACCTTCGCGACCTTGATGCTCTTCGGCTTGCACCGGCTGGTGTTCCGCCGCCTGCGGCAGGCCGAGTTGTCTCGCCGCGCGGTGCAGGAACGTCTGACCGACATCGCGGAGCTGTCGTCCGACTGGTACTGGGAAACGGACACCCGGCATCGCTACACCGCCAACACCCTGTTCGACAAGGGCGGATGGCGCGACGGCAGCGCCATCGGACTGCAGCCCTGGGAGCTGACCGCCGATCTCGATGCGCAGGGCTGGACAACGGCGCGGTCGGCGATGCAGGCGCGGCAGGGGTTCGAACTTCGCTACCCCATGCGCACACCCGCAGGCCTGCGCTGGCACGAGGTGCGTGGCAAACCCTTGCGCGACGCCGATGGCGTGTTCGTCGGCTACCGGGGCACCGGTCGCGACATCACCGATGACGTCCTGCGCGAGCAGGAACTCGCGCGTCATCGCGATGACCTGCAGCGCCTGGTGCAGGAGCAAACGGCCGATCTGTCGGCAGCCAAGCGGCAGGCCGAGGTCGCCAATGAGGCGAAGTCCCTGTTCCTCGCGAACATGAGCCATGAGATCCGCACGCCGATGAACGCCATCATCGGCTTGTCGCATCTGGCTCTGGCAACGGCCCCGGAGCCCAAGCTGCGCGAGCATCTGCACCACATCCAGCGCTCGGGTCAGCACTTGCTGGGCCTGATCAACGACATCCTCGACTTCAGCAAGATCGAGGCGGGCAAACTGTCGATCGACCGTGTCGCCTTCGATCTGGACAGCGTGGTCGATGGCGCCGTGGCGCTGGTGGCGGACCGCGCCCGCGCCAAGGGTCTGGCGCTGCGCGTGGAGCGATCAGCGGGCGCGGCACTGCGCCTGCGCGGTGATCCACAGCGGCTGACGCAGGTGCTGCTGAACTACCTGAACAATGCAGTCAAGTTCACCGAGCAGGGCCACATCGCGGTGCGTGTCCGTGCCGATCCGGCCGACGACCAGGGTACGGTGCTGCTGCACTTCGAGGTGATCGACACCGGTATCGGGCTGAGTGCGCTGCAACAGCAACGACTGTTCCGCAACTTCGAGCAAGCCGACAACTCCACCACCCGCCAGTTCGGCGGCACAGGCCTCGGACTGGCGATCTCGCTGAACCTGGCGCGCCTGATGGGTGGCGATGCGGGCGTCCTGAGCCAGGAGGGGGCGGGCTCGACGTTCTGGTTCACCGCGCGGGTCGAACGGGATACGGGCACGCACGCCGGCCCGGCGCCCACGGACATCGTCCCGGATCGGAGGCCGCACGGGTTGGAAGACCTCGTGACCGAGCCCGCCCAAGGCTCCACCACGGGCAGCGCCGGTCACCGCGGCGACGTGCCCTCTGCTGCCCCGGCGGAAGCACCGCTCCAGCCGGATCCAAGCCTGCGCGCCCGTGCCGGTGCCCGTGTGCTGCTGGTGGAGGACAACGAGTTGAACCAGCAAGTGGCCGCCGAACTGCTGCGCATGGCGGGCATGCAGGTGGACGTCGCCGACAACGGCGCGCAGGCCCTGGAGCGCCTGGCAGACCGCGACTACGACCTCGTGTTCATGGACATGCAGATGCCGGTGATGGACGGGCTGTCGGCCACGATCCGGATCCGCAGCGATCCGCGCTGGGCGGCATTGCCCATCGTGGCGATGACCGCCAACGCGATGGCCCAGGACCGCGCGCGCTGCCTGCAGGCGGGGATGAACGACCACCTGGCCAAGCCGTTCGACCCGCCACAGCTGTGGGCCGTGCTCGGGCGCTGGCTGGAGCCGGGGGTCAGCCAGCCTGTGACCGGACAGACTGCGGCCATCGCCATGACGCCCACCGGCAGCCCCGGGGCTGTCGCCGGCGGCGTCGACCTCAGGGACATCCCCGGGCTCGACATCGAGCGCGGCATCCGCCAGTGTGGCGGGCGCATCGCCTTCTACCGCAAGGTCCTGCTGAAGTTCCACCAGTCGATTGCGGGCACCGAGCAAACCCTGGAACAGGCGCTCGCCGACGCGCACTGGGATGATCTGCACCGCTGCGCGCACACGCTCAAGGGAGTGGCAGCCAACATCGCCGCTGTCGACCTGCAGGCCGCAGCGCACGCGCTCGAACAAGCGTGCAGGCCGCTGACGCGCCAGCCCGGAAGCGCTGCGGATGCGCGAAGTGCCCCCGCCGGTGTCGAGCCCGTCCCGATCGAGACACTGCATACACTGACACAGACGCTGCGCGCGGCGCTGCGCGGTCTGGCCAACGCCCTGCGGGACCGGGGGCTGGACGCGTCGCCGACGCCTGCCCCGCCCGCGCAAGGCTGACCCCGAGCCGTGGCACGCGCGGCCTGTCCTGCACGAACCGACCTGACCGATGGACCCGATCGTCGAAGCCGCGATGCGCAAATGGCCACGTGTGCCGCACTGCCACGGCTGGCTGGCGCTGGACGCACGCGGCCAGTGGTACATGCGGGACGACGCGACGCAGGCTGCCGGTGAGTTCCCCGCCGTCAAGGGCAGCATGGTCCGCCACGACAAGCTGCGCGAGTTCATCCACCGCAACTACCTGCGTGACGAGCGGGGCGGAGCCTATTTTCAGAACGGGCCGCAGCGCGTCTATGTGGATCTGGAGGTCGCGCCCTTTGTGTGGCGCATCGATCGCGCACCGGACAGCTGGGAGGTGCGTGCGCACACAGGAGATCTGGCGAAGAACGTGCAGTCCGCGTGGCTGGACGAGACGGGACGACTGTTCCTGCAGTGCCTGCTGCCCTCGGTGGGAGTGGCCTTCGGGATCGTGCACACACTCGACATGGCGGCCGCAGCAGACGCCGTCGAAGCGGGCTGTTGGGATCCCCAGCCCTGCTCCTTAGAGGACTTGCCCGGGCGCTTCGGGTACGTGTTGCGCCCGCGCGCCGCGGGCCAGACCTGAAGGGGTGTCTCGGACAGGCACGGCCTGCCGGCGCGAACCTGTGCAAGGCCTCCCGTCAGACAACGATCACTGGAGACGCCCGTCGCCAGACCCAGACAAGGGCCTGCCGAACCACACGCTCGGGGGAATCACTGCTTGACTTCGGCGGCTGGCGGGATGGGCGCTGCCGGCTCCTCGAACTTGCCACCCGACTGGTTGGTCATGTAGACCACCGCACGCCCGATCTCGAGATCGCTGTAGTCGCCACCGCCTTGCGCGGCCATCGCGCCCTTGCCCTTGAGGGCCGAGTTCAGCAGCGCTTCGTAGCCGGTGCTGATGCGAGGGGCCCAAGCGGCGGCGTCACCGGTCTTGGGCGCACCGGCCACACCGGAGGTGTGGCAAGCGCCGCAGGCCAGTTGGTACACCTCCTGGCCCGTCTTCGGCGCGACGACCGCGGAGGCGTCGCGCAGTTCCACCCGACCCACCGGCGCGATGCGCTGAGCCACCGACTGCGCATCCATCGAGGCGGTTCCGGCACCCGTACGGTCTCCCATGGCGACATACTTGACGAGCAGCACGATGATCACGATCGGCACCACAAAGGAGGCGACCACCGCCCAGACCAGCTGGCGCGGCGTCTTGATGGGACCTTCGTGCGCTTCAGGGGCGGCGTGCTGCGGATCGCTCATGGGGGCCTCGGACGAATCGTGTAGGAATCTTGGGTGTCTTTGGATGTCGTGCCCCGACGCATGGCCACATCGCAGGAGCGCGCGCCTTCCCTCGGTCAAGGACAGCCAAGGAGTATAAGCGCCCCCTGTCCCCGGGCTTTCGGCAGCGCCAGGCCTGCGCCCCGGGAACATACGAGCTGACCGACGCCCCTGGCCCCCAGTCCCAGGCGCTAGAATATATGCCTCGGTCTGGCGACCGTGGTGAAGTGGATATCATGCGGCCCTCCGAAGGCCGCGTCGCAAGTTCGATTCTTGCCGGTCGCGCCAGGGTCCATCCATCCAGCGTTCTGCTCAGCGCTTGGACGTCGCCGGGCCCTCCCGCGGTGCCCGCCCTCGGGCTCAGCGCCCCCCCGTCACATCCAGCATCGTCCCGGTGATGTAGCTGGCGTCGTCCGACAGCAGCCAGACGATGGCGGCGGCCACTTCATCGGCGGAACCGCCTCTTTGCATCGGCACCAGCGGCGCCATCTGTGCCACGCGGTCCGGCAGCCCGCCGCTGGCGTGGATGTCGGTGTCGATGATCCCCGGCCGCACGGCGTTGACGCGCACGCCTTCGGTGGCGAGTTCCTTGGCCAGCCCGACGGTGAAGGTGTCGATGGCGCCCTTGCTCGCGGCATAGTCGACGTACTGGCCGGGCGCACCCAGCCGTGCCGCGGCCGAGCTGAGGTTGACGATGGCGCCGCCCAAGCCGCCGTGGCGGCGGCTCATGCGCCGCACCGCCTCGCGGGCGCAGACGAAGCTGCCGGTCAGGTTGATCGCCCACATGCGCTGCAGTCGCGCGACCGACATGTCCTCGACGCGCTGCGGCATGTCGACGACACCTGCGTTGTTCACCAGCCCGGTCAGGCGTCCGAGGCCGGCATCGACGGCCGCGAACATCGCAAGCACCTGCGCCTCTTCGGCGACATCGGCCTGCACGACCAGCGCGCGGCGCCCGAGCGCGCGCACGCCATCGGCCACGGCCTGCGCCGCCTCGGCGTCACGGGTGTAGTTGACGGCGACGTCCCAGCCTACGCCGGCTGCGCGCAGCGCGGTGGCCGCGCCGATGCCACGGCTGCCGCCGGTGACGAGCAGGACGCGAGGAGCTGTGGAGTCTGGGACGGAAGGTGCGGACATGGTGGTCTTTCTGCAGGACGGCGGCGCGCACGCCGCGAAACGGACGCCGAAGGCTCAGCGCCCCAGTTCTTCGGCCCGGTCGCGCGCCGCGTGCAGCGCGCGCACGAAAGCCGTGCGCACCTGCAGCGACTCCAGCGTGGTGATCGCGGCGTGGGTGGTGCCGCCCTTGGAAGTGACGCGCTCGCGCAGGACCTGGGGCGTTTCGTCGGACTGCATCGCCAGCGCGGCGGCGCCGGCAAAGGTCTCCTGCGCGAGTTGGCGCGCGGCGCCGGCGTCCAGCCCCATCTCGACGCCCGCCTGCACCATGGCCTCGAGGAAGTAGAAGACGTAGGCCGGGCCGGAGCCCGACAGCGCCGTGACGGCGTCCAGGTCGGCCTCGCGCGGGACCCAGAGCAGGCTGCCGGTGGGCGCGAGCACGGCCTCGGCCAGGGCCCGGTCGTCGGCGGACACCGCCTCTCGGGCGTACAGCCCGGCGATGCCGCGTCCGACCAGCGCCGGCGTGTTCGGCATGGCGCGCACGATGCGCGCGCTGGCCGTGGCATCGACCAGGGCGTGGCTGCGCACGCCGGCCATGATGCTCAGGTGCAGCGCGTCGCGCACGTGCGGCGCGCACGGCTCGGCCGCCTGCGCGAAAACCTGGGGTTTGACGGCCCACACCACCAGCGCCGCCCGCGCGAGCACGGGCTGCGCCTGCGGCAGCGGCTGCAAGCCCAGTGCGTCACGCAGCCGGGTGCGCTGGCCCTCGTCGGGCTCGACAACGGTGAAGGTCGCGGCCGGCACACCGGCCCGGCACAAGCCGGCGAGGATCGCGGTGGCCATGTTGCCGCCGCCGATGAAGGCCACGGCAGCCGGGCCCAGGCTGGAGAGCAGGGAATTCATCGCGCGAAGTGTAGGGGCCCACGTCCGGGCTCACACCGGGCTCACACCAGACTCCGCACCCGGGCTCACACCGGGCCCATGTCGGACGCATACCGGGCTCGTGTCTGGCGTGTATGCGGACCGCACCAGGCCGACACCGGCTGCCACCAACCCCACTCGAACAAGCGCGACACCGTCGCAGCCTCACCAACTCGCGCCGAAGGTCTGGCGCAGCGCGTCGATCTGCCCCTCGGTCAACGGCGTCGTCCGCCCCTGGCACAGCAGCCACAGGCGCGCGGTCTCCTCCAGTTCCTCGAGCACGGCGCTGGCCTCGGCCGGGCTGCGGTGCCAGACGTTGGGACCCAGGCGGTCGAGCATCACGGCGCGGATCGGGGCGCCGCGCGCGCGGGCGTCGGCGATGCGTTGCGCGACGAGGTCGGCCACCGCCGGGTCGCCCGGGCGGTGGTAGGGGATCAGCGGGACGTGGCCGACCTTCATCACGAAGTAGGGCGTGATGGGCGGCACGATGTCGTCGGCATGCCACACGCCCTGCAGCGTCAGCGCCACCAGGTGCGTGCTGTGGGTGTGGATCACGCAGCGTGCCTGGGGGTCGGCGTCGTAGATCCGCCGGTGCAGCGTCAGCGTCTTGCTCGCCCGGTCGCCCGCGGTCTGCACGCCCTGCGCGTCCAGCCGCGCCAGGCGCGACGGTTCGAGCCGGCCCAGGCAGGCGTCGGTGGGCGTGATCAGGAAGCCGTCAGGCAGCCGCACGCTGATGTTGCCCGCCGTCGCGTGCACGTAGCCGCGCTCGTACAGGCTGCGGCCGACGCGGCAGATCTCCTCGCGCAGCGTGGCCTCGGTGTGGCCTGGATCGTCGAGGGTCGTCATCGGGTGCGCTGCCGTGTCCGCGTCCATGCCGGGTATCGCTCGGGGTCGGGCCTCAAGCCCGCTCGAGCGTCTCGAAAGCCCGGGTGAAGAAGTCCATGCCGCCGAAGTTGCCCGACTTCAGCGCCAGGTGCAGCCCCGCCGGTCGCGCCGGCGGGGTGGCATGGCACCACGGCACGCCCGGGTCGATCTGCGAGCCGATGCGCAGCTGCGTCACCCCCAGCGCCTGCACACAGGCACCCGAGGTCTCGCCGCCGGCCACCAGCAACTGGCCCACACCAGCCGCGCACAGCCCCGCGGCCACGCGCGCCAGCGCCTGCTCGACCAGCGCGCCGGCGCGCTCGGCACCGAGCTGCGCCTGCACGGCCTTCACCGCCTCGGGCGCGGCGGTGGCGTAGACCAGCACGGGCCGCTGGCCCAGGCGCGGGCTGACCCAGTTCAAGGCCTGCGTTGCCAGATCGTCCCCGGCGGCCAAGCGCAGCGGGTCGATCGCGAAGGCGCGGTCGGGCCCGCCGTCAGGGTGGGACAGGAAGGCGGCGACCTGGGCATTCGTCGCCGCCGAGCAGCTGCCGCTGACCACCGCACGGGCGCCCGTGGCAGCCGGCAGCCGGGTCGCCTGAGGGCTGGGCGCCAGACCGTGCAGCGCCGGGATGCCGATGGCCAGACCGGAGCCGGCCACCACCAGTGCCAGATCCTGCGCCGCCTGCGCGAGCACCTGCAGATCGGCATCGGCCACGGCATCGGCCACGGCGAAGGCACAGCCTTCGGCACGCAGGGCGGCGATGCGCTCGCGCACCGCGTGCGCGCCGCGCGCGACGGTGCGGTGCTCGATCAGGCCGCAGCGCGCACCCGTCAACTGCGCCTGCATGACGCGCACCAGATTGGCATCGGTCATCGGCGTCAGCGGGTGGTGGCGCATCGGGCTGTCCGACAGCAGCAGGTCGCCGACGAACAGGTGACCCTTGTAGACGGTGCGCGCGTTCTCGGGGAAGGCCGGCGTGACGATGGCGAAATCGGTGACGGCCCCAGCCGGTGCCCGCGCCTGCGGATCGTCCGAATCACGCGAGGCAGGTGCCTCGGGGCCACCCAGCGCCGCCATCAGCGCCTGCGCCACCGGGCCGATGTTGCCGCGCGGCGTGGAGTCGAAGGTCGAACAGACCTTGAAGTAGATCTGCCGCGCGCCGGCCGCGCGCAGCCAGCGCAGCGCGGCCAGCGACTGTCCCACCGCCTCGTCCACCGGCGCGGTGCGCGACTTCAGCGCCACGACCACCGCATCCACCCCCACCAGCCCGGCCGATGCGGCATCGCCCTCGGGCACGCCGATGGTCTGCACCACCCGCATGCCGGCCCGCACCAGGTTGTTGGCGAGGTCGGTGGCGCCGGTGAAGTCGTCGGCGATGCATCCGAGGATCATGGCGGGCTGTCCTTGTCATGGCCGCAGCGCGGCGAGCGGCGCACTGTAAGCCAAGGCGGGGCCGCCGCTGCCGGATGGCGAGATCGGCGCGGCGCGGCGCCTGATGCACCGCGCGGGCGTCCACGCTCGCGCCGTCAGGCCGGGCGCCGGGCCTGCGGCCTGAATCGGTCAAGTCACCCGATCCAGGCAATCGGTCAAGGCGCGAGGTCGAACACCAGGATCTCGGCCCCACGACCTTCGTCGACGAGCAGACGCGGCTCGCCCTCGAGCGTCAGCGCATCGCCCGCCTCGAGCGCGCAGCCGTTGACGCACACCGCGCCGCGCGCGACGAAGACGTAGCCCAGCCGGGCCGGGTCCAAGCCGACATCGACGCGCTCGGCGCCGTCGAACAAGCCGGCGCGGATCGTCGCGTCGGCGTGGATCGTCACCGAGCCCTCCCGGCCATCGGGCGACGCCAGCAGCGCCAGACGGCCGCGCTTGGCGGCCTCGTCGAAGTGCTTCTGCTCGTAGCCCGGCGCGATGCCGCGCCGCGCCGGCTGGATCCAGATCTGCAGAAAGTGCGTGTGACGGTCGCTCGCGTGGTTGAACTCGCTGTGCTGCACGCCGGTGCCGGCGCTCATGCGCTGCACGTCGCCGGGCAGGATCACGCCGGCATGGGCGCCGCCGGGCGCGCCGTTGCCCATGCTGTCGCGGTGGGCGAGCGCGCCGTCGAGCACGTAGCTGACGATCTCCATGTCGCGGTGGCCGTGGGTGCCGAAGCCGCTGCCCGGGGCGATGCGGTCCTCGTTGATCACGCGCAGGTTGCCCACGCCCATGTGGGCCGGGTCGTGGTAGCCGGCGAAGGAGAAGCTGTGGAAGCTGCGCAGCCAGCCGTGATCGGCATGGCCGCGTTCTGCAGACCTGCGGAGGGTGAGCATGGCGCGTCTTTCGTGAAGGTCGTCCAGGTCGGGCGCAGGCGACCTCGCAGCGGCCCGACGATGTCCGGGAACTTCGGATACTGTAGGGACCGCCTCGGCGCCGCCGGTGGCGTGTCCTTGACCGCAGCATTCGAATCCCATGAAGCCCCGCCCGGCCCCCCCGACCCATCGCCACCATGCGCTCACACCCGAGGCGCTGGAGATGGTCGACACCATCGCGCGCACCGGCAGTTTCGCCGCGGCCGCGCGCGCGTTGGGCAAGGTGCCCTCGGCCCTGACCTACAACGTGCGCCAGCTCGAGGAGGCGCTGGACGTGCTGCTGTTCGACCGCAGCTCGCGTCAGGCCCAGCTCACCGCGGCCGGCACCGAGCTGCTGACCGAAGGCCGCCGCCTGCTGCAGGAGGTGGGCGCGGTGGCCAACCGCGTGCGCCGCGTGGCCTGCGGCTGGGAAACGCAGCTGTCGATCAGCGTCGACGAGGTGGTGTCGGTGACCACGGTGCTGGAGATCGCCGCCGACTTCTACGCGCTGCGGGCACAGGACACGGCGGAGGATGACGACCCGTCGACCGGGTCGGGCTCGACCACCCGCCTCAAATTGCGTACCGACGTGCTGACCGGCACCTGGGAGGCCCTGACTTCCGGCCAGGCCGACCTGGCCATCGGCGTGACCGGACACCTGGTGCCCCCGCCCGGCCTCGAGGCGCGGCCCCTGGGCCAGGTGCGCTTCGTCTATTGCGTGGCCCCGCACCACCCGCTGGCCGGCGGAAACTCGCCGATCGAAGACACCCTGTTGGTGGCGCACCGCGCCGTGGCCGTGGCCGACACCGCACAACGACTCGCACCGACGACGGTGAACCTGCTGCCCGGCCAGGACGTGCTGACCGTGCCGACGATGCGCGCCAAGCTCGAGGCGCTGCGCCTGGGGCTGGGCGGCGGCTATCTGCCCGAGCCCCTGGCCCGCCCGCTGATCGACATCGGCCAACTGGTGCCGCGCGCCACCGCGCGGGGCGAGCACCTGGAAGCCCTGTCCTACGCCTGGCGCGCCGAACACGGCCCCATCGGGCTGGGGCGCGCGCTGCAATGGTGGCTGCAGCGGCTGGAATCGGCCCAGACGCGCCTGGGGCTGCTGGACCGTCAGGCCGCCTTGCGCGGCGCGAGCCAGCCCATCACCGCATAGGCCAGGACGGCCGTGGCCACGACGCCGAGGCCGTAGACCAACGCGATCAGGAACCAGTCGGCCGGCCCGCCGGCGTCGGTGAAGCCCGAGGACGACACGCGGGCCATGATCACCAGCGCCAGCACGCCACCGAACAGGCCGATCAGTTCGGCACGCACCAGACGGCGCGCGACGATGCCCTTCTCGCGCGCCAACAGGGCCACGAAGGCGGCAACGCCCAGCACGGCCAGGCCCAGCATCAGCCAAAGCATCGGGCCCAGCATCTCCTGGAACACCGCCAGGAAGACCAGGGGGTCGAGTTCCTTCACGTCATGACTCCTTCGCGTCTCAGGCGCGGCCGCGCAACATGCTGATGTAGGTGGGCTTGAGCGCCATCGTCTTCATCACCCAGCTGATCCACAACTCCTCCAGCGGCGCGATCACCCCCGGGAAGGACATGACCAGGTTGTCCTGGTAGTCGAACTCGATCAGCATCGCCTGGCCCAGGCGGGTGATCAGCGGGCAACTCGTGTAGCCGTTGTAGGCCTGGGTCGAGGGCTGGCCTCGCAGGTCGCCGATCAGGTGGTCGACGGCCACCGGCACCTGCCACTTCACGCTGGCGGCCGTCTTGCCCTTGGGCACCCCGGCGACGTCGCCGACGGCGAAGACATTCGGGTAGCGCCTGTGGCGCAAGGTGGCGCGATCGACCTCGGCATAGCCATCGGCCGCGAAAGGCCCCTCGGTCCAGGGCAGCGGGCTGCGCCGCACCACCTCGGGCGCGCGCATCGGCGGCACGACGTTGATGAAGTCGTAAGCCTGCTCGGTCGTGCCCAGGGGTGTGCGATAAGTGGCGATGCGCCGGTCCAGGTCGATGGCCTGCAGCACATGCTCGTGGTGGACCTTGACGCCGCGGTCGGCGTACAGCATGCGCACCTTCTCGGCCACGATGGGCACGCCGAACAGGGTCTTCGCGTGTGCCATGTAGTGGATCTCGGCCTTGCCGCGGTGGCCACGGCGGCGCAGATGGTCATCGGTGATGAAGGTGTACTTCAGCGGCGCGCCGGCACACTTCATCTCGCCGGCGGGCCGCCCGAACAGACCCACGCCCCCCTTGTCGGCGAACTGTGACAGGGCACGCCAGGTTGCCGCCGCCCCTGCCGGACTCAGGTAGATGCTGCCCAGGCCGTCACGGCCGATGCGGGCGGTGTCCATCCCCTCGATGCCGGCGTAGTTCAACTCCAGGCCCAGGGCGACGATCAGGTAGTCGTAGCCGAAGGTCCGGCCAGCGTCGGTCACGACCTTGCGCCCTTCCGGGTCGATCTCGGCGACCTTCTCCTGCACCCACTGCACGCCCGCAGGGATGTACTGGCCCGTGGCGGACACGGTGTAGTCCTCGGGCTTGATGCCGGACGCCACCAGGGTGAAGCCCGGTTGGTACCAGTGTTCGCGCCGGGGGTCGATCACGGTGATGACCGCGCCGTCCAGGGCCGAAGCCAGGCGGCTGGCAGCGGTCAGCCCGGCGGCCCCACCCCCGGCGATCACGATACGGGCCTGCGTTCGGACCTTCGCGGCCCGGGCGGGCGTCACAGACCCTGCCAATGGCAGCACGCCGAGGCCCGCAAGGAAGCGTCGCCGCGCCTGCTGCCCGCCAAGAGCCCTTGCGCCGGGCACGTGATCGTCCGTCATGACCGTCCTCCTCACCATTCATCCACCGCGGGGTTTATACCCCAGGGGGTGTAAGGAGCGACACCTCGCGGTGCGCTGGTCTTGACAGTGATCAAAGCCGGGGCACGCAGGCGCAGCGGCCGGGGGCGGCAACAGCCCGGTGTGCGGGGCCGGTCCGCGGTCCGCCGGCGTCAGGCGCCGGGCAATTCGATCCCGGGGAAGATCTTGATGACGGCGCTGTCGTCCTCGCGCCCGTGCCCGGCGCTGGAGGCCTGCATGAACATCTGGTGCGCGGTGGACGCCAGCGGGAGCGGGAATTTCGTCGCCCGCGCGGTGTCGAGCACCAGGCCCAGGTCCTTGACGAAGATGTCCACGGCCGACAGCGGCGTGTAGTCGCCGGCCAGCACGTGGGCCATGCGGTTCTCGAACATCCAGCTGTTGCCGGCGCTGTGGGTGATGACCTCGTACAGCGCTGCGGCATCCACGCCCTCGCGCAGGCCCAGCGCCATCGCCTCGGCCGCGGAGGCGATGTGCACGCCCGCGAGCAACTGGTTGATGATCTTGACCTTGCTGCCGGCGCCTGCCCGGTCACCGAGCCGGTAGACCTTGCCCGCCATCGCCTCGAGCACGCCCTCGCAGCGCGCATAGGCCTGCGGGCGGCCGGCAGTCATCATCGTGATCTGGCCGGCCGCGGCCTTGACGGCCCCGCCCGAGATCGGCGCGTCCAGGTAGTGCAGGCCCTGGGCCTCGAGCCGTCGCTCGAAGTCGATCGACACGTTCGGGTCCACCGTCGAGCACATCACGAAGACGCTGCCCGGGCGCATCGCCGCCGCGGCGCCGCCACTGCCGAACAGGACGTCCTCGGTCTGCTGCGCGTTGACGACGACCGAGACGACCACGTCGCAGTCGGCCGCCACCGCTGCCACGCTGTCGCAGGCCACGCCACCGTCGCGCGCGAACGCTTCGGCCACGCCGGGGCGGATGTCGAAGACCCGCGGGGACATCCCCGCACGCCGCAGCGACGCCGCCATGCCGGCGCCCATCGCGCCCAGGCCGATCAGGCCCACCGTCACATTTGCCACCACCTGGGCTATCATCGCATGTCCTCTCCGTGGATCGCGCCGTCGGATGACGGCGCCTGCATGGGCCGCGCCGACCCGGCCGGCACGGCGTGATTCCACCACGCCGGTCGGCGTTCAGGCCCGCGCTGCGCCCGACCAGGCTGCCGCCACGCGTTCGACGAAGCCGCCGAAGCAGGCCGCGTCCAGCCAGCGCACGACGACCACCGCATCATGCGAGGGCTCGACCCATACGAAGTGCCCGCCCGCGCCCATCATCAGCACGCTGTCGGCGCTGGCGGCCGGGAACTGCCGGCGGCCCGGGTTCAGCCAGGTGAGCCAGCCGTAGAACGGCGCCAGCGGCTGCGGCGTGGCCATGCGCGCGATCCACCCGGCGGGGATCAGGGCCTGCTCGCGCCCGTCGATCGTGGCCCGCCCCTGGCGCAGCAACAGTTGGCCGACCAAGGCCTGGTCATGCGCGCTGATCGACACGCCGCCGCCCCAGTGGGAGCCGCCGGGCGTGCAGGGCATGCGCCGGGCGGGCTCGGTGGCGGTGGCCGGCAGGTCGACGACGACCCCGTCGTAGCCGCGCCAGGCGAAAGCGTCGCGCGCGCCCAGCGGGCGCAGGATCTCCTGCTCGAAGACCTCGGGCAGTGGCTGGCGCCACAGGTGCTGCAGCGCCAGCGAGAGCTGGTTGATGCGCACGTCGTTGTATTCCCAGTGGCTGCCCGGCGGCCCGAGCGGTCGCGCATCGCCCTTGCGACCAGCAGCCGGGCGCGGGTCGAGCGCGACGGTGCGGTAGCGGTCGACCGTCTCGGGCACGCCGAAACAGGTGCCCTCCCACTCGCTGGTCTGCGACAGCAGGTGCGCCCAGGTGATGCCTCGGTTGTGCGCACTGTCGAAGCCGATGCCCGGCAGGGTCGCCGACACGGGCGCGTCGGGGTCGGGCAGCAGGCCGCGCGCATGCGCCAGGCCGGCCAGCAGCGCCAGATAGGTCTTGGCCACGCTGAAGGTCAGGTCGGCCCGGTGCGGCTCGCCCCAGGCGCAGCGCACCCGCCCGGCCTGCAGGATCACGCCGCTGACGCCGCCACGCGCCTGCACCGGCCCGAGCAGGCGGTTCCACGGCGCCGGGTCCGCCTGGTGGATGCCCCAGCGCGCCGGCTCGGCGAGCGGGTCTCTCGTCCAGTCCACCTCGTGCGCCAGGGCGTAGGCGACGGCATCGTCGAAGGGGTTCATGTCAGGAGCCTCATCCGCAACGTCGAGGCCGCCGAGCCTCGCCGGCCGGGCGATCGTCCATCCATTCCGACCGGCGCGAGCGATCGCGCCGTCCCGGCGCGGTGAGCGGGAGCGGGAGCGACCACCTCAACCGCGCTCGATCCGGAACACCGCCATGCTGGCCATCAGGTTGGGCCAACGGCGCACCACCTCGCCATCCTGAAGGCCGAAAGCGTCGGTGACCTTCAGCCCGTTCTTGCGTGCCAGCACCTCGAAGTCGGCGAAGGTACCCACGCGGATGTTGGGTGTGTCGTACCACTCGTAGGGCAGCGCCTTGGTCACCGGCATGCGACCCAGCGCCACGCGCAGCCGGTTGGGCCAGTGCGCGAAGTTGGGAAAGCTCACCACGCCGATGCGCCCCACACGCGCGGTCTCGCGCAGCATGCGCTCGGTGTTGCGCAGGTGCTGCAGCGTCTCGATCTGCAGCACGACGTCGAAGCTCTGGTCCTCGAACAGCGCCAGGCCGTCCTCGAGGTTGAGCTGCAGCACGTCGATACCGCGCTGGACGCAGGCGTGCACGTTGGCATCGTCGATCTCGACACCGTAGCCGCTGCAGCCGCGGGTGTGCTGCAGGTGGGACAGCATCTCGCCGGTGCCGCAGCCCAGGTCGAGCACGCGCGAGCCCGCCGGCACCAGGGCAGCGATGATCTCGAGGTCACGGCGCTCGGACATGGCAGAGTCTTCAGTCGGTGGTCACGCGGTCGAACCAGGCGCGCACGACGCGGTGGTAGCGCTCATCGTCGAGCAGGAAGGCGTCGTGCCCGTGAGGCGCGGCGATCTCCGCATAGCTGACCGGGATGCGGTTGTCCACAAGCGCCTTGACGATCTCGCGCGAGCGCGCCGGCGAGAAGCGCCAGTCGGTGGTGAAGCTGACGACGAGGAAGCGGCAGGCGCGCGCCGCGGCCATGGCGCGCGACAGATCGCCGCCGTGCTCGCGCGCCGGGTCGAAGTAGTCGAGCGCGCGCGTGATCAACAAGTAGGTGTTCGCGTCGAAGTACTCGCTGAACTTGTCGCCCTGGTGGCGCAGGTAGCTCTCGATCTGGAACTCGATGTCCTGGGTGCTGTAGCCGAACTCGGCGGCGCGCAGCTCGCGGCCGAACTTCTGCTCCATCGCGTCGTCGGACAGGTAGGTGATGTGACCGATCATCCGCGCCACGCGCAGCCCGCGCCGGGGCAGCACGCCGTGGGCGTAGAAGTGCCCGCCGTGGAAATCCGGGTCGGTGACGATGGCGCGGCGCGCCACCTCGTTGAAGGCGATGTTCTGCGCCGAGAGCTTGGGCGCCGTGGCGATCGCGGCGCAGTGCCGCACCCGGTGGGGATGTCGCAAGGTCCAGCTCAAGGCCTGCATGCCGCCCAGGCTGCCGCCGACGACCGCGGCCAGCTGCTCGATGCCCAGGGCATCCAGCAGGCGCGCCTGCGCGTCCACCCAGTCTTCGACGGTGACCACCGGAAAGTCCGCGCCCCAAGCCCGACCGGTGGCGGGGTTCTCGTCCTTGGGACCGGTGGAGCCGAAGCACGAGCCGGGGTTGTTGACACCAATGACGAAGAAGCGCTCCGTGTCCAGTGGCTTGCCCGGGCCCACCAGGTTGTCCCACCAGCCCTCGCTGCGCGCCTGCCCGGCGTAGGTGCCGGCCACGTGGTGACTGGCGTTCAGCGCGTGGCACACCAGCACGGCGTTGCTGCGCTGCGCGTTCAGCGTGCCGTAGGTCTCGTACACCAGACGGTAGGCCGGCAGCACGGCACCGCTCTTCAGCGGCAGCGGCGCGCTGAACGACATGTGCTGCGGTGTGACCTGACCGACCGAACCCATCGTGACCCGCAAAAACGAAAACACCCGGAACCGCATCGAGCGGACACCGGGTGGACCGAGTCCCTTGTTTAGCGGCATTTGTGAAGCGCCCGCAAGCTGGAGCAAATCGGCGCGGGAGGGAGTGTAGCGTTCTCGGGCCATGCGGCGTGGGCCGCGGCCGCCGGCCGGAACGAGCGGTCGCACATCAGGGATTCCGAGGCTTCAAGCGGCGGATACGCTGTGCTAGATTGCCTTGCGTTTGCCTGTACGGGGCCGCATCCCGACCGGGCACATCAGCTATCGGCCGGCTTGCATCGGCACCCCGTCAACCTGTCCCAAAGCGTAAAGGATTCATCCATGCGATCCGGTCTGCTCGCCGGCCTGTTGGCCGCCTCCGTCGTCGGTGCCACCTGGACCCTCCCGGCCTGGGCCACCGACAAGGTCAAGGTCGGCTTCGTCAGCACGCTGTCCGGCCCCTCGGCGGCGCTGGGCGTGGACATCCGCGACGCCTTCATGCTCGCGGTCAAGCTCAACGGCGGCAAGCTCGGCGGCCTGCCGGCGGACGTGACCATCGTCGACGACCAGTTCAAGCCCGACGTGGGCAAGCAGGCCTTCGAGCGCCTGGTCAAGCGCGACCGGGTCGACTTCATGACCGGCGTGGTGTTCTCCAACATCATGCTGGCCGGCCTGCCCGAGGCGGTCAACGCAAAGACCTTCTACCTCAGCCCGAACGCCGCGCCGTCCCCCATTGCCGGCAAAGGCTGCAGCCCCTACTTCTTCGCCGTGTCCTGGCCCAACGACGCCTACCACGAGGCCGCCGGCCAGTACGCGACCAACCAGGGCGTCAAGAGCGCCTTCCTGCTGGCCCCCAATTACCAGGCGGGCAAGGACTCGCTGGCCGGCTTCAAGCGCTTCTACAAGGGCCAGGTGGTGGCCGAGGTCTACAGCAAGCTCGGGCAACTGGACTACGCCGCCGAGCTCGCCGAGATCCGCGCCGCCAAGCCCGAGGTCGTCTACACCTTCCTGCCGGGCGGCATGGGCATCAACTTCATCAAGCAGTTCGTCGCCGCCGGCCTGAACAAGACCACCAAGCTGATCCAGCCCGGCTTCGGCACCGACCAGGACGTGATCCGCGCGGTGGGCGAGCCCATGCTCGGGCTGTTCGACGCCGCGCACTGGGGCATCGATCTGGACAACGCCGCCAACAAGCGCTTCGTCGCCGAGTTCGAGAAGGAGTACAAGCGCCTGCCCACCGTCTACGCCTCGCAGGGCTACGACACCGCGATGCTGATCGATTCGGCGGTCCGGGCCGTGGGCGGCAAGCTCGACGACAAGGACGCGCTGCGCGCAGCCATCAAGGCCGCGAAGTTCGACTCGGTGCGCGGGAACTTCAAGTTCAACACCAACCAGTACCCGATCCAGAACTACTACCTGCGCGAGATCCAGAAGGACGCCCAGGGCCGCTTGGTCAACCGCATCGTCGGACAGCCCATCTTCACCGCACACGGCGACGCCTACGTGCAGGAGTGCCCGATGCGTTGAGGCACCTGCCGGGCCCGGGATCGCGCCGATCCCGGCTGCCCGACTGGCGGAACCCCCCCAGCCGGGGCTGCCGACACGCAGTCTCGGCCGGCCGAACCCTCGGCCCGCCTCGGCGGGCCTTTCGTTGACCTCCTCACCGAATGACCGGCATCCTGCTGCTCGAGCAGACACTCAACGGACTGCAGTTCGGCCTGATGCTGTTCCTGCTGGCCTCCGGGCTGACGCTGGTGTTCGGCATCATGGACATGATCAACCTGGCGCACGGCGCGCTGTACATGGTCGGCGCCTTCTTCGCCGCCTGGTTCACGTCCTTGACGGGCAGCTTCGTGTGGGGCGTGCTACTGGCGGTGCCGGCCACGGCCGTGGTGGGCATGCTGCTGGAGGCCACGCTGCTGCGCACGCTGTATGCACGCGACCATCTGTCACAAGTGCTCGCCACCTTCGCGCTGATCCTGATCCTGAACGAATCGGTGCGGATGATCTGGGGCTCGGATCTGCCCCTGTCGCCGCCGGCCGCGCTGTCCGGTCCGGTGGAATTGGTGCCCGGGCTGTACTACCCCAGCTACCGGCTGCTGATCATCGGCGTGGGGCTGGCGCTGGCGGCGCTGCTGTACCTGCTGGTCGTGCGCACCCGCGTGGGTGCGCTGGTGCGCGCGGGTGCGTCCAACCGCGAGATGGCCTTGGCCATGGGGGTGAACATCAAGTGGCTGTTCACCGCCGTCTTCGGCCTGGGGGCGGCGATGTGCGCGGTGGCCGGGGCGATGCTGGGGCCGCTGCTGGCGGTGCAGGTGGGCATGGGCGAGAGCATCCTGATCCTGGCTTTCGTCGTCATCGTGATCGGCGGCATCGGCTCGATCTGGGGGGCCTTCGTGGGCTCGCTGCTCGTGGGCTTCGTCGACACCTTCGGCCGCACGCTGCTGCCCTTCCTGTTCCGCGAGTTCCTGCCGCCGCAGTGGGCCGCCGCCGCCGCGCCGGCGGTGGCGTCCATCCTGATCTACCTGCTGATGGCCGTGGTGCTGTTCCTGCGTCCGCAGGGGCTGTTCGCGGCGCGGTCCTGAGCGGGGACGGCAGATGAAGCACATGCAGACATCCCGCGCCTGGGCCTGGTGGCTGGCCGCCGGCGTGGCCGTCGCCTTCCCCTTCGCGATGCAAGCCCTCGACGAGACCTTCTACATCAGCATGGCCAGCCGCATGCTGATCTACGGTCTGGCCGCTGTCAGCCTGAACCTGGTGCTGGGCTATGGCGGGCTGGTGTCCTTCGGCCACGCGGCCTTCGTCGGCATCGGCGCCTACACCGTGGGCATCCTGATCACCGAAGGCGTGCCCAACGGCTGGATCGGCTTCGCGCTGGCCATGGCGATCGCCGCGGCCTTCGCCGCCGTGATCGGCGCGGTGTCGCTGCGCACGCGCGGCGTGTACTTCATCATGATCACGCTGGCCTTCGCGCAGATGGTCTTCTACCTCGTCAACTCGGTCAAGGCCTACGGAGGCGACGAAGGCCTGAACCTGTCCGAGCGCTCGGCCTTCGGCTTCGGGCTGGACCTGAAGGACGACACGACCTTCTACTTCTTCGTGCTCGCCTTGCTGGCGGCCTGCCTATTTGGCATCCATCGGCTGATGCACAGCCGCTTCGGGCGCGTGATCCTGGCCATCCGCGACGACGAGGTGCGCGCCGAGTCCATCGGCTACCCGGTCTACCGCTACAAGCTGATCCTGTTCGTCATGGCCGGCGCGCTCGGCGGCCTGGCCGGGGCGCTGATGGTCAACCAGCAGAACTACGTCAGCCCCAACCTGCTGCACTGGACGCAATCCGGGCTGCTGATGGTGATGGTGATCCTGGGTGGCGTGGGCACGCTGGCTGGCGGTCTGTGGGGCGCGATCGTACTGCTGACGCTGGAAGACGTCATCGCCGAGTACACGATCCACTGGCAGTTCTACGTCGGCTGGGTGCTGCTGGCCGTGGTGCTGCTGGCGCCCAAGGGGCTGGCCGGGCTGCGCTGGCCGCGTCGGCGCAAGGACGGCAGGCCATGAGCGACGCCCGGACGTCGCCGGCCCTGTTGCAGGTGCAGGGCCTGGTCAAGCGCTTCGGCGCGCTGGTGGCCACCGACCACGTCGACCTGGACGTGCGCCCTGGCGAGATCCACGCCCTGATCGGCCCGAACGGGGCCGGCAAGACCAGCCTGGTGGCGCAGCTGTCGGGGCACCTGCGCCCGGACGCGGGGCGGGTGCGTTTCGACGGCGCCGATGTGACCGCGCTGTCGACCCACGAGCGCGTGGCGCGCGGCCTGGCGCGTTCCTTCCAGATCACGCGGCTGTTCAAGACCTTCACCGTCCGGGACAACCTGGCGCTGGCGGTGCAGGCCCGCAGCGGCAGCAGCCTGCGCTTCTGGCGCCCGGTGGCCGCCGAGCGCGCGCTGCGCGACGCGGCGGATGCGCTGTTGCAGCGCCTGGCCTTGCAGCCCCAGGCCGATGCGCTGGCCAGCGCGCTGTCCCACGGCGAGCAGCGCGTGCTCGAGATCGGCTTGGCCCTGGCCACGCAGCCGCGCCTGCTGCTGCTGGACGAGCCGATGGCCGGCGTGGGCCCGGAGGAGACGCAGCGTCTGGTCGTGCTGATCGACGAACTTCGGCGCGAGTGCGGCATCCTGCTGGTCGAGCACGACATGGACGCGGTGTTCCGGCTGGCCGACCGCATCACGGTGCTGGTCAACGGCGCGGTGATCGCCTCGGGCGCACCCGAGGCGATCCGCCAGGACCCGCAGGTGGTAGCCGCCTACCTGGGCGAGGACCTCGGGGCGCACCTGGCCCAGACGACCCAGACGACCCAGACG
>CAZFVH010000004.1:0-4089 GCA_964522465.1 uncultured Rubrivivax sp. | reverse complement strand
AGACGGCCCAGCCAGTTCAGCCGGTTCGTCGGGCTCAGACAGCCCAGGGAGCCCATGCCGCACCGTCGGCCGAGGGCGCCACGGCAGGCCACGGCAACACCCGAGCCGACGGAGACCGGCATGGCTGAGCCCCTGCTGCAAGCCACCGGCATCGAGTCGGCCTACGGTGCCAGCCAGGTGCTGTTCGGCGTCGACTTGACCGTCCGGCCGGGCGAGGTCGTCGGCCTGCTCGGCCGCAACGGCATGGGCAAGACGACGCTGATCCGCACGCTGATGGGGCTGAAGCCCGCGCGTGCCGGCGAGATCCGCTTCGCCTCACAGGCCGTGGACGGCTGGAGCCCGGACCGCATCGGCCGCATGGGGCTGGCACTGGTGCCCGAAGGCCGCCAGGTCTTCCCCAACCTCAGCGTGGATGAGCATCTGACCGCCTTCCAGGCGCGACGCAACGGTGCGGGTGGGTCAAACGGCGCCCCGCTCTGGGATGCTCGCCGCGTGTACGAGCTCTTTCCCCGCCTGGCCGAGCGCAAGCGCAACCTCGGCTCGCAACTGTCCGGCGGCGAGCAGCAGATGCTGGCCATCGGCCGCGCCCTGGTCACAAATCCCAGGATGATGATCCTCGACGAGGCCACCGAGGGCCTGGCGCCGCTGATCCGCGAGGAGATCTGGCGCTGCCTGCGCCAGCTGCGTGCCGAGGGGCAGACGCTGCTGGTGGTTGACAAATACGTCAACCGCCTGGTCGAGATCGCCGATCACCACCTGATCCTGGAGCGCGGCCGCGTGGTCTGGCGCGGCAGCTCGGCGGCGCTGAATGCCGACCCGGGCTTGTGGCATCGCTACCTGGGGGTGTGAAGCCGGGAGGTCCCTGGCGTTGTCGCAGGGTGTCCTACGCGTCCTCGCAGCGCAGGAGTTTCACGCCCCGAACAGCACCCGCGCCTCGGCCGCCACCGCCTCGGCCAGCAGCCGGCCCGCCGGCCCGAGCGAGCCGACGCGGCGGCGGGTCAAGCCGACGATGCGGGTCCAGTCGGTGCCGGCGACGTCCAGAGCGGTGAGCTGGCCGGCCTGCACTTCCCACCAGATCAGCTCGCGCGGGATGAAGGTCAGCGCGTCGCCCAGCATCACGCAGGACTTCATCAGCACGGTGGACGTGGTCTCGGTCGTGGCCTGGGGCGGCTCCAGGCCGTGGCGGCGGAAGTAGTCGTCGAAGGCCAGGCGCTCGAGCTCGCGCTGGCGCGGCAGGATCCAGGGGTAGTCGATCAGGCGCTGCGGGCTGATCTGCATCTGTCGCGCCAGCGGATGGCCTGCGCGCGCGGCGACGACGGCCGTCTCGGTGAACAGCGGCTCGTGGCGCAGGTCCGGGTCCTGCGCCCTCGGGGGCACCGAGGACAGCGCGAAGTCGACCTCGCCCTGCTTGACCCAGGGCATCAGCGCCTCGTTCAGGCCGTAGAGCACCGTCACGCGCACGCCCGGCTCGCGCTCGGCCAGGCGCTGCAGCGCGCGCGGCAGCAGGCGGTTGGCCTCGGTGGGGCCGCAGCCCACGCGCACATGGCCCTGACGCGCGCCCTTGAGCGCCTCGATCTCGCCCAGCGCGTGGCGCAGCTCGGCCTCGACCACCTGCCCGTGTTGCAGCAGGGCCTGGCCGAACAGCGTCGGGCTGACACCGAAGCGGCCACGCTCGAGCAGCCGCACGCCCAGCGAGCGCTCCAGCGCTTTCAGGCTCTTGGACAGCGCAGGCTGCGACAGGCCGAGCTCGGCCGCGGCCTCGGTCAGGTTGCCGTGGCGCACCGCGGCCAGGAAGAGCTGCACCTTGCGGTAATCCATAACCTATCGTAATGGAAATGGCATGGAAGGTTGTAGGTGCGGCGCGCGCCCTTTGATAAGGTGCGTCCCGTCACCACGGAGACACCATCCATGCCCTTGCCCACACTCGAACAGCTCGTGCAGCCCGACCGGGTGCACCGCAGCGTCTACACCGATCCCGCCCTGTTCGACCTGGAGATGACGCACATCTTCGAGAAGATCTGGGTCTACTGCGGCCACGAGTCGCAGGTGCCCGAGGCGGGCGATTACCACACGGTGCAGATCGGCCGCCAGCCCATGGTGATGGTGCGCGCCAAGGACCGCGCCATCCACGTGCTCTACAACCGCTGCCCGCACCGCGGCGTGCAGTTGTGCGGCAACCAAAGCGGCAACACCGGCAACGGCTTCGTCTGCTCGTACCACGCCTGGAGCTTCCACCTCGACGGCCGCGTGCGCGCCATCCCGCTGAAGCAGGCCTACGACGGCACCCGGCTGCACATGGACGACCCGGACTGCAGCATGAAGCCGGCCGCGCGGGTGGCGAGCTACCGCGGCTTCGTCTTTGCCAGCCTGAGCGCCGAAGGCCCGAGCCTGGAAGACTTCCTCGGCGAGGCCAAGGTGGCCTTCGATGACATGTGCGACCGCTCGCCCGTGGGCGAGGTCGAGGCCGTGCGCGTGTGCCACCGCGTGATGCAGCACTCGAACTGGAAGTTCTTCATGGAGAACCAGCTCGACGCGCTGCACCCCTCGGTCACGCACCAGTCCACCGGCGTGCCCGCGCGCCGCGTCGAGCAGCGCATCAAGGCCGAGCAGGGTAAGGCGCCGCTGTTCTTCCACTACCTGTCGACCTTCGCCTCCAGCTTCGACCAGTGGGACCAGGTGCAGACGGTCAACTTCCCCCACGGCCACGGCATCCTCAAGGCCTACATGGGCCTGCGCCCGACCGACCCCGACACGGTGGAGTACGAGACGCTGCTGAAACAGGCCTACGGCGAGGCCAAGGCCGAGGAGTACCTGTCGCGCAGCATCCACCACGTGCTGGTCTACCCCTACCTGTCGGTGCAGTCGCCGCTGCAGCAGCTGCGTTGCCTGCGCCCGGTCGCCCCCGACAAGACGATTTCGGAGATCTGGCACTTCCGGCTCAAGGGGGCTCCCGAGGCCATCTACCGGCGCTCGCTGTGGTACTACAACCTGGTCAACTCGCCGGCGACGATGATCAACGCCGACGATCTGGAGAACTGGACCAAGGCCCAGCGCGGGCTGGAGTCCACGGGCGGCGAGTGGGTCAGCCTGCACCGGCACCACGGCACCGACACCGAGCGTGACGGCGTGCTGTACTCGAGCAAGGGGACTTCGGAGGTGGTGATGCGCAACCAGTTCCGCGCCTGGTCGCAGTACATCGGGCCGGCGCTGACCGCCGATGCCGCTGCCGGGTCTGGCGCCGATGCCGCCTGCACCCCTGCCTCTGCCCCCGCCACCACCCCTGCCGGAGCCTGAACCATGAGCCAGCAAGAAGTCAGCCAGGCCCTGGGCACCGGGGTCGTGATCGAAGCCATCCACTCGATGACCGGGGCCGAGTCCATCGCCCCCGACCACATGGGCCGCGGCCGCATGCCCGCGCGCGGCTATGTGCCGCAGCCGGCGGCCGCTGTCGACGCGGCGCTGCAGCGCGAGGTCGAGACGCTGCTGCACCGCCAGGCGGCGATGCTGGACGCCAAGGCCTGGGCCGACTGGACCGCGCTGTTCGACGACGAGGGCGTGTACTGGATGCCGTCCACGCCCGACCAGACCGACTGGATGGCCGAGCCCTCGATCTTCGCCGAGGACCGCCTGCTGATGGAGGTGCGCATGGGGCGGCTGAACCACCCCAACGCCTGGTCGCAGGCGGCGGCCTGGGGCACCAACCACATGGTCGGCGGCATCCTGATCGAGTCGGCCACCGCCGAGCGCGTGGAGGTGTACGCCCGCTTCCAAATGATGGAGTTGCGCCGCGACGTGGTGCGCCACTTCGGCGGCAGCTACCGGCACACCTTGGTGCGCCGGGGGGAATCTTGGAAGATCGCGCTGCAACGCGTGGACATGACCAACGCGCAGGCGCTGTACGACTACGTGATCCAGGCCTGGGTGTGAGGGACGTAAGGAGGACAGGCGCCGACGGGACTCAGGGGTGACAGCGTGGACCTGATCACGCCTGTGAGCCCTGCAGCGCGGCCTTGGGCAGGTGGCGCTTTGCGGTCGGGGGGGGGGGGGGGGGGGGGGGGGGGGGGGGGGGGGGCGGGGGGGGCGGGGGGG